>DASWFO010000196.1:0-44018 GCA_036394195.1 Alphaproteobacteria bacterium | reverse complement strand
TTCATGCCGTTATCGCCACCGGTCGCCCGCGAGCCGCTCCATCGCCGCCAGATCGATTGCCGCGGCTACCGCCGCGCCGATGGCCTGTGGGACATAGAGGGGCATATCGTCGACACCAAGACCTACAGCTTTCCCAATCATGACCGCGGCGAAATCCTCGCCGGCGAGCCGCTGCACGAGATGTGGGTGCGGCTCACCGTCGATGACGACATGTGGGTCCGGGATGTGGAGGCGGTAACCGACGCCGGTCCCTACCGCGTCTGCCCGGACATCACCCCTAAATTCTCGGTCCTCAAGGGCCTGCGCATCGCTCCCGGCTGGACCATGAAGGTGCGCGAGCTACTGGGCGGGGTGAACGGCTGCACGCATCTCGTCGAACTGTTGGGGCCGGTGGCGACCGTCGTGTTCCAGACCCTGGTGGCACTCCGGCAGAAGCGGCTCGACCAGATGCCGAGCGACAAGCGACCGTCGATCATCGGCAGTTGTCATGCCTACCGCAGCGACGGCGAAGTCGTGCAGCGCCGCTGGCCGACCTTCTATACGGGATCGAAAGACGCCGCGGGAGCGGGCGGCGAGCCGGCCTCGTCCTAGACTAGTCGCCGACCGCCTCGAACGACTTTATCGGCTCGCGGCCGACGGCGAGTTCGCGGTAATACGCCATCATGGCGACGCGGACGGCCGAGCTCAAATTGGTGTTGCGGGCGCGTTTGGCGATCCTGGTGCAGATCTCGCCGATGTCGCTGCGCTCGCGCGCGGCGACGTCGCGCAACGCCTCCCAGAACTGGCTTTCCAGCCGCATGCTGGTCCGGCGTCCGCTGATCCGCACGCTGCGTGGCGCGTTGCTCCCCATATCAAAATTACAATCATGGCGACGTTATTTTGTCAACGTCACACGCATAAATTGTGACTAAAAATTTAAGTGATTACCGTGGTTTGCTTGGTTAACGGCCCCGATCAACCGGTTGCGGGGCCGCCTTTGGTTGCACGTCTTCGCCAGGCGCCAGAGTGCGCAGGGCCAGCGCATGAACCCGATCCTGAAGCTCCGCCGCCAGTGCCGCATAGACCAGGCGCTGGCGTTCAACCCGCGATTTTCCGGCGAAGGCCGCAGACACGATCTCAACCGAAAAATGCGTCTCGCCACCTTCGCGCGCACCGGCATGACCCGCGTGGCGGTGCGAGTCATCGTTTATATCGAGCCGCGTCGGTGCGAACGTCTCGGTGAGCTTGCGGCGGATGTTGTCGGCGACGAGCACGGGTGGGCCTCCATCACAATGCAGTGAGCCGCCGCTGGTACCAGGCCCGGCGCTGCTCGGTCTGCGCGATCTCCTGATCGAGCCACTCACCCAGCGCATCGTCGGGTCTGGCCCCCTGCGTGCGCAGATCTCCGAGCCGCGCCAGCTCGGCGGCGGCGAGCTCGATCAACATTTCGAATTGCGCCTTCTGCTCGTCGCGGTCGAGCAGCTGCAGGAACCGCAGTTTCAGCGCCACCACCATGCGCGACAGGTCGGTCATGGGGGCGCGGACGCGGCTGGTCAGCAGCTCCTTGAGGGCCGCGCGTCCGGCGTCGGTGATCTGAACGGTCGTGTCGGCGCTGAGGCTCTGGCTCGGGCCGGCGCGGCGGCCGACCGGCTCGATCAGGCCTTCATGGCGCAGCAGCTCGATCGAGGTGCCCAGCACGTCGAGGCTCGGTCCCAGCATGCGGCTGGTGAAGTGCCGAACCTCGACCGCCAGCTCGCCATAGCGCCGCGGCCCCTCGGCGAGCAGCGCCAGGGCGGCCAGCCGAACGGCTTCGGTCGGGATCAGCGAATGATCGCGGAATTTCGGCATCGCCTAAACATAGGCGGGCTGGCTTGCCGGGGTAAGAGGATTCCCGCTAAGCCGCCTGACGGCCGAGTCCCAGACGTTTCCAGACGTCCTGGAAGGCGGCGACGAGGTGGTCCATCGCCGCGTCGTCGTGCAGCGGCGTCGGGGTCAGCCGCAACCGCTCCTGGCCGCGCGGCACCGTCGGATAATTGATCGGCTGGACATACACGCGATGACGCAGCAGCAGCTCGTCGGACGCCTGCTTGCACAGCTGCGCATCGCCCACGAAGACCGGCACGATATGGCTTTGCGACGGCATCACCGGCAGGCCGGCCTCGGCGAGCAGGCGTTTCAGCCGGGCCGCCCGTTCCTGATGGCGCTCGCGCTCGGCCGGGCTCGCCTTCAGGTGCCGGATCGCGGCGAGCGCTCCGGCGGCGATCACGGGGGCGACGGCCGTCGTAAAAATAAACCCCGGGGCGAAGCTGCGCACCGCATCCACCAGGGTGACCGATCCCGTGATGTATCCGCCCACGCAGCCAAACGCCTTGGCCAGCGTGCCTTCGATCACGTCGATCTGGTTGGCGATGCCATCCCGCTCGGAAATGCCGCCGCCGCGCGTGCCGTACATGCCGACAGCGTGAACCTCATCGAGATAGGTCAGTGCGCCGTAGCGCTTCGCCAGCTCGCAATACGCCGCGAGGGGTGCCACGTCGCCGTCCATCGAGTAGACGGATTCGAACGCGATGATCTTCGGCCGGCCGGGATCGACGGTGCGCAGGCGGCGCTCCAGATCGGCCGGGTCGTTATGCTTGAAGATCTGCTTTTCGGCGCCGCTGTGGCGGATGCCCTCGATCATCGAGGCGTGGTTGAGCGCATCCGAGAAGAAGATGCAGTTGGGCAGGAGGCGGGCGAGCGTGCTGAGGCTGGCCTCGTTCGAGGCGTAGCCCGAGACGAACAGGAGGCCGGCCTCCTTGCCGTGAAGGTCGGCGAGCTCCTGTTCCAGCAGCACGTGATAATGGTTGGTGCCGGCGATGTTCCGCGTCCCGCCGGCGCCGGCGCCGCATTCGCGCAGCGCCCGCTCCATCGCCGCCAGCACGACCGGGTGCTGGCCCATGCCGAGATAGTCGTTGCTGCACCACACGGTGACTTCGCCGGCCTGGCCCTGGGCGTCGCGGTAGGTCGCCTGCGGGAAACGGCCGGCCCGGCGCTCGAGGTCGGCGAAGACGCGATAGCGGCCCTCGGCCTTGAGACCGGCAAGGGCATCGGCGAAGCAGCGCTCGTAATTCATCATCAACTCGGAGTGGGACAACTCGGCTGAGGACCGCGCGAGCCTATACCAGCGCGCCGGTCGACGGATTTGACGTTTCGATCATCAGTGTAGACGCCGGAATGCCGCCGGAAAAGAGGCAATCGTATTTACACTTCAGGCGCTTAGATATTCCCCCAGCGCTTGGGTATTCCCGGTCAGGCCGCGGCGAGACCTTTGGACTTCACCACCGCCGCCGTGTCGTCGAGGGCCTGGCCGAAGCGGCGGAACATCTCGTCGATCTGGTCCTCGGTGATGATCAGCGGCGGGCGCCGCGGCCCACGGCGAGCCGCCCGGCCTGGCTTCGCGCTCATAAGCGCGCGGACTTTTTGCGAAATCCCGCAGGAATAGGCCCAGCACGACGTGTACGACAGAGGCGTAACCCTGAAAGGAGCACGCCCGTGAACTGTCCGTTGTCGGCCGCGGGCCCATCCGACAGCGCGGGTCTCTGGCCCAGCAATCGTCTGGAGGATGGCTCGGCCAGGGCCGGAACGATGATTCTGTTTCCGGCCTGGCTGGTTCACTCCGTGCACACGTATACGGGGGATCGGCCGCGGATTTCGGTCGCGTTCAATTTCTCGCTATGATCGGCCATGTGACGATCCGAACGCACAACACTCAGCCCCGATACTGGCGACTTTCCTGTCTGGCACTCGCGGCGCTGATTCTCACCGCCTGCTCGTCGGATGACGCCGGGTCCGATAGCTCATCGCCGCCGGTGAACGATCAGCGACGGCATCGGACGAGCGCGAACGCCGACCGCGCGGAAGCCGCCGCGCGTCCCGCGCAAGCCGCAACCGATCCGTACGAAAGAGTGCTGCAGATCAAGGCGACATCGGGATGCCAGGCGGCGATCCCGAAGCTGGAGCCTTTCGCCAATATCGGCCGGGGCTATGAGGTGGCGCAGTTCCAGCTGGGCGAATGCTATCTCGAAACCGCCGCGGCCGGGCTAGCCGACGGGATCGACCAGGCTCGGATCAAGGGCGCGGCCTCGATTTTGCGTGCCGCCAATGCCGAGCTCCCGCGCGCGCAGGAGCGCGCCGTGGGCCTGTGCCTCGACGGGACCGGCACCGCCGCCGACCCGATCGAAGCGGGCAAATGGTATCTGCTCCTGCAGCGCAACCCGCGCCGGTCGCTCTTCGGCCCTGCCAAGATCGATCCGGATCTCGAAGCCCGCCTGCGCAAAACCTTGCAGGAGTCGGATTGGCAGCAGGCGCGGATCAGGGCCGATCAGTGGCGGCCGGCCGCTCAGCCGTTCAATCCCCCGCCGCGCCAGGGCCGGCGGCCGTAATCTTAGCGGGTGTCACGCCGCCGCCAGCCCCTTCGACTTGACCATCTCCGTGGTGTCGTCGAGGGCCTGGCCGAAGCGGCGGAACATCTCGTCGATCTGGTCCTCGGTGATGATCAGCGGCGGGCACAGCGCCACCCGGTCGCCGAACAGCGGCCGCACGATCAGGCCGTGCTCCTGGGCGCATTTGCCGAAATACGCCGCGACCGCGGCCGCCGGCTCGAAGAACGCCTTGGGCGTCTTGCTTTTGACCAGCTGGATCGCCCCGATCAGGCCGACGCCCTGGGTTTCGCCCACCAACGGGTGGCTCTCGAAGCGCTTGAGGCCGGCGAGGAAGGGCTTCATCACGCGCCGGACATGGCCCAGCGTGTTCCGCTCCTCGTAGATCTTGAGCGTCTCGATGGCGACCGCGGCCGCCACCGGATGCGCCGAGTAGGTGAAGCCGTGGCCGAACGTGCCGATTTTCTCGCTCTCCCGGATCAGGGCCTGCCAGATCGGCTCTCCGATCATCAGCCCCGAGATCGGCAGATAGGCCGACGACAGGGCCTTGGCGACCGTGATCATGTCCGGCTTCAGAGCGAAGGTCTCGGTGCCGAACATGTTGCCGGTGCGCCCGAAGCCGCAGATCACCTCGTCGGCGATGAAGAGGATGTCGTATTTCTTGAGGATCGCCTGGATCTTCTCGAAATAACCGGCGGGGGGCAGCAGCACGCCCCCGGCCCCCATCACCGGTTCGGCGATGAAGGCCGCGATCGTCTCCGGCCCCTCCTTGAGGATCAGCTTCTCGAAATTGTCGACCACGCGTGCGGTGAACTGCGCCTCGCTCTCGCCCGGCTGCGCCTGGGTGTAATAATGCGGGCAATCGGCATGCACGATGCCGGCGATCGGCAGGTCGAAGTCGCGGTGATTGGCCGGCAGGCCGGTCAGGCTCGCCGTCGCGATGGTGACGCCGTGATAGGCGCGCACGCGCGACAGGATCTTCTTCTTCTGCGGCCGGCCGAGCGCGTTGTTGTAGTACCAGGCGAGCTTGATCGCGGTGTCGTTCGCCTCCGATCCGGAATTGGCGAAGAACACGCGCGCCATCGGTGCCGGCGCCATCGCGAGCAGCCGCTCGGCGAGCTCGATGCCCGGCTCGTGCGATTTCTGGGCGAAGATGTGGTAGGTCGGGAGCACGCTCATCTGCCGCGTCGCCGCTTCGACCAGCCGCTTCTCGCTGAAGCCGAGCGAGGTGCACCACAGGCCGGCCAGGCCTTCGATGTATTGCTTGCCGGTCTCATCGTAGATGTAGATGCCTTCGCCGCGCGCGATCACCAGCGGGCCTTCGGCCTGATGGACCTTCAGGTTCGTATAGGGGTGGACGACGGACGCGATGTCGCGGCTGGCCAGCGAGTTGCCGCGCGGGGCGGCACGATCGGCGCTCATGAGGCTCTCCCGGAGGTGTGCCGGGCAGATTAGCAGAGGCGTGCCTTGGTCGCGACTGCTCCGGCTACGTGCCGCTAGCCGACGCGCCGCCTGAACAGCACGTGCCGCCGGCCGTCCCGCGTCGTGTCTTCGACGAGCGCAAATCCGGCGCGCGTATGGAATGCGACGCTCTCGGGATTATCCCCCGCCACGTCGGACACCAGGTACGTCGCCCCGGTACTGCGGGTCCATTCCAGGGCGGCATCGACCAGGATCCGGCCGAGACCGCCGCGGCGATGCGCGATCTCGACGAAAATCCCTTCGATGTAGCCGACCGGCTTGGGACCGCAGGCCGCGATGTCGTCGCGCAGCGAGACCTCGACGAAGCCGATCGGGTACGCGTCGATGAGCACCACCATCGCGTCGTAACGGATCGCGCCGAAGCGCTCCGGCTCCGTGAACAGGGTTCCGTCCCGCGCGGCGAAGGTCGTGGCGTCGGTGCCCATCCACAGGGCCTGGCGCATCGACAGCCAAGCGGCATAGTCCGCCTCGGTCAGGCGGCGGACGGACGGCTCCGGCCTAGGTCCGTCCGTAGCTGTCTTCGAGCCGGACAATGTCGTCCTCGCCCAGATAGCCGCCGGACTGCACCTCGATCAGGTGCAGCGCCTCGGGGCCGATATTCTCCAGCCGGTGCACGGCGCCGACCGGGATATACGTCGACATGTTTTCGCGCAGCACGATCGAATCCTCGTCGCGGGTGACCCGCGCCGTGCCGCTGACCACCACCCAGTGCTCGGCGCGCTTCGCGTGCTTCTGCAGCGAGATCTTGGCGCCCGGCTTGACGATGATGCGTTTGACCTGGAACCGCGGCCCGGCGTCCACCGTCTCGTAGCTGCCCCACGGCCGATGGACCACCGTGTGCGCGACGGCCTCGCTGCGGCCGCGCTTCTTCAGCTCGTCGACGATCGTCTTCACGTCCTGGGCCCGGTCCTTGGCCATGGCGAGGACCACATCGCGGGTCACCACGACGACGATGTTGTCGAGCCCGATCGTCGCCAGCAGCCGGCCTTCGCTGGTGCGCAGATACGCATCCTTCGTGTCGAGCGCGATCACGTCGCCCGACACGACATTGCCGGCGGGGTCGCGGGACCCGATGTCCCACAGCGCCGACCAGGCGCCGACATCGCTCCAGCCGAGATCGGCCGGAACCACGGCCGCCCGGGTGGTGCGCTCCATCACGGCGTAGTCGATCGACTTGCTCGGTGACGCCTTGAACGCAGCGTCGTCGAGGCGCAAGAAATCGAGATCCGTTGCTGCGGATGCGACGGCGCGCGCCGCCGCGTCCGCGATCGCCGGCTCGAAGGCCGCGAGCTCGCTGAGGAACAGCCGCGCCGGGAACAGGAACATGCCGCTGTTCCACGACCAGGCCGCATCGGCGAGGTAGGACTTCGCGGTGCCGAGATCGGGCTTTTCGACGAAGCGCTCGATCGCGTAAGCGCCGGAGATGCCGGGCAGGGCGGCCCCGCGTTTGATGTAGCCGTAGCCGGTTTCCGCCCGGGTCGGCGTGATCCCGAACGTGACCAGTCGCCCGCCGCGCGCCGCCCCGGCGGCGCTTTCGACGGCACGGCGGAACGCCGGCTCGTCGCGGATCACATGGTCGGAGGGCAGGACCAGGAGCAAGGCGTCGGGGTTGTCGCGTCCGAGCACGCCCGCCGCGGCGGCAACCGCGGGTGCCGTGTTGCGCGCCGCCGGCTCGAGCACGATCGCGCGCGGCCGCACACCCAGCTGGCGAAGCTGCTCGGCGATGATGAACCGATGCTCGTCGTTGCAGACCACGAGCGGCTCGGCAAAGCCGGCGCTCTGTCCAACCCGGTTGGCAGTGTCCTGCAGGAGGCTCCGCTCGGAGGCCAGAGCCAGCAGCTGCTTGGGATAGAGCTCGCGCGACAGCGGCCACAGCCGTGTCCCGGCACCGCCAGACAGTATCACCGGATGGATTTTGGTCATTTCATGACCAGCGTCAATTTGCGCTCGCCGGGGTTATGGGACTGTCCGCTCGATCATCGTAGCTACCGCAAATGGGCGCCGCCGCCAATGCGCATTTTACCGGCCCCGGCGGTGGAAGCGCGCGAACCCGGCCCGTTGCCTCACGAAAGGAGCGTTCCTCCATGGCCTATAAGGACATATTGGTGGTCGCCGACACCGCGAAATCCGCGGCGTCGCGCTACGACGTCGCGGCTGCGCTCGCCCGCGCCCATGGCGCCAACCTCACCGCGCTGTTTGTGAAAACGCCGCCCTGGCTGCCGCCCGGCGAGATATACGTGCCGCCGCACGTGGTGCAGACGTGGCAGGAGAACGTCATGCGCGAGCAGGAGGAGACGGCGTTGAAAATCCTCGATGCGGCGCAGAAGCGCAACCGCCTCGATTTCCAGTGGATCTCGGTGAAGGGGGACCCGGTGGGCACGACGTTGCTCTATTCGCGTTATGCCGATCTGGCGGTCGCCAGCCAGAGCTGGGGGGAACCGCAAAGCAATGTGGACAAGCTCGACGAATCGCTCCTCATGGCGTCGGGCCGGCCGGTCGTGATCGTGCCGAGCGTCGGCCGGTTCGAGACCGTGAGCACCAATGTTCTCATCGCGTGGAACGAGACGCGCGAATCGACGCGCGCCGTCCACGATGCGATTCCGACGCTCAAGCGCGCCAAGACCGTGACCGCATTCGAGGTGAACCCCGAGGAGGGCGGCATTCGTCCGAAGGGCCTCGCGGCCCATTTGCAACTCCACGACATCAGCGTCAAGCCGACGACGACCGTGGCCGAGGACATCGACGTCGGAGATGCGCTGCTGTCGCGCGCGGCCGATCTCGGCGCCGATCTGCTGGTCATGGGCGGCTACGGCCACTCGCGCCTTCGGGAATACACGTTCGGCGGCGTCACCCGGCACATCCTCGAGCATATGACGCTGCCGACCTTGATGTCGCACTAGCGCCGGGCAGCGGACCGCCTCCCGGATGGAAGCCGGACGCCGACCCTGCTGGGTGGCGGCATAGAGAGCGAGATATGCTGGCCGCCGGGGGCGCCCGAGTCGTTAGGGTGCTGAGACCGGCGGTTGAGACGTATGGGGGCTGGGCTGGAATTCTGGCTCGGTGTGGCGGCGAAGATGGCCGTCACCGTGGCCTTTGTGATCCTGGCGACGCGGGCAGCGGAGCGCGCCGGACCGCTGATCGGCGCCATGGTGGCGACCCTGCCGGTCGCGGCGGGCCCGGCTTATGTCTTTCTGTCGCTTGAGCACGATTCCTCCTTCATCGCGACGACCGCCCTCAGCAGCCTCGCCGTTAATGCCGCCACCGTTGTTTTCTGCCTTGTCCATGCCCGCGTCGCTCAGTCGCGCGGCATGCCCACCAGCCTGGCCGCGACGCTGGGCGCTTGGGGCGTCCTGGCGGTGGCGATCCGGTCGGTGAGCTGGACTTTGCCCGGTGCGGTCCTGCTCAACGTCTGTGCGATCGCGGTCTGCCTGCCGCTGGCCCGCCGCTTCCGCCATATCGAGATGCCGGCGGTCGCGCGGCGCTGGTACGATGTGCCGCTGCGTGCCGGTATGGTCGCCACATTGGTCGCGACGGTCGTGAGCATCAGCTCGCGCGTGGGTCCGACGGTGACCGGCATTCTCGCCATCTTTCCCATCGTGCTGACCAGCCTCGTCTTGATCTTCCAGCCGCGGATCGGCGGCAAGGCCACGGCGGCGATCATCGCCAACGGGATCATCGGTCTGGCCGGCTTTTCGCTGGCGCTGGCCGTCCTTCACGTGACCGCCGTCCCGCTCGGATCGCCGGCGGCGCTCTGCCTGTCGCTGCTGGTCTCCCTCGGGTGGAATATCTCGGTCGTGATGCTGCGACGAAGACAGGCAAGGCGCGCATGATCGTCGTATTCGGCTCTGTCAATATCGACCTCATCTTCGACGTGCCGACGCTGCCGCGCCCGGACGAAACCGTGTTGGGCACCGCCTACACGGTCATGCCGGGCGGCAAAGGTGCCAACCAGGCCGTGGCGGCGGCGCGCGACGGCGCCCGCGTCGCGTTCCTGGGCTGTGTCGGACGCGACGCCTTCGGTCAGCTGGCTCGCGGCAGCCTTGCCGCCGCGGCCGTCGACATCGGCGGCCTCGCCGAGGTCGAGACGCCGACCGGCTGTGCTGCGATCTGCGTCGATGCGAGCGGCCGAAATCAGATCGCAGTCGCGAGCGGCGCCAACCGCGACGCCAGCGCGGCCCAGGTTCCCGACGCGGCGCTCACGGGCACCTCGACCGCCATCCTGCAGATGGAGGTTCCGGCGGATGAGGTCGCGGCCCTGATCGCGCGGGCCAGGGTCCGCGGCAGCCGAACCGTTCTTAATCTGGCACCGGCGTTGCCGCTGGAGCAGCGCGTGCTGGCCGCGGTCGATGTGCTGGTGGTCAATGAAGGCGAAGCCGCCGCGTTGGCTGGAGCGCAGCGGATCGCGCTTACGGAACCGGTACCGCTGGTCCGCGCCTTGGCCGATCTGTTGGGCAACACCGTGGTGATCACCCTCGGGAGCCTCGGCTCGGTCGCAGCCCGGCCGGGCGAGACCTGGGCGGTCGACGCCCTGCAGATCAAGACCGTCGATACGACGGGTGCGGGTGATGCGTATGTCGGCGTCCTGGCGGCAGCTCTGGATCGCGGCGCGGCACTGCCGGAGGCGCTGCACCGCGCGAGCGTCGCCGGGGGTCTCGCCTGCCTTAAGCCCGGTGCCCAGCCGAGCCTGCCGATCAAAGCGGCGATCGATGCGCGTCTGTCCGACCTGCCGCCCGCGCGCCGCCTCTAGTTCTTGCGACCGCGCGGATCGAGGGCGTCCTGCAGGGCGTCGCCCAGCAGGTTGCAGGACGCGACGGTCATGAAGATGAGCAGCCCCGGCCAGATTGCCAGCATCGGCTCGGTCTGGATGATCTCCTGCGCGTTGGTCAGCATGTTGCCCCAGCTGGCGATCGGCGGCTGGATGCCGAGGCCGAGGAAGCTCAGCACGGATTCGAACAGGATCACGTTGCCGACCGCGAGAGTCGCGGCGACGATCACCGGCGAGATCGCGTTCGGCAGGATGTGAACCAGCATGATGCGGCTCGGTCCGGCGCCAAGCGCGCGGGCGGCGCGCACGAAATCGCGGGTGAGCAGGCTGAGCGTGGTGGCGCGCACCAGCCGGGCGACCGTCGTCCAGCCGACCAGGGCGATGATCGCCACGATGCGATAGAAGCTGATCTGCTGGGAGTTCGCGAGGTCGGCCGGAATCCCCAGCTTCGACAGATCGATCGCCGCCAGCACGATCAAGAGCGGCAGCAGCGGCAGCGCGATCACGGCGTCCGTCAGCCGCATCAGGAGGGCATCGAGCCGGCCGCCGAAATACCCGGCGATGAGGCCGATCGTGGTGCCGATGGTGGCGGCGATCACTGCCGCGGTGAGGCCCACGGCGAGCGACACCCGCCCGCCATAGAGCAGGCGCAGCAGTTCGTCGCGCCCGATGTCGTCGGTGCCGAGCGGGTGCGCCATCGAGGGCGGCGCGAACCGCGCCAACAGGTCGACGTTGTTCGGGTCCTGGCCGAGGATGGCGGCGATGAGCGGTGCGCCCAGCGAGAGGGTGGCCAGCACGGCCAGGATGACGGCCGCGGCCGAGGTTGCGATCTGCTGCCGGGTCACCGGTCGCGCTCGAGGTCGCCGTAGGAGATGCGCGGGTCGAGCGCCGCATAGGCGAGGTCCGCGCCGAGGTTGCCGAGCAGGGTCAGCAATGTGGCGAAGAGCAAACCAACCAGCGCCAGGTTGTAGTCGTTGTTCATCATTGCATCGAAGATCAGCTTGCCCATGCCGGGATAGGCGAACATCGTCTCGGTGATCAGCGCGCCGGAGAACAGGCCGCCGAAGCCGAGGGCCGCGACGGTGGCGACCGGAATCATCGCGTTGCGCAACGCATGCCCGACCAGGACCCGCACCGGGCCGGCGCCTTTGGCGCGCGCGGTTCGGATCCAGTCCTGACGCAGCGCCTCGCGCATCGCGGCGCGCGTGTAGCGCGCATAGGAGCCCGCCTCGACGAAGGCCAGGGTGCACACCGGCAGGATCAGATGACGCGCCGCGCCGAGCACGCCACTGCCCTCCGGCGGCAGGCCGCCCGCCGGCAGCCAGCCGAGCGTCACGGCAAAGATCAGGATCAGCACCAGCGCCAGCCAGAACGTCGGTACCGAGACGGAGACGAACGAGAACAGGTTGATCGCGCTGTCCACAAGGCCGTCCGAGTGGTAGGCGGCGATGACGCCGAGCGGAATGCCGGTGCAAAGCGCCAGCGCGAAGGCGGCCAGCATCAGGGCGGCGGTGTTGGCGAGACGCGGGCCGAGCACCTCGACCACCGGCCGGGCGAAGCTGCGGCTATAGCCGAAATCGCCGCGCAGCGCATCGCCGGCCCAGGCGGCGTAGCGCTCGATCAACGGCCGGTCGAGGCCGTAGATGGCCCGCAGACGCTCTGCATCTGCCGCGGTCAGCCGCGGGTTGGCGCTGATCATGAGGTCGATCGGGTCGCCGGGCATCAGCCCGATCAGCGCGTAGACCGCCACCGACATCAGCACCAGCACGATCAGGCTTTGAACCGCACGGCGGGCGAGAAAGCTCAGCATGTCGGCTTAGTTGCAAATCGGGGCGTCACCCCCACCCCATCCCTTCCCCCCAATCCTGAAAAGAATTGGCTCGGGGGAGGGGGTCAGAGGGCGGTGCGCGCCTTTCTTCCCCTCCCCCCTTGCGGGGGAGGGTAGGGAGGGGGGTCGTTTGGTCATCGTGCTTTCGTCTTAGCGCGACCGCCAGTTTTCGATCGCCAGCGTGGTGCCGCCGGAATGGCCAGTCGGCTCGATGCCGGTCAGCCACTTGGGGGTGATGAACGTATCAGAGCGGAAATAGAGCGGCAGGACCGGCAAGTCGTCGATGTAGATCTCCTGGAGACGGTGCCAGAGAGCGAAGCGCTTGCCGCGGTCGAGCTCGCCTTCGATCCGCTCGATCAGCGAATCCGCCTCGCTGCTTTTGAAGCCGGTGAAGTTTTGGCCGGTGTAGCCGTTGTCAGGGCCTGGAATCGACTGCGAATTGAGAATCGACCGCGGCACGTTTTCCGGGCCCGTGCTCCAGGCATACATCGTCATGGTAAACTTGCGCTCGCGCAGCGTCGGGCCCATGCCGACCCGCGCCGGCTCGTTGTGGATGCGGATATCGATCCCGAGCTTCTTCCACTGGCTTTGCAGGACCAGTTCCACGGTCTCGCGCGTGCGGTTGCCGGCGGTGGTCATGAGCTCCAGGCGCAGCGGCTCGCCCGCTTCGTTGGTCCGGACACCGTTCTTCATCTGCGACCAGCCGGCCGCGTCGAGCAGCGATGCCGCGCGCGCCGGATCGTAATTGTATTTCGGCAGATCGGGTGCCGCGATCCAGTCGAGCGGACTGACGAACGAGTGCGCGACCGGCTGCTTGCCCTCGAACAGCTGCTGGCTCATGGTCTCACGGTCGAGCCCATAAAGCAGGGCCTGGCGCACCCGTTTGTCCTTCAGGATCGGGGTGTCGAGATTGAGGTCGATATGCTCGTAGACCAGCCCGGGCTTGTATTGAACGTCGAACCGATCGCGATGGCGTTTTTCGAAGGCGAGGCCCTGGTCGAGCGAGAAGCCAAGCTCTCCCGCGACATAGTCAATGCTGCCGGACAGCAGGTTGGCTTCGAGTGCCGCGGTGTTCTCGATCACCCGGATCGTCACGCGCTTGAAATAGGGCTTCGTGCCGTACCAAGTTGGGTTCGGTTCCAGGACCACATGCGACCCCGGCACCACCTGCGTGATCCGGTACGGGCCGTAATAGAGGCCGGGATTGGTCGTGTCGGTGTCGTACGCGGTGCGCCGCCGGTAGTTCTCCGGATCGTCGAAGTTCTTGCGGTCGATGTGGGCCGGCAGGGGATCGAAGACGAAATATGAGTTGTACTCGAAATGCAGCTTGTCGACGTGCAAGGTGAACGTCTTGCGGTCGACGACGTCGATCCTGGTCACGTGGAGGTATGGGTCGGCCTCGGGAACGCCGGTCTTCGGATTCTTTCCGACCTCCCACGCGAACAGCACGTCGTCGGTGGTGACCGGCGTGCCGTCACCCCAGGTGGCACCGGGTTGGATCGTGTACGTGACCGCAAGCCCCTTTCTGCCGTCCGGCAGATCCTCGAGCTTGGCCTTGCCGTTCTCGAGGGTCGGAAGCTCGGTGCACAGCATGCAGGCGAGCTTCCAGTCCTTGTCGAAATACGTGAACGGCCGCAGTGTCGCCGCCAGGATGTAGGACTTGGCGAGCATCGCGTCGATCATAGGATTAAAGGTCGAGGGGAATTGCGTCATTCCGATGACCAGCTCGTCCTTCGCTGCGGCCGGCGCGCTCGAAAACAACAGGGCAAGTGCTAGGACAAATCCGGCGAGCCGCTGAAAAAACCCCTCACCCGCTCCCGGGGTGCAGGGGGCTTTGCCCCCTGAAAAAGATTTGGGGCGCTCGCGACCTCTCCCACAAGGGGACAGGTAGATATGACTGCGTGCTCGTACTCCCTCTCCCCTCGTGGGAGAGGCGCGTAGGGCGCCCGCGAAAGCCCCAGTGGGGCTTTCGCAGCCCACGCGGGGTGAGGGGGGAAGTGTCACGATTTGAGCATACCTGGCTCAGTACGGTTCGCCGTTGCGACGCGTGAAATAAGACTTGCTGTCGTGCTGATGGGCGGCGAGATCGGCCTCCGAATAGAACCCTTGATCACCGGCGGGACGGTCACCGACCTCGAGATACACCGCCGGCTTGTTCGTGCGGTTGATCAGATGGTGGCCGTTCGGCGTGCCGGCCGGAAAACCGGCGGCCATCCCGGGCTTCAGGGTGAATTCGCCCTCGTCCGTGACCAGCGTGATCTCGCCTTCGAGCACGTAAATGAACTCGTCCTGGCGCGAATGCCAGTGCCGCTGCGACGACCAGGTGCCGGGCGGCAGCTCGGTGAGGTTGACCCCGAAGGTCTTGAGGCCGACCGCGTTGCCGAGCGCCCGTTTGATGCGCTTGGCGCAGGGCTCCGCATAGGGCGCCGGATAGCCGGTGCCGATCCGTGCCGGCAGACTCTTGGCATCGACGATGACACAGGATGGCGGCGTGTTCGCGGGCATGGGGCCTCCTTGTGGCGGGGGAGTGCGCGGTCTCAGCGGCGGCGGTACGGGGCGAACCACGCCAGCGTTTCGGCGGTTGGCCGCTTCGGGAAGTACTCGGCGCTCGTCCAGCCGTCATAGGCGCTGCGCTCGATGGCGGCGAACACCGGCGCGAAGTCGATGCGGCCGGTGCCGGGCTCCTGGCGGCCCGGCGCGTCGGAGAACTGGATATGCGCGATCCTGGGCAAAAACCGGTCAAACGTCGGCAGCAGGGCGTCGCCCATCTGCGCCACGTGATAGAAGTCGAACTGAAGGCCGACATTCGGCTCTCCGATCTCGTCCAGGATGGCGACGGCCTCGGCGACCCGCGAGACGAAGAACCCCGGAACGTCGTGCGTATTGATCGGCTCCAGCAGCACAATGGCTCCGATATCGCGCATGACGCGCGCGGCACGCCGGAAATTTTCCACCAGCGTCGCGCGTGCCCGGGCTTTTTCCACCGCCGGGTCCGGACAGCCGGGCAGCAGGTTGAGCCGCTGCACGCCGAGCCGTTCGGCGTAGCGCCGCGTCATTTCGAAGCCGCGTGTCAGCTCCTCGACGCGGTCCGGCAAGGCGGCGAGGCCCCGGTCGCCCTTTTCGCGGCTGCCCATCGGGAAGTTGAGCAGCACGACGGGGAGCCCCGCGGCATCGCGGGCGCGGATCACGTCGTCGAGGTCGAGCTCGTAGGGGGTCGTCTGCATCTCGACCGCGGAAAATCCGGCCTGGGCCGCGGCGGCGAACCGATCGAGCGGCTTCAGCTCGGTGAACATCGTCGAGATGTTGACGCCGAAGCGAAGCATGGGCCGTGCGGCGCTAGCCGCTGGCCTTCGCCTGGGCGCCCGGACCGGTGCCGCCGTGCGCGGCCGACCACTCGGCGGGGCGCTCGAGGAACTTGCGCACTTCGGCGAGGTCGGCGGCCGAGAAGTATCGACCGCTCTCGGCGAGCTCCAGCACGTTCCACCAGGTCGCGAGCGCGTGCAGACGCACACCGGCGCCGGTCAGGCTTTCCTTGGTCTCCGGAAAGATTCCGTAGTGGAACAACACGAAGGTGTCGGTCACCTCGCAGCCGGCGTCGCGAAGGCCCTTGATGAAGTGCAGCTTGCTCTTGCCGTCGGTGGCGAGGTCTTCGACCAGGAGCACCCGGGAGCCGGACCGCACGTCGCCTTCGATCAGGGCGTTGCGGGCAAAGCCTTTCGGCTTCTTGCGCACATACAGCATCGGGGCCGACAGGCGGTCGGCGATCCACGCCGCAAACGGAATGCCCGCGGTCTCGCCGCCGGCGACGGCATCGATGGCGGCAAAGCCGACTTCACGCTCGATCGTCTCGACCGCCATATCCATGAGCTTGCCGCGCGCGCGCGGGAACGAGATCAGCTTGCGGCAGTCGATATAGGTCGGGCTCGCCCAGCCCGACGTGAAGATGTAGGGCTTGGCCGGATTGAAATGCACGGCCTTGGTCTCGATCAGAATGCCGGCCGTGGTTTGCGCGATCTCTTGCGGCGTCATCCGGTTGCGTCCTTGGGTGGTCGACAACCCTGTTTAGGGCGAAGCGGGCCGATCGGGCAAATGCTTTATTGCCGGGGCTGACCGGCCCCAGATCCGCTAGCGAATCGGGCTGGCGGTGAGCGTCGGGCTCGGCGTCTGGCGGGCGGAATCGATCAGGAAATCCGCGGCCAGTCCCTCGGCGATCACGGCACCGCGGTCGAGCACGTAGGCGCGGTCGGCGATGGCCAGGGCCGCCGCCGCGTTCTGCTCGGCGAGCAGAATCGCCGTGCCGCGCTCGGCCACCTTCCTGAGCCGCCCCAGCACGTCGCGGAGCACCGCGGGCGCCAGACCGACCGATGGCTCGTCGAGCATCATGACCAGCGGATCGCTCATCAGCGCGCGGCCGATCGCCGTCATCTGCTGCAGTCCGCCCGACAGCCGCCAGGCTGGCATCTTGATGCGCTCCTTGAGCGGGAAGAACAGCTCCACGATGTCGTCGATGCGGCGGCGGCGTTCTTCGGGATCGGCATCGCAGGCCACCGCCAGATTGTCCTGGACCGAAAGGCCGGGGAACACCCGGCGGCCTTCGGGTAGATACGCGACACCCAGCCGCGCCCGCTGCTCGACCGGGATGCCGGCGAGAGGTGCGCCGCGGAACTCAACGGTGCCGCGCGCGGGCGCCACCAACCCCATGATCGCCCGCAAGGTGGTGGTCTTCCCGCTGCTGTTCGGACCGAGCAGCGCGACGATCTCGCCGGCGTGAATTTCGAGGTTCACCCCGGTCAGCGCCGGCACGCCGCCGATCTCGGCCACGAGGCCGCGCACCTCCAGCAACGGTTCGGTGCTGGCGTTCGGTTGGTCGACGCTCATTTGATCCTCCCGCCGCCGACGGCCCCGGCACCGAGATAGGCCGCGGCCACCTTCGGATCGGCCATCACAATCTCGGGCGGCCCGATGGCGATCAGCCGGCCGGCGTCCATGCACGCCAGGCGCGTTGCGATGCCGCGCAGGAACGCCACTTCGTGCTCGACCACGATCAGCCCGAGCCCCCGCGCCGCGAGTTGCTTCAACAGCGCCGCGAGCGCGTCGCGCTCGTCCGCATCGAGACCGGCCGCGGGCTCGTCGAACGCGACGACCAGGGGATCGAGGGCCAAGGCCCGCGCGATCTCCAGCCGCCGGCGGTCCGCCGGCACCAATTGGCTCGCGGGCGTTGCCGCCGCCGCGACCAGGTTCACGATATCGAGGCACGCCATCGCCTCGGCGCGGGCCCGCGCGAATGCGGTTTCCGCCCGGGCGCGCTGCACGATGGCGCCGAAATCCAGGCCGTTGAGAGCCGCGCGCGCCGCCGCGACGTTGTCCAGCGCCGACAGGCGGTCGGCGAGCTGCGCCGTCTGGAAGCTGCGGGCGAGTCCGACCCGCGCGACCTCGTGCGGCGCCAGGTTGGTGATGTCGCGCCCGGAGAGAAAGATGCGGCCGGTCTGGGCCGGGCTCAGGCCCGACAGCGCGTTCAGCAGCGTCGTTTTGCCGGAGCCGTTGGGACCGATCATGCCGAGGATCTCGCCCGGGTGCAGCGCCAGGCTCACGTTGTCGACGGCGATCACGCCGCCGAAGCGGCGCGTGATGCCGCGGACGGCGAGCAGCGGCCCGGCGATGCGCGCGGCTTTGCGGGCTGGGATCGCCTGCGGCGCTGGCGAGACCACGACCGACAGGGGTGCGAAGCGGCGCTCCAGTAGGCCGAGGACGCCGTCCGGCAGCCAGTACAGCGCGATCAGGACCATCAGCCCGTAGAAGATCGGCTGGTAGAGCGGCGACAGCCCGGCCGCTTCCACGGCGAGATTGAGCAGGACGACGCCGACGATGCCGCCGGTCACGTGCCGCCGGCCGCCGACGGTCGCCATCGCGAGACACATGATCATCACCGGCAGGCTGAAATCCGCCGGGCTCACGACGCCCGTGAGGTGGGCGTGGAGCGCGCCGGCACCGCCGCCATAGGCGGCACTCAGCACGAAGCCCTGCAGCCGCATCCGGCCGGCATCGAGGCCGACGGCACCCGCCGCGACCGGATTGTCGCGGACGACCTCGGCGAAGCGCCCGAAATGGGTGGCGGACAGCGACCAGGCGATCAGCGCGCCGACGATCGCCAGCACCCATACAAAAATGGCGAACGCGGGTCCGCGCGGCAACTCCAGGCCGGGCAGGAACATGATGGTCGGCACGCCGGCGATGTCGCCGCTGCTCAGGGCCGCGATGAACAGCATCTGGGCAAGACCCAGCGTCACCAGCGGCACGTAATAGGACTGCAGGCGCAGCACCGGCCCGACGACCAGTGCCGCCACCAGCGCCGGCAGCGCGATCGCGGCGGGGAACGTGATCAGGAACGGCAGATCGGCGAGGCCGAGCCGCGCGGTCACGAAGGCGCCGAGGCCGAAAAAGGCGCCTTGCGCCAGCGACAGGGCGCCCAGCCGTCCAAACACGAACTGATAGCCGATCACGAGCAGCGCATAGATGCCGGCGAGTGTCGCGAGGCGGACGCCGTGCGCGTTGGACGCCGTGTAGAACAGGAGCGCGGCGACCGCGACCGCCGGCGGTACCGCCACCAGGAACGGCCGCTCGGGTGCGGATCGGACGGCGTTCACCATCACGCTCGCCGCTGTGCCGCCGGGCCGAACATGCCTTGCGGCTGGAACGCGAGCAGGACGAGGAGGACCACATAGACGACGGCGTCGGCGATCGCCGGTGCCGCCACCGTCGAGACGGCGGTCTCAAACAGCGCAATGGCCAGTGCCACGCCGGCGGCGGCCCCGACCTGGCCCCAGCCCGCGATTGCCACCGCGACATACGATTTGACCAGGAGATCCAGCCCGAAGGTCGGCGAGATGGTGAAGCGGTCGGCGAGCAGCAGACCGGCGATGCCGGCGAGCATCGTGCCCAGCGCGAACGTCGCCGCGGCCATCCGCCGGGTGTCTATGCCGAGCGCCCGTGCGAGTTCCGGGTCCTGGCCGGCGGCGCGCAGCCGGCGCCCGAACTGGGTGTGGTTCAGGAGCAGATGGACCGCTGGGACCAGGATGACCGCAGTCAGGATGATGACCACCGATTGGCGCGAGATCGCGGCCCCGAACAGCCCGATCTGGCCGTTTCCGACCAGCGGCGGGCCGGAGATGGGCGTGGTCCCGTACAGCCCGGTCAGGGCCGCCGCGAGCATCACGCCGACCGCGAAGGTGGCCAGCGACATTTCCTCCGGCGTGTCGCTGCGCCGGCGCATGGGGGTGATTGCGGCGAGGAGCGCTCCGACCACCGCCATGACCAGGGCGATGATGGGCAGGAACACGATGCCCGGCCACATCGGCACCCAACTCGCCGCCGCGATGGCGATGAAGCCGCCCAGGGTGACCAGATCGCCGTGCGCGAGATTGACGGCACCGATGCCGTTGAGGACCAGCACGAAGCCCAGTGCGACCAGCACGTAGACTCCGCCCAGTGCGAAAGCGTCGACAATAAGTTGCAGCGGTTCCATGGCCCCCGTCCGCTACCGTCGCGAATGGTAGCAGACACCGCCGAGTCGCGCCTTATCGTTTCGCCGAGTCCGGCGCCACCTAGATCAAATTTTTCGTGAATTTCTCGAAGATTCTCGGCCGCGCGCCGTCACCGGCCGAACAGCTCGCCGCGTCGGAGTGCCAGTGCCGTGCGCGCGGCGACGAGCGCGACGATGCCCGAGGTCAGCGCCAGCAAGACGGCGGCGATCGCGGCGCTGGCCGGCTGACCGATCTTCGCGTGATAGGTCAGGGCGGCCACGGTCATGGCGTCGAGCGGAAACGTATACGCCCACCATGACACGGCAAACGGCAGCCCGAGAAACAGGCGCGGCAGCGACAGGACCAGGACGGTGAAAAACAAGGCAGCGAAGAACAGCCCGCGCGCGAAACCGTCCAATTGTCCGCCGTTCAGGCTGTAATAGGCGCTGAAGATGAGGGCGGGCGGGGCGATGAGAATGAACAAGGTGGGCCGCAGCGGCGGCGGCAGCGGGCCATGGAAGAACAGCCGGAACAGGATGATCGGATACAGCGTCACCGCCGCCAGGGTGCCGACCGCAAGGCAGGCCCGGGACAGCTCGCCGTGGTCCAGTGCGACGCCGGCCGGCACGCCAACGACGATGCCGACCATCAGGATGAACCAGCCGGGATGGATGTGGTCGAGCTGCATCGGGTGCACGATCCAGTTGCGGAACACGACCAGGATCAACAGCGCCTGCAGCGCAGCACCGGTCGCCCACAGCACGTCGGCGAGCGGGCGCGACCACGGCAGGGCGGCGGCGGCGAGCAGCACGAAGGAGATAGAGATAGTGCCGAAAAAGCTGCTTTGCCCTGGATGCATCAACTCGGCCAGCACCGCCGCCGGCGCACGGATGATCTTCGCGATGTAGAGCGCGGCGAGCAGCACGAAGGCGGCCGTGCCCAGCACGAGGATGAATTCGCCGATCAGGGGCGGCGCGCCCAACACGCGCGCGGCACTGCGCCAGGCGAGGCCGAGACCAACGAGGCCCAGCACCGCGCCGAAGAACGCCGCGGGCAGCTTCGCGATCCGCGCCTGCGGCAGGGTTGCGGCGGCCGGCGCCGAGCCGTCAACCGCAGCGCTCATCGGCGGGCCCGCGTCACGTTGATCTCGGTGTTGAAGCAGACCGGCTCGCGATATTGGCGCGACAGCGTCACGAGCTTCGGGTTGTCGGCCTTGAGCGCCTGGAACACCGGCTCGGTCGCGCGCCACAGCGGCGTGTGGCCGCTGAACGCCGCGTCGTGGTGAGCCGGCATGTAGACATCAGGCTTATAGAGCCGCATATGCTCCAGCGCCTGCGTCTCGGTCAACGGATTGAGGTAATCTGCCGAGATGGCGACCAGCGCCAGATCGACCCCGGGAAGGCGCTGCAACGCGGCGGTCTCGGGCTCTGTCACCCGGCCGCCGCTGTCCCGATACATGATCCGGAAGCCGTTCTCGAACGTGATCAGATAGGCGATCGTTCCCTCGGCGATGACGCGGCGGTCGAATGTGCCGCGGTCCTGAATGAGCTTCTCCTCGGCGGCCTGCGCCTCGCTGAGCTTCGGGGTCAGCGAGTTCAGCGCTCCCTCCATAACCTCGGCGATGTGCCGATCGGGCTCGCCGTGCCGCGCCAGGATCGGCTCGACCGTGAAGCCCTCGAACGTCAGCGTCTCCCCGCCTTTGCCCGTGACGGTGCGGATCTGCTGATCCGGGACGTTTTGCGTCTTGAGCTTCTCGACGGTCACGGGCGCTCCGACGATCACGGCGCCCGTGCGCAGCCCGACCGACGCTGCGTCCGACATGTGGTCGAAATGCGCATGGCCGATCAGGATCACATCGGCCTTCTTCACATCGGCGGCGGCGAAGCCAAGCGGCGGATAATTGCTGCCCCGGTCGAAATATGCATCGAGCAGGATGATCTTGCCGTCATAGGCCAGCTCGAAATTCGAAAAGCCGGTCCACCGCACCGCGAGCGTATGCCGATCGCGCGGCGCCGGGCCGCCGGTCGAGACCAGCTGGGCCGCGCGGCATGCCGGGTCGCGCGGTGCCGAGGCAAAACCCGGCGCATCGAACGCCTCGTTGCTCTCGGACCGCGGATCGACAAACGGCAGCGCCGACGCCGTCGTGACCGACAGGGCGAGCACCGCACCCAATACAAGGCTCTTGCGAGCGTCCATTTGCTCCTCCCCGAATAGCGGCCGCGCGTTTTAGGACAGTGCGCGCTCCAGCACGCGGGCGACGTGGACCGCCGCGCGTCCGGCGCCGTCATGGATCTGGTGTCGGCAGCTGGTCCCGTCGGCGACGAGCAGCGTATCACCGGCCGCGGCGCGGACCGCCGGCAGCAGCGAGAGCTCGGCCATCTTCATCGAGACGTCGTAATGCGCGGCGTCGTAGCCGAACGCGCCGGCCATGCCGCAGCAGCTGGATTCGATCGTTTTGACGTCCAGTCCGGGGACCAGCTTCAAGGTGGCGCGCACGGCGTCCATCGCCGCAAACGACTTCTGATGGCAATGGCCGTGCACCAGCGCGGTCCGCTCGGCCAGTGGCTTCAGCCGCAGCCTGTCGAGGCGCCCGGCCTTGGCTTCGGTGGCCAGGAACTCTTCGAACAGCACCGCCACGCCGGCCACGGTCTTGGCATCGGCGCCGAGCTTCAGCGACAGGAACTCGTCGCGTAGCGTGAACAGACAGGATGGCTCCAGGCCGATCACGGGCACGCCGCGGCTTGCGTAGGGAAGCAGCGTCGCCAGCATCCGCTCGGCCTCGTCTCGCGCCGGTTCGACCAGGCCCTCCGACAGGAAGGTCCGGCCGCAGCACAGCGGGCGGCCGTCGGCGGGCGTTGCCACCGCCACGTCGTAGCCGGCGCTGGTCAGAACGCGGAGCGCGGCGCGTGCGTTCTCCGGCTCGAAATAGGTCGTGAACGTGTCGACGAACAGCACGACCTCGCGGCCGCGGCCGCGGGTGCCGGCGGCCGTGCTGGCCGTCGCCGCCTCGGACGCGTCGAACCGGTCGCGCCGCCACGCCGGCAGGCTGCGCCTGGCGCTGAAGCCCAGCCAGGCTTCGCCGAGCCTGGCCAGGACCGGCCAGCTATTGCGCAGGTTGAGGAGCGGCGCCACGACTGCGGCCGTCCGCGCAAAGCGCGGCAGATACGCGATCAAGCGCTGCTTCAGCGTCAGGCCGTGCCGCCGGTTCCAGGCTTGGCGGACCTCGATCTTCATCTTCGCCATGTCGACGCCGGTCGGACATTCGCGCCGGCAGCCTTTGCAGCTGACGCAGAGGTCGAGCGTGTCCCACATCGCCTCCGACGTCAGCGCGTCCGCCCCGAGCTGGCCGGTGAGGGCGAGGCGCAGCGTGTTGGCCCGGCCGCGCGTCAGATGCGTCTCGTCGCCGGTGACGCGGTAGGAGGGGCACATCACCTCGGCATCGAACTTGCGGCATTCGCCGTTGTTGTTGCACATCTCGACCGCGGCCGAGAAGCCGCCCCACTCGGACCAGTCGAGCGCCGTCTCGAGCGGCAGCGGCCGGTAATCCGGCGCATAGCGGAACAGCGTACGGTCGTCCATTTTCGGCGGCCGCACGATCTTGCCGGGATTGAACAGTCCGGCCGGATCGAAGCTGTCCTTCACGTTTTCGAATGCCCGTGCGATCTTCGATCCGAACATCGGCTCGTGGAACTCGGAACGCACCAGCCCGTCGCCGTGCTCGCCGGAATGCGAGCCCTTGTATTCGCGGACCATCGCGAAGGCTTCCTCGGCGATGGCGCGCATCTTCTTCGCACCCTCCGGGTCCTTCATATTGAGGATCGGCCGCACGTGCAGAGTGCCGACCGAAGCGTGCGCGTACCAGGTCCCCTCGGTACCGTGCTTGTGGAACACCTTGGTAAGCCGGTCGGTGTATTCCGCGAGGTCCTCGAGCGGCACCGCGCAATCCTCGATGAAGGACACCGGTTTCCCTTCACCCTTCATCGACATCATGATGTTGAGGCCCTGCTTGCGGACCTCCCAGATGGCGCTCTGGAAGCCGGGCTCGGTCGCCTCGACGACGCTGTCGGGAAATCCGAGATCGCCCAGCAGCTCGACCAGCTGGTTGAGCTTGCGCCGCTGCACGCCGGCGTCCTCGCCGGCGAACTCGACGAGCAGGATCGCGTCCGGCTTGCCGCGCACGAATTTCTCGACCGTCGGACGGAAGATCGCGATGTCGCGGGCGAGCTCGATCATGGTGCGGTCGACGAGCTCGACCGCCGAGGGATCGAGCTTCACGATGTGGCGCACCGCGTCCATCGCCTTGTAGAAGGTCGGGAAGTGGCAGACGCCGAGCGTCTTGGCCGGCGGCACGGGCGACAGGTCGAGCTCGAGGCGGGTGAAGAAGCCGAGCGTGCCCTCGGAGCCGACCAGGAGCTTGGCCATGTTGTGGCCGGGCTCGTTGCGGCCGAGCCCGTAGACCTCGTGCGGGCGCACCATGTCGACGTTGTAGCCGCCGACGCGGCGCAGCAGCTTCGGCCAGCGGTCCGTGGCGAGCTCGTCCTTGATGCCGGCGGCGATGCCGCGAACGGTGCCGACGAGGTCGCGATAGCGCTCGGGGCCGGCGACGGCGGCGAGATCCTCCGGCACTTCGCCGAACACGGTCTTGGTGCCGTCGGCCAGCACGCATTCGATGGCGCGGGTGTTGTGCACCATGTTGCCGTAGCGGATCGACCGCGAGCCGCAGGAGTTGTTGGCGGCCATGCCGCCGAGCGTCGCGCGGCTGCCGGTCGAGACGTCGCACGGGAAGAACAGGCCTGTCCCCTTGAGCGCCTTGTTGAGGCCGTCGAGGGTCAGGCCCGGCTCGACCCAGACGCGGTGGTTTTCGGTGTCGAGCGACAGCACGGTGCGCAGGTGCTTGGAGGTGTCGATGACCAGGGCGCGTCCGACCGCCTGGCCGCACTGCGACGAGCCGCCGCCGCGCGGCAGCACCGGAACGCCTTCTTCGCGCGCGATCGCGATCGCCGCCTCGATGTCGGAGGCGCGTTTGGGGACCAGCACGCCGATCGGCTCGATCTGGTAGATCGACGCGTCGGTCGAATAGCGGCCGCGGCTGAAGGCGTCGAACAGCACGTCGCCTTCGCACTCCCGGCGCAGCCGCGCCGCCAGCTTGCCGTCGCCCGGCTTCACATGGGCGGCGCGCGCCGGGTAGATGGCGCGGCCGTAGGCCGAGCCGACGCTCCCGTCGGCGCTCATCATTGCCGCCGATGGGGCGCGAGCCGGCTCATGCGGACGTGACCGATGTCTCCGGATGACTCTTCGCGAGCGAGTGGCTCTTGTTGTCGAGATGCGTGCGCATGAGGCGCGCCAAGCCGGCGCCGTCGCGCGCCATCAGCGCCTTCAGGATCAGCTCGTGCTCGGCCACCGCCTCGTCCCAGCGCGCCGGGTTGAGATTGGCCGCGTAGCGGGCGCGCCGGATGCGGCCGGAGAGATTGGCATAGGTCTGCACCAGGACCGGGTTGCCGGAGGCGTCGACGATCGCCTGGTGGATGGCCTGATTGGCCTTGAAATAGGGGAGGAGGTCGCGCCGCGCGTGATGCGCCAGCATTTGATAGTGGCGGGCGCGGATCTCGGCGAGCTCGTCGCCGGTGATCCGGCCGCAGGCGAGCTCGGCGGCCAGCGCTTCCAGCGCCCCGATCACCTTCAATGTCTGGGCGATATCGTCCGCGGTGAGCGGGGCGATACGCGCGCCGCGATTGGGCAGCAGCTCGATCAGCCCTTCCGCCGCCAGCGCCTTCAGAGCCTCGCGCAGCGGCGTGCGCGACACGCCGAAGCGCTCGCAGAGCACGCGTTCGGGCACGCGCTCGCCGACCGGCAGGTCGCCCTCGACGATCATGTCGCGCAGACGCTCGACGAGCTGGGCGTGGATGACGGTACGGGGCCGCGCCGGCCGGCGCGGAGCCGCGGCTGCGGTGGGAGCAATTTCCATCAGTTCGCAGCATGGAAAAACTGCATTCACTTGTCAATGAACGGCTCTGTGATGCCGTCCGAAAGGCATATTGACCCCCAGAAAAGTGTATGCAATTTTGCTCGCTCAAGGAGGAACGTCGCCCGTGAGCCCACTATCAGACGGCCGCAATACGGTGCCGCGCCGCGCCGGCCGGCATTTCCTGCAAATTCCCGGGCCGAGCAACGTGCCCGACCGCATCTTGCGGGCGATCGACAACGCGACCATCGACCATCGCGGGCCGGAATTCGGCCAGCTCGGTCGCGAGGTCCTGGCCGGCTTGAAGGCGATTTTCCGCACCGAGGGGCAGGTGGTGATCTATCCCGCCTCCGGCACCGGCGCCTGGGAAGCTGCCCTCGTCAACACGCTGTCGCCCGGCGACCGCGTTCTGATGTTCGAGACTGGCCAGTTCGCCGCGCTGTGGCGGGAGCTGGCGGGACGTCTCGGCGTCGATATCGATTTCGTCTCAGGCGATTGGCGGCATGGCGCCGATCCCAAGCTGCTCGAAGCCAAGCTTGCGGAGGACAAGGCGCACCGCATCAAGGCCGTCTGCGTGGTCCACAACGAGACCTCGACCGGGGTCACGTCGCGGATCGGCGAGCTGCGCAAGGCGATCGACCGCGCCAAGCACCCGGCGCTGTTTCTCGTCGACGTGATTTCCTCGCTGGGATCGATGGACTACCGCCACGATGAGTGGGGGGTCGACGTCACGGTCGCGGGCTCGCAGAAGGGCCTGATGCTGCCCCCCGGACTGTCGTTCAACGCGATCAGCGGCAAGGCGCTGGCGGCCTCGAAGACCGCCAAGATGCCGCGCTCCTATTGGGATTGGGGTGCCATGCTCAAGCCCAACGAGACCGGCTATTTCCCCTACACGCCGGCGACGAACCTGCTGTACGGCCTGCGTGAGGCGATCTCGATGCTGCGGGAGGAGGGGCTGGACGCGGTGTTCGCCCGCCATCACCGGCACGGCGAGGCGACCCGGCGCGCCGTGCGCGCCTGGGGCCTCGAGATCCTCTGCCAGGAGCCGGCCGAATATTCGGACGTGCTGACCGCGGTGGTCATGCCCGACGGTCACGACGCGGATCAGTTGCGGAAAGTCATTCTCGACGCGTTCGACATGTCGCTGGGCGCCGGGCTCGGCAAAGTCGCCAAAACAGTGTTCCGCATCGGCCATCTCGGCGATTTCAACGACCTCATGCTGTGCGGGACGCTGGCTGGGGTCGAGATGGGGTTGGACCTTGCCGGCGTGCCGCACAAGAAAGGCGGCGCGCAGGTGGCCTTGGATTACCTGACCCAGAGGGCCCGCGGGAGCGGGTGAGAGGAAGACCGATAAAGCACAAGAGGACATTCGTAAATAAAACCGAGAGGGAGCGAAACATGTTGAAGCCGATCGAACGCCACGCGGCGGTCGCCGCGCTGGCTCTCACGACTGCGATTTCCGGATGTTTGGCCGGTGCGCCGACCGCCTTGGCCTGGGAGCCCACCAAATCGGTGGAGATCGTGGTCGCCGCCGGCGCCGGCGGTGCCTCCGACCAGATGGCCCGGATGATCCAGGCCGCGGTCCAGAAGAACAACCTGATGAAGCCGCCGATGGTCGTCTCGCTGAAGGGCGGCGCGTCGGGCGCCGAAGCCCTGATGTACATGAAGGGGAGCGAGGGCGATCCGAACAAGGTTCTGATCGCCTACTCGCTCATCTACACGCTGCCGCTCTCGGCGAAGATCCCGTTCACCTGGCGGGAGCTGACGCCGGTGTCGATCGTGGCCTTTGACGAGTTCGTGCTGTGGGTCAACGCCGGCCAATCCTACAAGTCGGTGACCGAGTTCGCCGCGGCGGCCAAAGCCGCCAATCCGCCGTTCAAGATGGGCGGCACGGGCTCGAAGCGCGAGGATCACATCCTCACGGCCTTCATCGAGAAGAAGACAGGCGCCAAGTTCGCGTATCTTCCCTACAAGTCGGGCGGCGAAGCGGCGACGCAGCTCGTCGGCAATCACACGGCGTCGAACGTCAACAATCCGTCCGAGAACGTCGAGGTGTGGCGTGCCGGGCAGGTGCGGCCGCTCTGCGTCTTCGACAGCGAGCGGATCGAGTACACGGACAAGGTCGCCGGCAATCTCTCCTGGCACGACATTCCGACCTGTAAGGAAGAGGGGCTCGACGTCGAATACACCATGCTCCGCGGCATGTTCCTTCCGGGCAAGGTGGCGGCCGAGCAGACCGCCTATTACGTCGAGCTGTTCAAAAAGATCGCGCAGACGGCGGAGTACAAAGACTACATGCGGAACCAGGCGTTGAAGCCGGTGTTCCTCGCCGGAAAAGACATGGTCTCGTTCCTGGAGAAGGACGACGCGCTGCACAGGCAGCTGATGACCGAAGCGGGCTTCGTCGCCACGAACTGAGCGGGTTTGTTTTTGGCCGGGGCATCCAGCCCCGGCCGCATCTTCAGAGCAGGTACGGTATGAGTTCACACAAGGCGGAGACACGGGCCGCCGACGGGCGGATCGTCGGCAACCGCAGCGTCGATATCATCCTCTCGCTGCTGCTGCTCGGCCTGGCGCTCTTGCTTGGCTGGGACAGCTGGCGGATCGGCATGTCGTGGGCCGATGACGGGCCGCAAGCCGGGTATTTTCCCTTCTACCTCTCCGTCCTGATGGGGCTCGCCAGCCTTTACGGCCTGGTGTCGGCGCTGATCGCCCGCCACGCCGATGAGCCGTTCGTTACGCGCGAGCAGTTCAAGCGCGTGATGCAGGTCTTCGTGCCGACCTTCCTCTTCTGCGCGCTGACCCAGGTCCTGGGACTCTACGTCGCGAGCTTCCTGCTCATCGCCGGCTTCATGTGGTGGATCGGGCGCCTCCCGCTATGGGTCTCGCTGCTCACCAGTGTCGTGTTCACGCTCGCGATGTTCTTCACCTTCGAGATCGCCTTCGACGTCATCATGCCGAAGGGTCCGCTCGAGGCGGCGCTGGGCTTCTGAGGACCGGCACATGGAAGCGTTCGAGCTGCTGTTCCAGGGGTTTCAGGTCCTCCTCACCCCCGACAAGATCGCGCTGATGATGCTGGGCCTGGTGCTCGGCGTGTTCGTCGGCGTGCTGCCCGGCCTCGGCGGGCCGAACGGCGTCGCGATCCTTCTGCCGCTGACCTTCTCGATGGAGCCGACCTCGGCCATCGTGATGCTGTCCTGCATCTACTGGGGGGCGCTGTTCGGCGGCGCCATCACCTCGATCCTGTTCAACATCCCGGGCGAGGCGTGGTCGGTGGCGACGACCTTCGACGGCTATCCGATGGCGCAGCAGGGCCGCGCCGCCGAGGCGCTGACCGCGGCGTTTACCTCGTCGTTCATCGGCTCGCTGGTCGCGGTGCTCCTGATCACGTTCCTGGCCCCGCGCATTGCCGATTTCGCGCTGCGCTTCGGTCCGCCGGAGTTCTTCGCGGTCTACCTGCTGACCTTCTGCTCCTTCGTCGGGCTCGGGCGCGAGGAGCGGCACAAGATCGTCATCTCGATGGCGCTGGGCCTGCTGCTCGCCGGGGTCGGGATGGACACCGTGTCGGGCCAGCTCCGCATGACCTTCGGCTGGACCGAGATGTTTCGCGGCGTCAACTTCCTGGTCGCCGTGATCGGGCTGTTCGGGATCAGCGAGATCCTGCTGACCATGGAGGAGCGCCTGGCGCTCAAGGGCCACCCCGCGAGCATCAACCTGCGGGTCGTGTTCGGCGTCTGGAAGAGCCTGCCGCGCTATTGGGCGACGTTGGTCCGCTCATCGGTGATCGGATGCTGGCTCGGCATCACGCCGGGTGGCGCGATTGCCGCCTCGTTCATGGGCTACAACCTCGCCAAGCGCTTCGCCAAGGACAAGGAGAGCTTCGGCAAGGGCCGCATCGAAGGCGTGTTCGCGCCGGAAACCGCGGCGCACGCCGCCGGTACGTCGGCGCTGCTGCCGATGCTGGCGCTGGGCATTCCCGGCTCGGGCACGGCGGCGATCCTGCTCGGCGGCCTCATGGTGTGGGGTCTCAACCCTGGCCCGCTCCTGTTCGTCGAGCACAAGGAATTCGTCTGGGGCACAATTGCCTCGATGTATCTCGGCAACGTCGTCGGCCTGGTGCTGGTGCTGTCCAGCGTGCCTGTGTTCGCCGCCGTGCTGCGCGTGCCGTTCGCCGCGATCGCGCCGATGATCGTCGTGTCCTGCGCCATCGGCGCCTATGCCGTGCAGAACGCGATGTTCGACATCTGGCTGATGCTGTTCTTCGGCGTGATCGGCTACGTGTTCAAGAAGCGCGGCTACCCGCTGGCGCCGCTGACCCTGGCCCTGGTGCTCGGCAGCCGCACCGAAGACGCCTTCCGCCTGTCGATGATCGGCTCGGGCGGCGACCTGCGCGTGCTGTGGTCGAATTGGCTGGTCGGCTCGATCACCACCCTGGCGCTGGTCCTGCTGTTCTGGCCGGCGATCTCCGGCGCCATCGAGCGGCTGCGCGGCGCGTTCAGCCGCTCCGCCCGTCCTTTGGCCGGCGACTAAGCCTCGCTGGATTCGGCGCCCGCAAATGGCCCGGACCCTTGTGACTATTGCCGTGAGTCATTCGCGGGCACGGCAGGCACAATCGCGCCGCGCGATTTGCCGGTGCCCGCGCCCGCGAGCGCGTAGGGCCGGGGTCCGAGGGGGCTTCGCCCCCTCGCAATGTCCGGCCGGTGTGGCGGCTACGCGTGAGCGGGTCAAGAAATAGGCACGCCTTCGAGCGTCTCGCTGCCTTTGGCGCGGCGGTACGACGCCTCGCCGATCGCGATCAGCGTGCCGTCCTCGTCGGTGACTTCGACGGCCGCCACGTAGATGGTGCGTCCGCCGCCGCGCACCGTGGCGCGGGCGGTGATGCGCCCGCCCTTGCTCGGCGCCAGGAAGCTGGTGGTCATCGAGATCGTCGCCGAGATCCGCCGCCGGCCCGGATGCGGACAGAAATTGCCGGCGTAGCCGGCGGTCGCGTCGATCAGGGTCGCGATGACGCCGCCATGCACCGCGCCGACGCGGTTGCGCATGCGGTCGTCGATGTCGAGGGTCACGGTCGCGGCACCGTCCGACCACTCGACGATTTTCATGTTGAGATGCCGGTTGAAATTGCTCAGCAGGGCATCCCAATCGGGACGGGTCGGATCGTTCATGGGACGCGACATTAGCGGCCCCGGTGCGCGGCCGTCCAGTAATTGACAGGGTCCCGGCCGCGGCCTTAACTCGCGCTGAGGTCTTGAGTTGAGGAGCGGGCGAACATGACGAAGGCGGGGTTGCGCAGCGGCGGGCAGGTGCTGGTGGATCAGCTGCTGATCCACGGCACCGACACGGCATTCTGCGTGCCGGGTGAAAGCTATCTCGAGGTCCTCGACGCCCTTTACGACGCCCGCGACCGGGTCCGGCTGATCAACGCCCGTCAGGAGGCAGGGGCGGCCAACATGGCCGAGGCCTATGGCAAGCTCACCGGCCGGCCCGGAATCTGCCTCGTCACCCGCGGCCCCGGCGCTTGCCAGGCCGCGGTCGGAGTGCACACCGCCATGCAGGATTCGACGCCGATGATCCTGCTGGTCGGTCAGATCGCGCGCGATACCACCGACCGTGAGTCGTTCCAGGAGGTCGATTACCGCCAGATGTTCGGGCCGCTCGCCAAATGGGCGGCGCAGATCGACCAGGCCGAGCGCGTCCCCGAATACATGGCGCGGGCGTTCCATGTCGCGACCTCGGGTCGCCCCGGTCCGGTGGTGCTGGCGCTGCCGGAAGACATGCTCACCGACCGCGTCCAGGTGCGCGACGCCGAGCCGTATGTGGCCAGTCAGCCCTCGCCGGACGCTGCCGATCTCGACCGGCTGCGCCGCCTGCTCGAGAAAGCGGAACGGCCGATGCTGCTCGTCGGCGGCTCGCGGTGGACCGACGCCGCCTGCGCCCAGATGATCGCCTTCGCCGAGACATGGAACCTGCCGGCCACGGTGTCGTTCCGGCGGATGGATCTCTTCGACAACAAGAGCCGCGTCTATGCCGGCGACTTCGGCACCTCGCCGGTGCCGTCGCTGGCCAAGCGGCTGAAGGAGGCGGACTTCGTGCTGGTCGTGGGCGCCCGGCTTGGCGACATCACGACCCAGGCCTATACCACCCTCGACGTGCCCGAGCCGAAGCCGACCCTGGTTCACGTCTACCCCGATCCGAACGAGCTCGGCCGCGTCTTCCGCCCCGATCTCGGCATCGCGGCCGGTCCGGTCGCGTTCGCGAACGCGGTGACGGCGCTCCGGCCGTCCTCGTCGCCGCGGTGGGCAAAGTGGACCGAGGCGGCGCGCGCCGATTACCTGGCCAGCCTCGAGCCCTCACCGTACAACGGGGCGCTCGACATGGGCCGGGCGCTGGCCGAGCTGCGCGGCAAGCTGCCGCCTGACGCGATCGTGACCCTTGATGCCGGCAACCATACCGGCTGGCCGATGCGTTATCTCTCCTACGGCCGTCCGGGGCGGCTGCTCGGCCCGACCAGCGGCGCCATGGCGTACTCGGTGCCGGCGGCGGTGGCGGCCTCGCTGGTCCATCGCGACCGGCTGGTGATCGGCTGCGTCGGCGATGGCGGGTTCATGATGAGCGGTCAGGAGTTCATGACCGCCGTCCAGCACGGCGGCAAGCCGATCATCCTGGTGTTCAACAACAAGACTTATGGAACCATCAGGATGCACCAGGAGCGCGACCATCCCGAGCGCGTCGTCGGGACCGATCTGGTGAACCCCGATTTCGCGGCCCTCGCGCGGGCCTATGGCGGCCACGGCGAGACGGTCACGCGGACCGATGAGTTCATGCCGGCGTTTCAGCGCGCCGTTGCGTCCGGGAAGGCGGCGCTGATCGAGCTCAAGACCGACACCGATCTCATCACCACGCGCACCACCATCGGGGCCTTGCGCGAGGCCGCCCGCAAGAAAGCAATGGCCTCGGCCTAAACAAAGATTCCCCTCCCTCCTTGCGGGGGAGGGTAGGGAGGGGGTGGCCATGCCGTCGTTCGACATCGTCTCGAAAACCGATCTCGCCGAAGTCGACAACGCGGTGCAGGGTGTCGTGCGCGAGATCTCGACCCGCTTCGACTTCAAGGGGTCCAACTGCAGCATCACGCGCGAGGAGGCGGCGATCACGCTGCTTGCCGACGATGGGACCAAGCTGCGCCAGATGCAGGACCTGGTGAAGGGCTATTTCGCGCGCCGCAAGCTCGACCCGCAGGCGCTGGAGTGGAAGGACGAGGAGAAGGCGGCCGGCAACACGCTGCGCCAGGTCGCGGTGGTGAAGCAGGGCATCGACCGCGAGGTCGGCAAGACCATCGTCAAGGCGGTCAAGGACGCGAAGCTGAAAGTGCAGACCTCGATCCAGGGCGACGAGCTGCGAATCACCGGCAAGAAGCGCGACGACCTTCAGGCGGCGATCGCGCTGGTGCGCGGCCTCAAGATCGAACAGCCGCTGCAGTTCGTGAATTTCAGGGACTGAGGGCGGGCCCGAGGTGTGATGACGCGCCGCGGCATGCGTCTCAAGCGGTCTTGGTGACGCCCCACATGAACGGCAGCGGTCCTCGCGCGACGCCGCTGACGCTCTTTCGCCACGCGGACTGTCTGAGGTAAAGCCCGAGCGGCGCGTAGACCACGTGGTCGAGGGCGCTGCGGTTCAGCTGGCGCACGATGGCGCGTTCTTCATCGAGCGTCGTCGCGGCGAACCAGGCGGCGACCTCGGTTTCGACAGCCGGGCTGTTCGCCCAGCCGTTGATCCCCAGGCTGCCGTCGGCGCGAACGAACTTGTTGGTGGGATCGATGCAGTCAACGCCGGCGAGGGCCGTGTGATACATGTGCCAGCCGCCGCGGCCGGGTGCCGCCTTCTGCGCACGCCGGGCGACCACGGTCCCCCAATCGAGGGCTGCAAAGTCCACATTCACGCCGAGGCGCTTCAGCAGGTCGACAGTCACGTCGCCCCACGCCTTGTGATGCGGCAGATCCTGCGCCGCCATGCAGGTGATCGGCTCGCCCGCATAGCCGCTCTCCGCCAGCAGGCGGCGCGCCGCATCCAGCCGGCGCGGGCCCTTGAGAATGTCACCGCCCTCCTCGGTGTAGAGCGGGCCGCCCGGCGTGAAGTAGCCGGGCAACGGCTTGAACAGGTGATCGTCATCGCCGACGTAGGCGCGCATGTAGTCGTCCTGGCTCATCGCCATCAGGATGGCGCGGCGGGCGCGTGCGTCGTTGAAGGGTGGGAACGTCTGGTTCATCAACAAGACGCCGACGAACCCGAGAGGGTCGGAGACGTCGACGACCAAATTGCGATTCTTTTGCAGGACCGGTCCCAGGTCGGGAGTGGCGATCTCCCACCAGTCGACCTCGCCGTTCTGCAGCGCCGCGGCGGCCGTCGTCGCGTCCGGCACGATCATCCATTCGACGCGGTCCAATTCGATGTGCTTGCCGCCGGCGAGCCAGGACGCCGGCTCCTGCCGCGGCGCGTAACCCGGAAATTTCTCGAACACCGCCCGCGCGCCCGGCACCCATTCGTCGCGAACGAAGCGCAGCGGCCCGCTGCCGACATACTCGTTGATCTGCTTGAACGGATCGGTGGCGGCGATGCGTGCCGGCATGATGAAGCAGCACGGCGTGCCGATCTTGGCCAGCGCGAGCAGCAGCTTCGGATAAGGCTTTTTCAGGGACCACCGAAACGTGCGATCGTCGACCGCGGCGAGCTCGTTTTCAATCGCCTTGATCATCTGGCCCATCGGTTCGCGCGCCGCCCAGCGGTTGAGGCTCGCCACGACGTCCGTCGCCAGCACCGGCTCGCCGTCGTGGAACCTCAGCCCCGGCCGCAGCCGGAACGTCCAGGTCAGCCCGTCGGCCGACACCTCCTCGGCCTCGACCATCTGGCGCCGGGGCTGCAGCTTCTGGTCGACGCCGTAAAGCATGTCCCACACAAGGACGCCGGCGTTGCGCGCGATATAGGCGGAGCTCCAGATGGGATCGAAATTGGCCAGGTCGGCGTGCGGGACCAGACGCAGGCTGCGCGCGGCCACGCGTTGAGAGACCGCAGGTGCCGCGAGCCCACCCATCGCCGTGACGGCTCCGGCGCCGACCACGGATCTCATGAATCGTCTGCGGTTCATCGCCGACCTCCGCCGCGGTTCGCTGCCCGCCTGTTAAGCCGTCTGTCCCTTATGAAGACCGCTATGAATGCCGAACGAATATCGTGTGCAAATTTCAGGCCGGCTCACCTGCCTCCGGCGTGCGCTCAAGAACGCGCGGGACGATCGAGGCGAGTCTCGTCGCCCCTGTATTACTGTCTTGGATGTTCCGCCGGAGCGGGGAGTTTAACCGTCGCGGCTATTGAGCCTTCGGCGAATTTACGAATGGTGCCGCGCAGGCTGGCCCATTTTTTCCAGATCGCTTTCGATCGCCCGAACAAACGAGATATCGTTCATTAGGTCCGCTCCGAGGTCTTCATCGGCCCCGCGCAAGCGCTCCCTCATTCGCGTCTCGAAGTTCTGGAGTGCCTTCAGGGCGAGATGTGCGATATCGGGGGGAACGTCTTCTCCTGTTTTAGAGCGCTCCATCCAATCCCGGAGGCGGTCGCGATCCCTGCCGATCGGCAGTTCACGAACCGCTTCAGCAACGAACCTATGAGCCTTCGGCGAGAGCTTCATGGTGTCACCATTCCGTAAATTTATCACACACGGATAAAACGGGCATTAATAGACGCTAATTCCGTCCGATACATCAAAACGGGCATGTCATGGCTCGGTTCCCACGACCAATGGTTACCGAAATCATTCCACAGGAACAGCAAGTTGTCGTCATAGGCTGTGCCGGCCGGAAGGCGCCACCAAGTGCCTGCAACGGTCGGGTCGGGCGCATCAACGGTCGATATCCCACCTGATCGGCCTTTCACCCAGTCCATGCCGTTCTTGGCAAACATAGTGACATCAAGCGGCCGCACCTGATCCATTCTGGCGCTCGACTTGTTGCCCGCGCGAAATAGCTCAAGCGTCGTGACGGCCATTTCTTGTTGACCCGCCGTGCTGTCCTCAGCAGGGCAAGCCCTTGCGGTCGAGGCAGTGCAGCGCCTCGAGCAGGTAGAAATCGCCGAGCAGGGTCTCGCAGCCGGGCGCCGAGCCATGGCGCTCCGAACCCGCCTCGACCAGCATGCCGGGCGGCCTTGTGTCCTTCGGATCCACCGGGGTCACGTGCTGGGCGAGGCTGTCGAGGATGGGCCCCAGCCGTGCCGCGTGCCGGCGCACGAGCTCGGGCGGCGGATCGAGCACCACGAGGCGCGCGATGGCCGACGCGATGATCGCGGCAGCGGCCGTGTCCGCCGGCCCGGCACCGGGTCCGGCGACGGCGGGATCGCGCGGTGGCATGTGATCGGCTCCCGAGTTCAGCCACAGATAGTCGACCAGCCGGTCGCCGGCGTCGAGATAGCGGCGGTCGCGTGAGCTCTCCCACGCGCGGTAGTAACCGGCGATCGCCAGGGCCAGGCAGCGGCTGCGGAACGGCGGGTTCTCCTGCTGCTTGCCTTCGACCTGCAGCTCGCGGTCGAGCAGCTCCTTGATCGTGTAGTCGAGATGCTTGCGCGCGCCGGTCGCCCAGGTCTTGTCGTTGAGCGCCTTGCCTGCGTACCAATCGAGTGCCGTGCCCAGCAAAGCGCTCTCGAGGCGGTGGGCGGTCGCACCGCCGCCATCGCGCCCGAGCGGTCGGGCACCGGTGACGTCGTCGGCCATGTCGGCCACTTCGCGCGCGGTATCGAGCGCGTAGTCCTTCATCCCTTCGTCTTTGGTGGCCACCGCGAGCCGCGCTGCGGAGTAATAGAACGCAGCCCCGCGAAAGAGGTCGTGCTTATGGCGATCCTCGGCGCGCTGCACCGTGCGGGTCCGCGCCTCCTCGATCAGCTCCGGCATCTTGCGCCGCTCGCCGACCAGGCGCAGCGCCTCGACCCACAGGCTCCAGGTCCAGTCGGGGCTGCCCGTCGTGTGCCATTTGCCGTCGCGCCGGTCGGCGTCGGTCGGCCATTTCGCGCCAATGGCGGCCCGGGTCGACAGGACCCGTTCACACAACAAATCGAGAAGACGTGCGCGTGCCGCCATGCGTGGTTGCGGAGCCCCTGACCCGATTCGTTCCCCCGGCCGCGACTATACACGGATCGCAGGCGCCCGTCCCAGTCCACGTCCGGCCTGACGAATTCGGTTGCAGCCCTGGCGCGATGATGATTCTCTGAGTGCAATCGTATGATCGAGTCGGCTGTGCGCATTCGATCCGTAGTTTTGTCAGTTGTCCTGGTTTTGGGGCTGACCGCCGGCGCTGGCGCGCAGGGCATCGAGGTCGCCCCGCCGATCGTCGACGGGGGCACGACGGTCCCGTCGCTCCCAGATTTGTTGCGAGCAGCTGAAGCGGGCGACGCGAGCGCCCAGTACGAGTTGGGCGTGCTCTACGCCAACGGCGACGGTGTTCCGACCGAGTACGAGCTGGCCCGGCGCTGGTTCGGCGAAGCGGTCCGCAACGGTGATGGCGCGGCGCGCCGGCAGCTCGCGTTCATGGACGAGATGGGGCTGGGCGCTCCAGCGGCGGCGGGTGCGGCGGCCTCGGATGGTCCGTTCCGCGTCCAGGTCGCGTCGGTCAGCGAAGAGGCTGACGGACCGCGGGAATGGCGCCGCCTGCAGCGCCTGCATCCGGACGTGCTCGCGGCCCTCCGGGTGAGCCTCGTCGCCTTCGACGCGCCGGACGGCGCGCGGCTGTTCCGCGTCGAAGGCGGACCGCTCGACGAAGACGGGGCGCGATCGGTGTGCACGAAGCTGCGCACCGCCGGTGCGGGCTGCCGCGTCATCCGGCCCTAGCGCTTTAAGCTTAGACTTCGGTGTGAGTCACCCGCGAGCCCGGATGGGCGAGCGGCGCCCGAGCATGTGGGGTTGGTGGGGCGGCCACATGCGAGGGCGCCCAGAACTAAGGCACTAAAACCTCCCCGCCGGGTTGTTCCTCCGGTGGCCCGGGTCTAGAGTCCGGGCACGAGGAGAACGTCATGGCGCCCAAAAATTCGAACGGGAAAAATTCCAATCACAAGCGTGAGCTGCGCAGCGCCGACTGGTTCGGCCGGCGCGACAAGGACGGCTTCGTTCACCGCAGCTGGATGAAGAACCAGGGCTTTCCCGACGACGCGTTCGACGGGCGGCCGGTGATCGGGATCTGCAACACCTTCTCCGAATACAATCCGTGCAACGCGCATTTCCGCAAGCTCGCCGATCATGTGAAGCGCGGCGTCTGGGAGCGCGGCGGCTTCCCGCTGGAATTCCCGGTGACGTCGCTCGGCGAGGTCCTGCTGCGCCCGACCGCGATGCTTTATCGCAATCTCGCCGCCATGGACGTCGAAGAGGCGATCCGCGGCAATCCGATGGACGGCGTCGTGCTGCTGATGGGCTGCGACAAGACGACGCCGGCGCTGCTCATGGGTGCGGCCAGCTGCGACCTTCCGACCATCGGGCTCTCCGGCGGGCCCATGCTGAACGGCCATTACAACGACATGCTGCTCGGCTCGGGCACGGATGTGTGGAAATTTGATGCCATGGTCAAAGCCGGCGAGATGACCATGGAGGAGTTCCTCTCCGCCGAGGCCGGCAATGCGCGCTCGACCGGGCACTGCAACACCATGGGGACCGCGTCTACCATGGCCAGCATGGTCGAATCGCTGGGCATCGGCCTGCCGACGAACGCGGCGATTCCGGCGGTGGACTCGCGGCGCTACGCGCTCGCGCACCTGGTCGGCCGGCGGGCGGTCGAGATCGTGCTCGAGGATCTGCGCTTCTCGAAGGTGGTCAAACGCGAGAATTTCGAGAACGCAATCATGGTGAACGGCGCCATCGGCGGCTCGACGAACGCCGTCGTCCACCTGCTGGCGCTGGCCGGCCGCATGGGCATCGACATCTCGCTCGACGACTGGGACAGCCTCGGCCGCGACACTCCGTGCCTGGTGAACCTGATGCCGTCCGGCGAGCACCTGATGGAGGATTTCTACTACGCGGGCGGCCTGCCGGTGGTGATCAACGAGCTCAAAGACAAGCTCCACAAGCAGGCGCTCACGATCACCGGCAAGACGATCTGGGAAAACAACAAGGGTGCCGAGTGCTGGAACCGCGAGGTGATCTTCCCGTTCGACAAGCCGTTCAAGAAGCACGGCGGCATCGTCGTGCTGCGCGGCAATCTGGCCGCCGACGGCGCGATCCTCAAGCCGTCCGCGGCTTCGCCGAAGCTGATGAAGCACCGCGGCCGCGCGGTCGTGTTCGAGAGCATCGAAGACTACAAGGCGCGCATCGACGATCCGAAGCTCGACATCGACGAGAGCTGCGTCATGGTGCTCAAATATTGCGGGCCCAAGGGCTATCCCGGCATGGCCGAGGTCGGCAACATGGCGCTGCCGGCGAAGCTGCTGAAGAAGGGTATCACCGACATGGTGCGGGTTTCGGACGCGCGAATGAGCGGCACCGCCTACGGCACGGTCGTCCTGCACGCCGCCCCCGAGGCGGCGGCCGGTGGCACTCTGGCGCTGGTCCAGAACGGCGACGTCATCGAGCTCGGCGTCGAGAAGCGGCGGCTGCATCTCGACATCCCGGAGGCCGAGCTCGAGAAGCGGCGGCGGGCCTGGAAGGGCTTCACGTCGCCGTATGACCGCGGCTACACCAAACTCTATGTGGACACGGTGCTGCAGGCGAACAAAGGTGCCGATCTCGGCTTCCTGGTCGGGCGCAGCGGCACGCCGAAACTGCGGGAAAGCCACTGAGCGTCCTTCCCGCACCGCTGCGCCCGCGGATCGAGCGCTTTCCCGGCTCGCGCATCCGCGAGATCGCCAATGCCGGGATGTGGAAGGCCGACGTCGCGGCGCTGTGGTTCGGCGAAGGCGATCTGCCGACGCCCGATTTCATTTGCCAGGCCGCCGCGCGCGCGATGACCGACGGCAAGACGTTCTACACCCAGAACAGCGGCATCCCCGAGCTGCGCCAGGCGATCGCCCGCTACGTGACCCGGCTGCACGGCGGGCCGGTCGGGGCGGACCGCATCACGGTGACGGCGTCCGGCGTCAACGCGATCATGCTGGTCATGCAGGCGCTGATCGAGGCCGGCGACAACGCGGTGATGGTGACGCCGGTGTGGCCGAACTGCGCCGATGCGATCCACGTGCTGGGCGGCGAGGTGCGGCGCGTGCCGCTCAGCGCTCCCGACGGCAGATCGGCGGACGATCGCTGGCGTCTCGACATTCAGCGGCTGATCGACGCCTGCGACGAGCGCACGCGCCTCATCTTCGTCAATTCGCCCGGCAACCCGACCGGCTGGATGGCGACACCGGAGGACCACGCGGCGCTGCTGGCGTTCGCGCGCCAGCGGCGCATCTGGATCGTCGCCGACGAGGTCTATGAGCGGCTGGTCTACGACCGCCCCTGCGCGCCGAGTGCCCTGGATCGCGCCGGCGCCGACGATCCGGTCATCGCGATCAACAGCTTCTCGAAGTCGTGGTGCATGACCGGCTGGCGGCTCGGCTGGCTCGTCCATCCGCCGGCCCTCGCCGACACGTTCGGCAAGCTGAACGAGGTCAACATGTCCGGCCCGGCGACGTTCAGCCAGCACGCCGGCATCGTCGCGATCGAGCAGGGCGAAGCCTTCATCCGCGAGATCGTGGAGGCGTATGGCCGCGCCCGCGACGTCGTGGTGCAGCGGCTGAGCGCCATGCCGCGCGTCCGCCTGGCGCGGCCGGACGCGGCGTTCTACGCGTTCTTCCGCCTGGACGGCATGACAGATAGCCTCGGAACCGCAAAACGCCTCCTGCGGCAATCCGGCGTCGGGCTGGCACCGGGCATCGCCTTCGGGCCGGAGGGCGAGGGCTTCCTGCGCCTGTGCTTTGCGACCCGGCCGGAGCGGCTCTCCGCCGCGCTCGACCGTCTCGAGCCGGCGCTCGCCTGAGCCCCCAATGAGCGCCCTCCGGATCCTCATCCCCGACGCGACATTTTCGGGCGATGCGGTGCTGGAGCGCGAGGCCTTGGCGCCGGTGCTCAACGAGCCGGGGGCGGTTCTGGAGATCCATCGCCTCCTCGATGCCGGCGCGGTGCCGATCGACTCCTGGCGCACCGCGGACGCGGTCATCGTCGCCAGCCCCCGGATGACCATCGGCGCCGAAGCGGTGTCGCGGCTCGAGCGCTGCCGCGTCATCGTGCGGGCCGGCATCGGCTTCGACAACATCGACGTGGCCGCCTGTGGCGAGCGGGCCATTCCGGTGTGCAACGTGCCCGACTATTGCACCGAAGAGGTGGCGAGCCACGCGCTCGCCCTGGCGCTCAGCTTGCGCCGCGGCCTGGCGAGCTACGGCGACATGCTGAACCTCGATCCCGTCGCCGGCTGGCGCTGGGACACTGCACCGCTCGTCGACCGGCTGAGCACCCAGGTCTTCGGCATCGTCGGCTTCGGCCGGATCGGCCGCGCCGCCGCCGTTCGCGCCCGCGCCTTCGGCCTTCGCATCCTGTATTACGACCCTTACGTCGCCGACCCGCCGACCTCGCCCAATTACGAGCGCCGCGATTCCCTGGAGGCACTCCTGGCGGACACGGACATCGTCAGCCTGCACTGTCCGCTGACTCCCGAGACGCGCGGCCTCATGAGTGCCGCCCGGTTCGCGCGGATGAAGCCGCGCTCGATCCTGGTGAATACCGCGCGCGGCGCCGTGGTCGATATCGAAGCCCTCGCCGCGGGCTTGCGCGCCGGCCGCCCGGGCGGAGCGGCCCTGGACGTGCTGCCCGAGGAGCCGCCCGATCCCGATCACGAGCTGATCGCGTCCTGGCGGATGCAGCCAAGCTGGCTCGCCGGCCGTCTCCTGCTGTCCCCGCACGCCGCCTTCTACAGCCCGGAGAGCCTGCGCGAGCTGCGGCTGCGCGCCGCGGCGACGGTCTGCGACGCGCTGCTCGGCCGCGAGCTGCGCAATTGCGTGAACCGCAGCCTGTTGAAGTTGCCCGAAGGCTGAAACGGTGATTAGATCAGGCCGGCCCTAAAACCATAAAAAGACGGACGGGCCGGGAGCACAGGGAGAGACGCGCGTATGGCGGCGGTCGTTATTCGAGACGTGGAAAAGGCGTTCGGGCCACATCGCGTCATTCACGGCATCAATGTCGATATCGCCGACGGCGAGTTCGTCGTGCTGGTCGGCCCATCCGGCTGCGGCAAGTCGACGCTGCTCCGGATGCTCGCCGGTCTGGAGCAGATCAGCGCCGGCACGATCTCGATCGGCGGGCGGGTGGTGAACAACCTTCCGCCCAAAGAGCGCGACGTCGCGATGGTCTTCCAGAACTACGCGCTCTATCCGCACATGACCGTGTACGACAACATGGCGTTCAGCCTGAAGCTGCGCAACGCCGACGCCAAGCTGATCGACGAGCGGGTGCAGAAGGCGGCCGCGATCCTCAATCTCGGCGATTACCTGAAGCGCTATCCGCGCCAGCTGTCCGGTGGCCAGCGCCAGCGGGTGGCGATGGGCCGCGCCATCGTGCGCGATCCGCAGGTCTTCCTGTTCGACGAGCCGCTCTCCAACCTCGATGCGAAACTGCGCGTCCAGATGCGCACCGAGATCAAGGCGCTGCACCAGCGTCTGAAGACCACGACCGTCTACGTGACGCACGACCAGATCGAAGCCATGACCATGGCCGACCGCATCGTGGTCATGCATGACGGGATCGTCGAGCAGATTGGCACGCCGCTGGAGCTCTACGACCATCCGGCGAACACGTTCGTGGCCGGCTTCATCGGCTCGCCGGCGATGAACTTCCTGCCCGGCGTGCTGCGCAACGGCGGCGGCGGCACGCGCTTCGAGGCCCCGGGCGGGCAGGCGATCCGCCTGCCGACACCGGGTGAGGGGCGGGACGGCCAAAGCGTCGTGCTGGGCATTCGCCCCGAGCACCTGTCGCTGGGCGGCGGCGACGGCATCGCGGGCAAGGTGACGGTGCTCGAGCCGACCGGGGCGGAGACCCAGATTTTCGTCGACACGCCGGCGGGCCCGGTGACCGCCGTGGTGTCGGAGCGCTACGACTTCGCGCCGGGCACGGCGGTTACCTTGAAGCCGCGGCCCGACGCCATGCACTTGTTCGATGCGCAATCCGGGCGGCATCTCTAGGTGAGAGACCGCCCCGGCATGACGCAGGTTTCAGGGAGGCTCCCGTTCGGGGGGACGGGCGCCGGGGGGCGCTGCGCGGGAGGAGGGCAGCGCCCCCGACAATTCCACGCCGGGTACCGGCCACGTCGGAGATAGCCAGGCCCTCCATGCTCCGGATGTCGTAAGTGTCCCAGGCGTCTCAAGTGTCACCGGCCGTCGGCGCCGGCGTGCTCTCGCCCCGCCGCCCGCTGGTCGACCTGCTCGACGACCGGCGCGTCCTGTCGTTCCTGTTCATGCTCCCGGCCCTGGGGCTGCTCGTGGTGTTCCTCGCCTATCCGCTGGGCCTCGGCGTGTGGCTGGGCTTCACCGACGCCCGCATCGGCCGGCCGGGGATCTTCACCGGCATCGAGAACTATGTCTCGCTGTTCCAGGACGACGTGTTCCTCCTCTCGGTGTTCAACACCGTGCTCTATACGACCGTCGCCACCGCCTTCAAATTCGGCCTCGGCCTGTGGCTGGCGCTGCTCCTCAACAATTCGATGCCGTTCAAGGCGTTCATCCGCGCCATCGTGCTCCTGCCCTACATCGTGCCGACGGTACTGTCGGCGATCGCCTTCTGGTGGATCTACGACGCCCAGTTCTCCATCGTCTCCTGGGCGCTGGTGAAGGCCGGCCTCATCGATCATTTCATCGATTTTCTCGGCCAGCCGAACGCCGCGCGCGCGTCCCTGATCGTCGCCAATGTCTGGCGCGGCATCCCGTTCGTCGCGATCTGCCTCCTCGCCGGCCTGCAGACGATCTCGCCGTCGCTTTACGAGGCGGCGGCGCTGGACGGCGCCACGTCCTGGCAGCGCTTCCGCCACGTGACCGTGCCGATGCTGATGCCGATCCTCTCGGTCGTGATGACGTTCTCGGTGCTGTT
>DASWFO010000195.1:0-4876 GCA_036394195.1 Alphaproteobacteria bacterium | reverse complement strand
GCGATCCCGGTGTTTCCCTCGCGGGTGTTCCGCCACGGTTATATCTTCGTTAACAAGCGCGCCGGCATCCGCACGCCGAAGGACCTCGAGGGCAAGCGCGTCGGCGTCCCGCTCTACACCATGACCGCCGCGATCTGGCAGCGCGGCCACCTCATGCACGAGTACGGCGTCGATCTCTCGACCGTCCGCTGGGTGCAGGGCGCCATCAACGCGCGCACCAGCCACGGCACCCCGACCGTCCTGCCGCTCTTGAAGCCGGTGGCGATCGAGCAGGCCCAGGGCCAGTCGCTGAGCGAGCTTCTGGACGCGGGCGAGATCGCCGCCATGCTCGGCACCAACCCGCCGGACTGCTTCGGGAAGAATCCCGACATCGTCCGCCTGTTCCCGAACTTCCGCGAGGTCGAGCGCGACTACTACACGCGCACCAGGATCTTCCCGATCATGCATCTCGTGGTCATCAAGCAGGAGGTGCACGAGAAGCACCCGGCCGTGGCGGCGAGCCTCTATCGCGCCTTCTGCGCGGCCAAGGACATGGCGCTGGAGAAGATGCGCTTCACCGGCACGCTCCGCTACATGCTGCCGTTCCTGCCCGACGACCTCGACGAGATCGACCGCGTCTTCGGCGGCGACCCCTGGCCCTACGGTGTGGAGCCCAACCGCCCGACCCTCGAAGCCCTGGTCCAATACCTCGCCGAGCAGAACGTCATCGCCAAGCCGCCGCCGATCGAGAGTCTGTTTCTGCCCGTCTGAATCACCCTCTCCGCGCGAAGCGGGGAGAGGGAAGGGGCCCATGACGAAGTCATGGGAAGGGTGAGGTGTCGCGCCGCCAGACCCACCTCACCCGGCTCGCCCCGATGGGGCTCGCCACCCTCTCCGCCCTGAAGGGCGGGAGAGGGTTGTCACCCTTTGGAACCGTTTCTTCCCTCACCCGGTTGTTTGCGCGGCGAGCCGCCCCGCGCCCTCATCCTGAGGAGGTCGTTCTGACGACCGTCTCGAAGGATGAGGAGCGCAGCGTCTCGAAGGCAGGGGCCCGGAGCTCACGCAGAGGAGGAAACAATTGCGCAATTGCACAGCCAAAAAGACCCGATGCAATTCTTTTCGGTCGAATTCGCCGGGCGCCTCAATGACTTGCCAAAACAATTGCACTATTGCACCCGATTCAGGGGGGCGGGCGGGTCACTGGTCAGCGAGCCCGAAGGGCTCTCTTCTCCGTCATCCCCCGGCAAGCCGGCGCGCAAGCGCCGCGCGCGACCGGGGGATCCATGGTGCCGGCGGACAAATGGATGCCCCGGTCAAGCCAGGTCAAGCCGGGGCATGACGAAGAGAAGAACCGTGTGCCGCCGATTGGAAACCCGGGGGCGGGCGGCTAGAGTCCATCCATGGGGCAGATAGGGAAAGTGAAAGTACCGCGCCTGGCGTTGTTCGACTGCGATGGCACGCTCGTCGACAGCCAGCACGTCATCGTCGCGTGCATGACCGAGGCGTTTAGCGGCGAGGGGCTCGTGGCCCCGCCGCTCGCCGAGGTGCGCCGCATCATCGGGCTGCCGCTGGAGCAGTGCATGCTCCGCCTCGCCCCGGACCACTCGGCGCGCCATGTCCGCCTGGTCGAGGCCTATAAAGAGGCGTTCTTCGCGCTGCGCCGCCGGCCCGACCATCACGAGCCGCTGTTCGAGGGCGCGCTCGCGGCGCTGGAGGCGGTCGCGGGCGCCGGCTGGCTGCTCGGCGTCGCCACCGGCAAGTCCAAGCGCGGCCTGGTCGCGGTCCTGGAACATCATGGCCTCGCCAATCGTTTCATGACCTTGCAGTGCGGCGACATGGGCCCGGGCAAGCCCGATCCGGCGATGCTGAAGCGCGCCATGGCCGAGACCGGTACCGCCCCCGAGGACACGGTGATGATCGGCGACACCACCTACGACATGCTGATGGCCTCGCGCGCCGGCGTGCACGCGATCGGCGTCGAATGGGGCTATCACGACCCGGCGGAGCTGCGCGAAGCCGGCGCCCACGCCACCGTCACCCGCTTCGCCGACCTGCCGGCGGCGGTCGCGCGCTGTATCGGAACATCCCCGTGCGCGGCCTGAAGATCGCCCTCATCGGCTTCGTCGGCCTGCTCGTGCTGCTGTTCGGCGCCGGCGCGATCTTCCTCTACACCTTCGACGTCAACACGTATCGCGGCGCGCTCGAGGCCAAGGTCAAGGACGCCACCGGCCGCGACTTCAAGATCGCCGGCCAGTTCAAGGCCAATCTCGGGCTGTCGCCGTCGATCGTGGTCGAGAACGTGACGTTCGCCAACGCGCCCTGGGGCTCCCGCCCCGACATGGTCAATGCCAAGCGCTTCGAGATCGAGATCGGCCTCCTGCCGCTGCTGCATGGCCAGATCACCATCGAGCGCTTCTTGCTGTCCGATACCCAGGTCTACCTCGAGACCGACAAGGACGGCCGCGGCAACTGGGAGTTCGACCGCACGGGATCTCCGGCCGCCGCCGCTCCCGCCAAGCCCAAGGGCGAGGTCGAAGCCGCCGTCGAGCGCGACATGCGCCTGCCCGAGGTGCACGACATCTATCTCGAAGGCGTGGGCCTGCATTATCGCGGCGGCCAGACCGGCCAGGTGCGCGACTTCTCACTGGGCTTCCTCAATTTCGGCTCGGAGAGCGAGAACGCCCCGCTCCAGGTCAACGCCAACGGCACCTACAACGACTTCTACTTCGAGCTCGACGGCCACGCCGGCTCGGTCGAAGAACTCGGCAAGCGCGGGACGCCGTTCCCGCTGGATCTCGGCTTCAAGTGGGGCGCCTCGCCGAGTACGGCGCGGATCAAGGGCCAGCTCACCAACGCGTTGTCCGGCCGCGGCTATGACGTGACCGTGTCCGCCGCCACCGACGAGATCGCCCGCGTCGCCGATTTCGCCCGCGACATGCATGTCGCGACGTTCCAGCTGCCGAAGCTGGGTCCCTTCAACGCCAAAGCGCACATCGTCGACGCGGCTCCCGCGACCGAACGCGGCGCCGGCGGCCGGCCCGCGCTCACCGCCCTCAAATTCCAGGCCGGGCGGCCCGACCTCATGCTGGTCAAGATGGACGGCACCGTGCAGGAGCTGATCCAGGAGCGCGGAATCGCGCTGAACGTGTCGGCGGAAGGGCAGGAGATCGGCGCCCTCTCCGGCGTGGTGTTGCCCGGCCTCCCCAACGGCGTGCCGCAGATCCCGGCCCTCGGGCCCTACAAGGTCGCGGTCAAGCTTGCCGATACCCGAGCCGGCCGGTTGACCCTGCCGAATGTGAAACTCGAGCTCGGCCGCGACGATCTGTTGAAGCTCGAGGCCGACGGCCAGGTCACGGATCCGCTGGCGCACAAGGGATTCGCGCTCAATCTCGCCGGCCGCGCCGCCGATCTCGCGGCGGTCGCGCGCGACTTCAACCTGACCTCGCCGCTCGACGGCACGCTCACCTTGAAGGGCAAGATCGCCGACACCGGGCCCGAGCAATATGCGCTGACCGGGGTGAAGCTCGAGGCCGCCGGCAGCGACATCGGCGGCAACGCGACCCTGTCGCTGGCCGGCGCCAAGCCCGCGGTCACCGCCGACCTCACCTCGTCGCTGATCGATCTCGGCAAGCTGTGGCCGAAGCCGAAGGCGGCGGGCCAGGCCAAGGCGCCGAAACCGGACTCCGCCAATCCCGACGAGGACCGGATCTTTCCGGCCGACCCGCTGCCGTTCGAGATCCTCGACCGCGTCGAGGCCGACCTCAAATATCGCGCCGACGCGATCCGCACGCCGCGCGGCCCGACGTTCAAAAATACCGCCGTCCAGGCGGGGCTGCATGACGGCGTGCTGCAGATGCACCCGCTGTCGACGGTCATCGGCAACGGCACCATCACCGGCGAATTGTCGATCGGCGGCGCCACCGGCTCGGTCGCCGGCCGGCTCATCGCCAAGGGCGTGTCGCTCGACGAGATCGATCACGAGGTGCCGGGCGACGATCTCGTCGACGGCGGCACGGTCGACGCCGACTGGGAGCTCCACGGCGGCGGCAAGAGTGTGCGCGAGATCATGGCGGCGCTCGAGGGCTCGCTGCTGTTCACCGTCGGGCCGGCGCAGTTCAGGAGCCGCTACGCCGACGTGCTCGGCTTCTCCGGGCTGATGGACGTCGTCCACAAATCGCTGCCGCCCTTGGAGACGACGCATCTCAACTGCTTCGTCACCCGCTTCGACATCGCCGAGGGGATCGCCAAGAGCCGGATCGCGGTCGCCGACACCCAGCGGCTGACCCTCGACGGCGGCGGCACGGTCAACCTCAAGACTGAGGAGCTCGATTTCGACTTCGACACCAAGACCAAGGTGACCAGCATCCTCAGCCTGATGCCGCCGATCCATGCCGGCGGCACCCTGGCGCATCCGGATTTCTCGCCCGACGTCGCGGGTGGCGCCCTCACCGGCATCGGCAACATCCTGACCCTCCCCGCCGACCTCCTCGGCTCGATCTTCGGCGGCGACGAGAAAACCGTCTGCCAGGTGGCGCTCGCCAAGGCCGCCGGCAAGCCCCTCGGCGCCCTCCCGTCGCCGGCCGGCAATCGGATCACGAGCGCGCCCGCCGTGGACCGCGCCGGTCAGGCGATCCAGGGCGCCGGCCAGTCCATCCAGCGCGGCGTCCAAAGCGTCTTCGGAAAGTGACGCGGACCTCATCCTTCGAGACGCGGCTCTTCGCGTTGCTCAGAGCCGCTCCTCAGGATGAGGACCTTTTCCTCACCCTGAGAGCTTGTGAGTCTATGTCGATATGGTTGGCAGGCCTAGAAGGGATTGGCGATGCGGCTGGGCAGCGGCGGGGGCGTCAAAGGGTCAGCGTCTCACGGGTAAGGGCCGCTATGGTTTGGCGATCAGGCG
>DASWFO010000194.1:0-1946 GCA_036394195.1 Alphaproteobacteria bacterium | reverse complement strand
GGGACCCGATCTGCTCACCCCATCTGGGCCAGCGGTCTATGCACGGCCGCACAAACAGGCCGGACATATGACCGCAAGCAACCGATCATATCATCGCTTCTTTCTTGCAGGCCGGGGGCCGTCCACATATGTGTCTCTGTGGTTGATCTGAATTGTCTGGATGCCGCCTCGGCGATAAATTCTTTCACCCGATCTCATACACCGCGAGCGTCTCGGACAGGCCGCGCACGGCGCGCTCCTGTGCCACCGGGGCGAGGCCGCCGGCCTTGAGCAGCTCGAGCGTGCGCGGATAATCGATCACCGCACCGGTGGCGAAGATCGCCGGCGAGACGGCGAGGCCCTGGACGCGGGACGCGATGTTGACGGTCTGGCCGAAATAATCCTGGCGCTCGTTCAGGGTCACGGCCAGGCACGGCCCCTCGTGAATGCCGATCTTCAGCAGCAGGTCCTGGCTCTTCCGCTCCTGGTTCAGCCGGTCCATCGCCGCCCGCATCCGCAAGGCGGCGGCGACCGCCCGGTCGGGGGTGGAGAACGTCGCCATGACCGCGTCGCCGATCGTCTTGACCACCGCCCCGGCCTCGGCGCCGACGATCTCCTGCAGCACCTGGAAATGCGCCCGCACCAGGTCGTACGCCGCCAGGTCGCCGACCCGCTCGTACAGCGCCGTCGAACCCTTGAGGTCGGTGAACAGGAAGGTGAGGCTGGTGATCTTGAGCCGCTGGTCGACCTCGAGCGTGTCGGTCCCGTACACGTCGCGGAAGGTCTGGTTGGTCAGGAGGCGCTTGGCGGTCAGGAACGGCCGGCGCCGGCCGAGCAGGTCGTGCAGCGCGTCGCCGGCGATCCACAGCCCCGGCAGGACCCGGCTGCCGGTGCGGTTCTCGAATGACAGGCGCAGCGGGCCCGGCCGCAAGGTCACCGTCCCGGCCGGGGCGCGCACGTCGTTGAAGATGACCGACAGGGTCTGACGCTCGCGCGTCGGCTCGCCCTTGACGTCGAGGAACTGCGTCCCGTGCGTCACCGGGTCGAACACGATCACGAACTGCGCCGGCAGGTTCACCGACAGGATCGCGCGCTCGCCGGCCGGCAGCTCCACCGTATCCAAGGTGATGCCGTCGACGATCGCCTGCGCGTCCTCGGGCAGGTCGATGCCGGAGCCCCAGAACACCTGGCGGAAATATTCGAACGGCGGGAGCGACGCCGGATCGTGCGCCGCGATGCGCCGCACCCGCGGACTGACTGTGAAGGTCACCTCCACCATCTCGTCGAGGGTCGGCTCATAGCCGGCGGCGCACAGCGCGCAGTCGTATTCCTCGGCGTGCACCGTCTTCAGCGTGGCGCTGGCGTCGAGCACCCCGCCGCAGCCCGGGCACAGCACGTTCCACGACAGCTCGAACAGGCCGAGGCGGGCGGCATGCAGGAACGCGGCGATCGTCCGCTCTTCGTCGAGGTGCGCTGTCTTGGCGACCGCCAGCGTGTTGATGCGCACCAGCGCCGCGTCCGGCGCGTCCCGCACCATCCGCTCGATCGCCGCCACCGCGTCCGGGTCCGCCGACCGGCGGAGCACGCCGAACAGGGCCTCGGCGTCGTTGACGCGCGCAATGTCGCTGGTGTTCGGGCGCTCCATACTGCACCTCCGCGCCCCCTCCGGCCCGGAGTATAGCGGATTTGGGGCGGGAAGGCGTCCTTCGTCCTTCGAGACGGCCCCCTAAAGTTTTCTCGGATCGGACGCGGCCTCCTCATCCTTCGAGACGGTCGTTCCCGCTTGGCGGGAACGACCGTCTCGAAGGATGAGCCGCTATTTTCCCTCCTCACCCTGAGAGCTTGTGAGTCTATGTCGATATGGTTGGCAGGCCTAGAAGGGATTGGCGATGCGGCTGGGCAGCGGCGGGGGCGTCAAAGGGTCAGCGTCTCACGGGTAAGGGCCGCTATGGTTTGGCGATCAGGCG
>DASWFO010000193.1:0-9724 GCA_036394195.1 Alphaproteobacteria bacterium | reverse complement strand
CCCGCAAGCCGGTGCTCGAGCACACGACCGCCGAGTTCGCCGCCGTGATCCAGACCGATCTCACCGCCTGTTTCGTGCTGGCGCGCGAAGCCGCCCGCCACATGGTCAAGGCCGGCTACGGACGGATCATCACGACGAGCTCGGTCCTGGGCCGGATCGCGCGGCCGACCGTCCCCGGCTATGCCGCGGCCAAGGCCGGCCTCGAATCCCTGACCCGCCAGCTCGCGGTCGAGTTCGCGCCGCAGCGCATCACCGTGAATGCCATCGCCCCCGGCTTCATCAACACCGAGCTCAGCGGCCCGCTCAAGGCGAACACCGAGTTCTATGACTGGACGAAGCGCCGCACGCCGGCCGGCCGCTGGGGCGAGCCGCACGAGGTCGCGGCCGCCGCCGTGTTCCTCGCCTCCGCCGAAGCGTCCTATGTCACCGGCCACACCCTGGTGGTCGACGGCGGCATGAGCGTGGCGATGTGACGGCCCTGAGGCCGTCATCCCGGCCGAGCCCAAATCTCCTGCAAGGGGCGAAGCCCCTTGCAACCCGGGCGGGAGCCGGGATCCATGGCGACGGCGGCAAGATGGATCCCGGGTCGCGCGACTGTCGTCGCTTGCCCGGGATGACGCATTAATTAGACCCGAACCGCGTTGCCTGTCGCGGGCCCGCCCGCCCCCCTGAATCGCGTGCAATACTGCAATTGTTTGTCCAAGCCGCTGAAAGCGCTCGCAAATAACGGTGGCAAAGAATTGCATCCGCCGCTGCAATTGCGGGCCTTGCTCTGACCGGAAAACCCCGCGTGGCCGGCAACTCATGGCGAACCTCAAAAGTGGTCCACCACAAGCAACGACCTCGCCCCTGGTTGGCTCCCGCGCCGGCCGATCGCTACAGTTTAATCGGTCGTAAATCGACTCTGAGGCAGCACTCTCGTGCGGGGTCAGGTGGGCTCCGCCGCTTATGCCCTAGTCGCCTTCGGTGTGTGAAATGAGGTCGTCCGCACTTCGACCCTTTTTGCCGTGACTATAAGCGCAACGAATAGCCGCTTCGATCTGTGCCCGCATGTACAGGCGCCTGTTCTCGTCGTCTTTGACGGTCAGGCCCATTGACACGATTCGCTGTGGCTCAAATTGTAGCCACTCGGCGAATGTAAATGTGCCGTCATTGGATTTGCTTGGCCGCTTAGGCATGAGGCCATCCTCCGTTTGCCGGAAACGGATCGAGAATTAACAGCGTCTTTTGCGAGATGATCCTGACGCCGGAGCAGGCGCGTCGCAAGACCGTCGCCGCCTGCCAGGCCGCCCTGACCAAGCACGGCGTCGCCGTGCTCACTGGTGACACCCCCCTCGCCGTTTGTTTCGCCGGAGGCCGTCGTCGGCATGGCGGTCTACAGCGCCCGAGCCATGCCGCAGGGCAAAGGCCACGACGTCTGGGAGATGATCGTCGAGAATATCCCCTGAGCCAGCCGCAATTTTCAGCCGGAATCGACAAGAATTCCGTCGGCGCGTCGACCATAACGGAAAACCGCAGGATGAGCCAAAGAGCGGCAATTATGAGCCTTGTCCAAATCACCGCCTGATTATTTGGTCTCCGCTGGTATCCGACCCGAAGGTCGAGACCGCCTGGCAGTAGATAAGAAAAATGATCACGGCAGATGCTGAAGCGGCTCTCTTCTCCCTGAAGAGCTTTGCTGCGGCGATCATCGCGTACTACATCGCGCTGCGCATCGGATTTGCTCAGCCGGTTTGGGCCATCACGACCGCCTATATCGTGTCGCAGCCGCTCGCGGCCACGGTGCTCTCGAAGGCATTATTTCGGATCCTCGGCACATTTCTGGGAGCCGCCGCGGCGGTCGTGTTCGTTCCGGCCTTCGTCAATGAGCCGCTCGCCCTCAGCTTCGTTCTGGCGCTGTGGCTCGGGCTGTGCGTCTACATCGCCCAGCTCGACCGTACGCCGCGGTCCTATGTGTTTCTTCTCGCCGGCTACACCGCGAGCATTGTCGGTTTCCCGAGCGTTCTGACCCCCGGCAACATCTTCAACGTCGCCGTGCTGCGCGTCCAGGAGATCGGCATCGGCATCGTGGTCGCGAGCGTCGTCCACGCGGCGATCCTTCCCCGCAGCATCACCAAACGTCTCCAGCAGCAGATCAAGGGCATCGTCGGCAGCGTCGAGCAGTGGAGCCGCCAGTCGCTGGCCGGCAGCCGGGATGCCGTCCTCGACCGGGAGCGGCGGCGGCTTGCGAGCAACGTCAACGACATCGAGCAGCTGTCTTTTCATCTGGCCTACGACACCGCCCGCCTGCTCCCGCCGGCGGCCGCGGTCCGGGCGCTGCAGGACGAGCTCTGCTGGCTGCTGCCGGTGAGCGACGCGGTCGAAGACCGGATCGCCAACTGCATCGCACAGGAGGGCGGCCTCCCGACGGACGTCGGCCGGTTGGTTGCCCGCGTCGAAGAGTGGCTTGCTCAGGACGTCTCCGGCCCCGCCCGCGACGACACGGCTCGCGAGCTCATCGCCGAGGCAGAAGGGCTCGGGCAGGCGCTCGGCGCGGAGCGCGTTTGGCGCTGGCGGGAGATGCTTCTCGCGAGCTTGCTTGGACGCTTGGCCGACCTCGTCCGCGCCCATCGCCTCCTTCGCGAACTGCACGATCGCATCATGAGCGGCAGCATCCGCGGCCTGTCGCCCGAGGCCGCGGAGCTCATCAAATCGACGACCGGACGGTCGCTGCATCGTGACCATGGCCTGGCGCTACGCTCGGCGCTCGGCGTGATGGTCGCGGTGTGCAGCGTGTGCGCATTCTGGATCGCGACCGCCTGGCCGAGCGGCGCCACGGCCGCCCTGATCGTCGGCGTCGGCTGTGCGTTGTTCGGCACGCTGCCAAATCCCGGCTTCGCGATTCGTCGCTTCTTTTACGGCCTGCTCGCCAGCGTCGCGGTGGCCACGGCATTTGGCTTCGTGATTCTTCCGCGCGTGACCGACTTCGTGATGTTGGCGGCGGTCTTTGCGCCGCTCCTGCTGCTCATCGGCAGCCTGATGACGCGGCCGCCATTGTCGCCCTTCGCGTTCGGCGGCGTGGTCGGCTTTCTCAACACCGTCGGCATCGCATCGACATACCAGAGCGATTTCGCGAGCTTCATCAACGGGGCGCTCGGGTTCGTCGTCGGCACCTTCGCCGCCGTGATCATCATCGACATGTTCCATGTGATCGGGGCCGAATTCGCCTTCGCGAGGCTTGTCCGCGCCGGTTTCCGCGATATCGCCGCGCGAGCCGACGGACGGGCCGCGGACACGCGCCGCTGGATGGCGCGCATGGTCGATTGCATCGCGCTGATCGCGGCTCGCTCTGGTCCCACAGGGGTGCATCCGGCGCTCCCTCACTACGACGCCTTCGTTGGATTGCGGATCGGCAACAGCGCGGGCGAGCTGCGCGCGTTCTCGTCCGGCCTTGCCGACCGTGAGGAGCGCAAAGCCATCGACGAGGCGCTCACCGGCATCAGTACCTATTATCGCAGCATCAGCCCGGCCAAGCACGTGCCGGCCGGCAACGCCGTGCTGGAGGCCATCGATCGCGCGATGGCGATGTTCGCATCAGATCCACAACCCGAGCGCCGCCGACAGGCCGTCATCCGTCTGACCGGACTGCGCCGCAGCCTGTTCCCCCACGCGGCACCTTTCGCCGGAGCGCCGGCATGATCGGCGAGGTCTCGATCGGCGGTGTCTATATTCCGTCGCTGCTGCTCTTCGGCTGCGGGGCGGTGATCCTCACCGGCTTGCTGTCCCGAGTGCTATCGCTGGTCGGGTTCTACCGGCTCGTGACGTACCGGCCGATCACCGACATCGCGCTGTTCTTGCTGGTGCTGGCCGCCATTGTCTGGCTCACCGAATCCTGGGGCCTGCGCGCATGAGCGTTCTATTCGCAGGGCTGATGCGCTGGCTCGTCACGGCGCTTCTCGTCACAGCCGGCGTGCTGGTCGCGGTCTGGCTGTGGGATCGCTACGAGACAGCGCCCTGGACGCGCGACGGCCACGTCTTTGCCGATGTGGTTCGCGTCTCCCCGGACATCAGCGGCCTGGTCACCGAGGTGGAGGTCCGTGACAACCAGATCGTCCATAAGGGGCAGCTTCTGTTTGTCGTTGATCGGCCCCGCTACGCCGACGCGCTGGCGCAGGCCGATGCCGCCATCGCCAGCGCCCAGGCGACGCTGGACCAGGCGCGGCGGGTGGCCAAACGCGACCGCGCACTCGGCGACCTGGTGGCCGTCGAGACGCGCGAGGAGAGCGATGCGAAGGTCCAGACGTCGCTGGCCGCGCTCAATCAGGCGATCGCGGCGCGGACCACAGCCCAGCTGAATCTCGACCGCACGGCCATCGTCGCCAGCGTCAACGGCTACATCACCAACCTGTCGCTGCGCCCCGGCGACTTTTTGGGCGCCGGCAGCCAGGCGTTGGCCATGATCGATCTCGATTCCATCCGGGTCGAAGCCTACATGGAAGAGACGAAGCTTCGGCATGTCCAGGTCGGCAACCGGGCGCACATCCGGCTGATGGGCGATGAGCAGGATATCGTCGGCCATGTCGACAGCCTCGCCGGCGGCATCGCCGACGACCAGCGCAGCAACAGCGCCAATCTTCTGCCCGCGGTCAACGCGACATTCACCTGGGTCAGGCTCGCCCAGCGCATTCCCGTCCGCATCCATATCGACGAGATGCCGCCGGGCACGCGGCTCATCCTCGGACGTACGGCCACCGTCACGATCATCCCCTCCTATACCAAGGAAACGGCGTTGCGCGAGAGTTCGCCGTGAGACGGACGCGGTCTGCGGCGCTGATCGCGCTCCTCGTGAACGGCTGCACGGTGGGACCGGACTATCATGTTCCCGCCGACGCGGTCGCCAACGCGCCCGAGGCCACGGGAGCATTCGTGAACCGCGACAGCCCGGCCTTCGCCGAGGCGCCGTTGTCGGATCACTGGTGGCGGCTCTACGACGATCCCCGGTTGGACGGCTATATCCAGCAGGCGCTTGCGGCCAACACGGATCTACGGGCAGCGGAGGCCAACCTGCAGCGCGCCGTCGCCGTGATCCGCGAGGCGCGGGCGGCGCAGACGGTAAGCACGACGATCGAGGCCAGCGTCGCCAAGACCAAGGCTGGCGGCATCGATGCGCTCAGCTTTCCGGGGTGGAATTATGCGCTTGGGCTCGGCCTGGCCTATCCGCTCGATCTCGCCGGCGGCATCCGCCGCACGGTCGAGGCGGCGCGGGCCGATGCCGAATCGGTCCAGGCGGTACGGGATCAGGTGCGGGTGACCATCGCCGCTGCGGTCGCTCGGAACTACGTGGCCGTCTGCTCGGCGAATCGCTCGATTGCCGCCGCCCGGCATGTGGTCGACGTCCAGAGCCGGACTCTCGACGACATCCGTCGGCTGTTCCGCGAGGGTCGCAACACCGCGTTCGACGTGACCCGCGCCGAGACTCCCGTCAATCAGAGCGCGGCCGCGATCCCGCCGCTCGTCGCGCAACGCCAAGCCGCTCTGTATGCGCTTACGGCGCTGATGGGGCGGCCGGTCGCCGATTATCCGCGCGAGCTGGAGGATTGCCCCGAACCGCCGCCCCTGCGGCAGCCGCTGCCGATCGGCGACGGTGTCGCCTTGATCAGAAGGCGCAGCGACGTGCGCTCGGCCGAGCGCAGCCTCGCCGCGGCGACGGCGGCCATCGGTGTCGAAACCGCCCAACTCTACCCGCAGGTCAGTATCGGCGGTGCCGCCGGCTTCGCCGGCCCTTTCGAGACGTTCGGCCACTCGTTTGGCACGATACCGAGTTTCGGCGGCCATATCGGGCCCGTCCTGTCATGGACGTTTCCGAACATCTCGGCGGCGCGCGCCCGCATTGCCGAGGCGGGTGCCGCGGCCCAGACAGCGAACGCCCAGTTTGACGGCACGGTGCTGACTGCGCTCCAGCAAACCGAAACCGCGTTGGACGGCTATGTCCGCGAGATCGACCACAATCGCGAGCTCAGCCAGGCGCGGGACAGTGCTGCGAAAGCAACCGACCAGGCCCGGACCCTGTTCCGGTTCGGTCGAATCGGCTTTCTCGATGTGCTGACCGCGGAGGCGAGCCTCGCGACGGCGGAGACGGCCCTCGCCGCGTCCGACGCCGCGATCGCCGATGCTCAGGTCAACGTCTTCCTGGCGCTTGGCGGCGGGTGGGAGCTGTGAGGAAAGAGAGCACCGGCCTCTGCCAGGGCTTCGCATGACCGGCTTGCCACCCCTCTATCGCTGGGAGCCTATTGGGCACCCCCGCGCGCTCGTCCACGTCGTTCACGGAATGTCGGAGCACGGTGCCCGCTACGGCCGTTTCGCCGCGGCGCTCAACCGTGCCGGCTTTACGGTGTGGGCGCACGACCATCGCGGCCACGGACAGAACCCGGCCCCGCCCGTAGGCCTCGGGCATTTCGCCGACAAGAACGGCTGGCGGGCGGTCGGGGACGACGCGTGGGCGGTCTCGAGCGCACTGCGGGCGACCCGTCCGGACCTGCCGCTCATCGAGCACCTCACAGGGCCCCACCAGAAGCAACGACTTCCCCCCTGGTTGGCTCCCGCGCCGGCCTGTCCCCGGAAAATTTTACCACGGAGGCACGGAGATCACGGAGAAGAGACGGAATTCCCCTCTTCCCTCTGTGCCCTCCGTGTCTCCGTGGTTGGATTCTCTGGGTGTCCGCTTTCGCGGGTATGACGAAATGGGTGGCGGCCTAATTCAGCTCGCTGGCCCAGTCGCGGGTTTCCAGGACCTGCTTCACCCGCTTCAGGAACGACGCCGAATAGGCGCCGTCGAAAGCGCGGTGGTCGAAGCTCTGGCCGACGACGCCGACCGGCCGGATGGCCATCGCGTCGCCCTCCGCGGTCTCGATCACCACCGGGCGCTTGCGCACCGCGTCGGTCGACAGGATCGCCACCTGCGGCACGTTGATGATGGGGGCCGTGAACAGGGTGCCGAAGCTGCCGTTGTTCGAGATCGTGTAGGTGCCGCCCTCGAGGTCGCCCAACGTCAGCTTGCCGGCGCGCGCCTTGTCGACCTGCCGCGCGATCGCCTTGGCGAGGCCGCCCGCGGTCATCTCATCCGCGTGATGCACCACCGGCACGACCAGGCCTTCGTGATTGAGATCGGCGGCGATGCCGAGATTGACGTCGCGGTGCAGCACCAGGCGGTCGCGATCGAACATCGCGTTGATCCGCGGGAACTCGGCGATGGCCAGACACACCGCGCGGGCGATGAACGGCAGATACGTCAGCTGGACGCCGTGACGGTCGGCGAACGCCTGCCTATGAGCCTGGCGGACGCGTTCGACAGTAGAGAAATCGACCTCGACCGCCTGGAAGACGTGGGGTGCGGTGCGCCAGGCTTCGGCGAGCCGGCTGGCGGTCTGTGCGCGGATGCGTCCCAACGTCTCGACCCGGGTGCCCTCACCCGTCTTCGCCGACGGCACCGCGGCGATGTGGCCCGGCGCCTGGACGTCGCGGGCCGAAATGCGCGTTCCGCCGCGCTGCTGGACCACGCGGGCGATCGCTTCGACGTCGAGCCCGCTTTGCTTGATCAGCCGGCGCGCCAGCGGCGTGATCCGCAGCCCGTTCGGCGCCTTCGCGGTTCCGTAATTGCCGACCGGCGTGTGGACCTCGTCGAAGGGCTTCAGGGCCGCGGTCGTGCCGTTGTGGGCCGGTGCTGCTTTCTGTGCCGCACGCGGCGCGGCGACGCCCGCCGCGGCGGCGGCCCGCGGCGCGCCCTCCGCGCCCAGCACGGCGACGACGGTTCCGACCGGCACCGTCTCGCCGACCTTGACCCGGATCTCCGAGAGCACGCCGCTCTCGGTCGCCTGGACCTCCATGGCGACCTTGTCGGTTTCGATCTCGAACAGGTTCTCGCCGGCCTGGACCGCGTCGCCGACCGACTTGAACCACTTCCCGATCTTGCCTTCGGCGACGGTCTCGCCGAGCTGGGGCATGATCACGTTCATTGCCGTGTCTACCAGTTCGTCGCCACGTATTGGGTCTCGAGGTATTCCATCATGCCCTCGTGGGCACCCTCGCGGCCGAGGCCGGACTGCTTCACGCCGCCGAAGGGCGCCGCCGGATCGGAGACGAGGCCGCGGTTCAAGCCGACCATGCCGGTCTCAAGCTTCTCGCAGACCCGCAAGCCCCGCGCCAGATCGCGCGTGTAGACGTAGGTGACGAGGCCGTATTCGGTCGCGTTCGCCTTCTTGATCGCCTCGTCCTCGGTCTTGAACTTCTGCACCGGCGCCACCGGGCCGAAGATCTCGTCGTGCATGCACTCGGCGTTGTCGGGCACGTCGGTCAGCACGGTCGGCGCATAGAAGAAGCCCTTGCCATCCGGCCGTGTGCCGCCGGTGACCAGCCGGGCGCCGCGCTTCACCGCGTCCTCGACCAGCCGCGCCACCTTGTCGCGGGTCTCGGCATTGACCAGCGGCCCCAGGCCGACGCCGTCTTCCAGGCCGTTGCCGACCTTCAGCGCCTTCATCTTGGCGGCGAACTTCTCGACGAAGCTGTCGTGCACCTTCTCATGCACGTAAAACCGGTTGGCCGCCGTGCACGCCTCGCCGCCGTTGCGCATCTTGGCGATCATCGCCCCTTCGACCGCGGCGTCGATGTCGGCGTCTTCGAACACGATGAACGGCGCGTTGCCGCCGAGCTCCATCGCCGGTGTGACGACCGAATCCGCGGCGGCATGCAGCAGCTTGCGCCCGACCTCGGTCGAGCCGGTGAAGGAGATGACGCGCACCCGCGGGTCTTTCAGCATGTGGCCGACCACAGCACCCGATTTGCGCGAGGGCAGGATGTTCACCACACCGGGCGGCACGCCCGCATCCTGCAGCAGCTTGGCCAGCGCCAACATGGTCAGGGGCGTCTCGGACGCCGGCTTCAGCACCACGGTGCAGCCGGCGGCCAGCGCCGGCGCGATCTTCCGCGTCCCCATCGCGGCGGGGAAATTCCACGGCGTCACCATGACCGCGACACCGGCCGGCTTGTGCTGGACCAGCATGCGCGCCCCCGAGGCCGGGGCCCGGCCCATCTGGCCGAGATTGCGCGGCGCCTCCTCGGCGTACCAGCGGAAGAACTCGGCGGCATAGGTGGCTTCGCCGCGGGCGTCGGTGAGCGACTTGCCGTTTTCCTGCGTCATCAGGCGCGCGAACTTCTCCTTCTGCGCGCTGAACAGATCGAACGCCTTGCGCAGGATCTCGCCGCGCTCGCGCGGGCTGCGCGCCGCCCAGCCGTCGAACGCGGCCGCCGCCGCGTCGACCGCCGCCTGGGCGTCCTCGATCGTGCCGTCGGCGACCGAGGCCAGGACCTGCTCGGTGGCCGGATCGTAGACGTCGAAGCGGCCGCCGTTGGAGGCGTCGCGGAACTTACCGTTGATATAGAGACCGGTCGGGATATCCGGATCGATCGAGGGTTCGTTTTTCATGGCAGTTTCCTTAGCCAGAAATTTTCACCACAGAGACACGGAGGACCTCTAAAGCCCCTCGCCCGCGAACGCGGGAGAGGGAGGGGCCCGGCGCGTCAGCGCCGGGAGGGTGAGGGTTGTCATCGCTGTTCAACCGGACTGATGGTCGACATTTTGGACCGGCATGATACCCGACAGTTCTGTGTCTGTGACCGCCGGTTCGCGGAGCCCGTCGCGTGGCGGAGCGAACCGGCGGAACCGGCCGTGGCGATCGATGAGGCCGATGTC
>DASWFO010000192.1:0-2788 GCA_036394195.1 Alphaproteobacteria bacterium | reverse complement strand
GGACCGTGCGCGGCCACCGCCATGATGCTCTCCAGCATCTGGGCGATCAGCGGCGTCGTGAGCCGGTAGTACCGGTGGCGGCCCTGCTTCACGACGGTGAGCAGCCGCGCGTCGGTGAGCTTGGCGAGGTGACCGCTGGTGGTCTGCGCGGTCACGTTCGCGGCGTAGGCGAGCTCCTTTGCGGTCAGGGCGCGGCCGTCGAGCAGCGCGCACATGATGTTGGCACGGGCCGGATCGCCGACCAGCGCCGCGACCTCCGCCAAGTGGATGCCGAAATCCATGCCCTCAATTTAGTACGCGCGGCGCGGCCGTGCACGGCTCGACGCTACGGCGGCGGCCGTAGCGTCCGGCGGCGACACGTCGCTGTCCCGGGCCCATGTTCTGGGGATGCCGGAGGACACCGATATCATGTCAACCAAAGCCGCAATCCCGCGGCTCGGGAGCCCCACCGCTCGCTTCGGCGAGCGTCTGCAATCCTGGATCAGATCCGTACGCGAATATCGGCAGCAGCGCCGCGAGCGCGACCAGCTGCTGGCGCTGAGCGACCGCGAGCTGCGCGACATCGGCCTCAGCCGCGTCGACGCAATCCGCGAAGCGACGAAGCCGCTGCGCACGTTCTCTTTTCGTCATGCCCGCGAAAGCGGGCATCCAGAAAATTCAACCACGGAGACACGGAGAGCACCGAGGTGAAGAGGAGAGTTCTACCTCCACCTCTTCTCCGTGATCTCCGTGCCTCCGTGGTGATTCTTTCGGATGCTATCTGCCGCGCAGGGTCGGGCGCACCTGGTCGAGGATTTTCTTGAAGCCGGCGCGCCACCCCTCGATGCGGTGATGGCGCCGCACATGCTCGCGCGCCGCCTGGCCGAGCCGCCGGCGCCGGTCCGCGTCGGTGACCAGCTGCTCCATGGCCCGAAACAGGTTGCCGGCAAAGTCGCCGAGCTTCTGGCCGAACATGGGCTGGAAGGTCTGGTGCAGGAAGCCGATCTCGTCGTACCACGCCGTCTTGCCGCGCCGACCTTCGACGACGATTCCGGTCTGGTCGTGGCTGACGAATTCGTCGTTGCCTGGCGCGTCCGACACGACGACTGCCAGGCCGCAATACATGGCGCGCAGCACCGACAGCGCGTGCAGGCCCACCGACGGGATCAGGAACACGTCGGATGCCATCATCAGATCGACCAGCTCGTCGTCGCTGACTCGGTGGTCGATCAGGTGCAGATTGGGAACCTGCCGGACGAACTGGGCGAAGCCTTCGCCGTAATGCGACACCGGCAGGGTCGACAGCATGATCAGGCGAGAGGCCGGGTGCTTCGCCACCAGCTCGATGAACGCCCCGATCACGTCGGCGCCGCCGCGCAGGATGAAGCTGCCCTCCTGCTGCGACCACGAGTTGGTGAACAGGAACGTCGTCCCCGGGGCCTGGCTGCGGCTGCCCTGCCGCTCGGTGATCTTCTTGGTCGCGGCCGAAGAGAACTCGACTCCGAGCGGCACGTGGTGGACTTTGTCGGCGAGCTTCGGGCTGTCGAACAGCACCGGCAGGAAGTCGCGGCTGTGCGTGAGGTGCGAGAGCACGGCCCGGCACGCCGGCGATTCCAGCAGATACTTCACCATCCGGTAGGCGGGGAGGTCGCGGATATGCACGTCGGCCGAGGTGCCGTGCCAGACGAACGGCGCGAACAGCGTGATCAGCTCCTCGACATGCAGGATCCACGGCCTGATGCCTAAGGTCAGCGGGGCGGTGTGCAGGAAATGGAGGTCGCACGGGGCCAGCATCATCGCCTGGGTCTGCAGGCCGCGCGACACGATGAATTCCTCGATCATCTCGGTCGACGGCGTCGGCGTCTGGGCGCGCAGCGCCTGGCGGAACGCGTCGGCCGCGGCGTTGGCGCGGCGGATATTGGCCGCATCGGCCGGCGACAGGGTGAAGTCGAAGCTGTAGCCCGGATAATCGGCGACCAGGCTGCCGGGTAACGGATGGTCGCCGTTGAACCGGAGGAGCCCCGGCGCGTTCCACGGCACGCCGACTCGGATATCATCCATGCGCGCACTGTAGCCCGACAGGTCGCCTTTAGGTAGCGCTGCGGCGGAGAGCGGAACGGCCGGCGGCGCCGCCAGTGTTGATCGGGCAGGCGGTCGAGGAGGTCGCGATGAGACAGCACTCTTTTGGAGCCACCAGGCGGAAGGTGCCGGTGATCGGCCAGGGCACCTGGTACATCGAGAGGAACCCGAGCGGCGGCGTGGCGACCCTGCGGGTCGGCCTCGACCTCGGCATGACCCATATCGACACCGCGGAGATGTACGGCTCCGGCCGCGCCGAGGAGATCGTCGGCGAGGCGATCGCCGGCCGGCGCGATGAGGCGTTCCTGGTGTCCAAGGTGCTGCCGCAGAACGCGTCGCGCCCGCGGCACCGTCGCCGCCTGCGAGGCGTCGCTGCGGCGGCTCAAGACCGATCGGCTGGACTGTTATCTGCTCCACTGGCGCGGCAATTATCCGCTCGAGGACACATTCGCCGCCTTCGAGGAGCTCCGCAGCGCCGGCAAGATCCTCGCCTGGGGGGTGAGCAATTTCGACGTCGACGATCTCGTCGACGCGCTGGACGTGGCCGGCAACGGCAAGATCGCCTGCAACCAGGTGCTTTATCACCTGCGCGAGCGGGCGATCGAGCATAAGGTCCTGCCGTGGTGCGAAAAGCACGCGGTGGCCGTGGTGGGCTACGGCCCGTTCGGCCACGACGATTTCCCGGCCCCGAACACGCCGGAGGGCCGCGTGCTGGCGGCAATCGCGGCGG
>DASWFO010000191.1:0-24958 GCA_036394195.1 Alphaproteobacteria bacterium | reverse complement strand
CGCGCCAATCTCGATGTGACGCGCGGGCTCATCGTCTCCGAAGCGGTGATGATGGGGCTGGGGCCCCATCTCGGCCGCCAGCGCGCGCACGATCTCGTCTACGACATCTGCCGCAAGGTGATCGAGACCGGCCGGCCGTTCCTCGATCTGCTGGCGGCGGATCCGGAGATCTCCAAGCATGTCGACCGGCCGGCGCTGGCGAAGCTGGTTGATCCCGCCAACTACCTGGGCCTGTGCGGAAAAATGGTCGACCGTGTGCTGGCCATGCGCCGCTAGAAGGGCAGCCATCCTGAAACCAGAATGGTCGGTCCTGAAGCCATCGTCTTTAATGATGGCCTGAGACGGAGGAGGCGGCCATGGATTCAGCGGACCTTCGGATCTTCGAGGCGGTGGCGCGGCTCGGTGGCATGAACCGGGCAGCCGCGGAGCTCAACACGGTGCAGTCCAACGTCACCGCGCGCATCCGTCTGCTCGAGGAGCGGCTCGGCGCGCCGCTGTTCGACCGCCACAGCCGCGGGGTCGAGCTCACCGCCGCGGGCCGCCGGCTTCTGCCGTATGCCACCCGGGTAGGGCGGCTGTTGGCCGAGGCCCGCCGCGCCGTCGAGGACAACGGCGTGCCCAAGGGGCCCCTCGACATCGGCTCGCTCGAGACGACGGCGGCGGTCCGGCTGCCGCCGGTGCTGGCCGCCTATGCCGCGCGTTACCCGGAGGTCGACCTCGTGCTCAACACCGGCACCAGCGCCGAGATGATCGAGCGCGTGCTCGCGCGCAAGCTGGAGGCGGCCTTCGTGTGCGGCCCGGTCGACCATCCCGAACTGGTCCAGGAGCCCGTGTTCGAGGAGGAGCTGGTGCTGGTCACCGCCCCGTCGATCCGCCGTCTCGACGCGTTGCCGCGCGGCGACGACCTCAAGATCGTCGTGTTGCGCGCCGGCTGCTCGTACCGTCAGAAGCTGGAGGACATTCTCGCCAGGCGCGGCATCGTCGGCTTGCGGCGGCTCGAGTTCGGCACCATCGACGGCATCATCGGCTGCGTCATGGCGGGGCTGGGCGTCACCTTGCTGCCGCTGAGCGTGGTCGAGAGCGCGTCGCGCGCCGGCAAGCTCGCCTATCACCCTCTGCCGGCCAACGAAGGGCGGGTCGAAACCGCCTTCGTCCGCCGCCGCGACGCCTTCGTCTCGACGGCACTCGCGGCCTTTCTCGACTGCGCCCGTGCCGGCCAGGTCGCCACCGCCGATGCGGCCGACTAGGCCGCTATCGCGAAACCAGATCGGGCCTATCACTTAAAACCGGTTCTGCCCGCGAACGGGCGGGGCTTACGGTGCATCAGCATCGCAACTCACCCCCACCCGGCGCTCCGCGCCGTCCTCCCCCGTCGAGGGGGAGGTAAGTAAAGCACGGCAATATATTGCCTCCCCCCTTGCGGGGGAGGCCGCGAGCGGCAGCGAGCGGGTGGGGGGTACCAGGAAGGTGGCTCATGCCCGTTCAGACGGATCTCACGCGGCGGTTACGGATCGCGCACCCGATCATCCAGGCCCCGCTTGCCGGCGGCGGCGACACGCCCGACCTCGTGGCCGCGGTCTCGGAAGCCGGCGGGATCGGTTTCATCGGTGCGGCGTACCTGACCCCGCAGCAGATCCGCGACAGCGCTGCCGCCGTGCGGGCCAAGACCAAGCGCCCGTTCGGCATCAATCTCTTCGCCCCGCTTCCAGCGCCAACACCGCCCGCTGACGCGAGCCCGGCGCTGGCCCGCGTGGCCGGCTATTTCGCCGAGCTCGGCCTGCCGCCGCCGTCGCTGCCCACATCGACCGGGAGCCTGTTCGCCGATCAGCTCGCGGCGGCGCTCGACAGCGGGGCCGCGGCGTTCAGCTTCGCCTTCGCCGTGCCGCCCAAGGACGCGATCGCGGCGGTGAAGGCGCGCGGCATGTTCCTCGCCGCCACCGCGACCACGGTCGACGAGGCGATCGCGCTCGAGAAAGCAGGCGTCGACGCCGTCGTCGCCCAAGGCGGCGAAGCCGGCGGCCATCGCGGCACGTTCGGCGGTGACTTCGAAGCCGGCCTCGTCGGCACCATGTCGCTGGTCCCGCAAACGGTCGATGCGGTGAAGGTGCCGGTGATCGCGTCCGGCGGCATCATGGACGGCCGCGGCATCGCGGCGGCGCTGGCGCTGGGTGCCGCCGCGGTGCAGATGGGCACGGCGTTCCTCACCTGCGACGAGGCGGGAATACCGGAGGCGTATAAGGTGGCGATCCTCGCCGCGCGCGAGCACGAGACGCGCGTCACGCGCGCCTTCTCCGGCCGGCCGGCGCGCGGCATCGTGAATCGCTTCATGACCGAAGTCGAGACCGCGGCTCCGCCCGGCGCGATCCTGCCGTTCCCGATCCAGAACGCGCTCACCCGGCCGCTGCGCACCGCCGCCGCCAAGCGGGGCCGCGCCGAGTTCCTGTCGCTGTGGGCCGGGCAGGGCGTACGTCTCGCCCGTCGGCAACCGGCCGCTTCCCTGGTCGTTAAGCTGGCAGCCGAGCTCGACGCGGCCATCGGCCGGTTGGCGGCGGCGAGGGTTTGACTTCGCGCCCGTGGGCACGTCACCCTGGCGGGTGATGGAGGAACGCGAGGTCGATCTGCTCGTGGCCGGTGCGGGGCCGGCCGGCCTGACGGCGGCGCTGGTCGCGGCCCTCGAGGGTCTCGACGTGCTCGTGTGCGAGAAGTCGGATCAGGTCGGCGGCACGGGTGCCACCTCGGCCGGCACGCTGTGGATCCCGGGGAACAGCCAGAGCAGGGCGGCGGGCTTCCCCGACAGCGCCGAGGACGCGGAGCGCTATCTCGACGCGCTGATCCCCAGCGCCACAGGGCGCGAGCTGCGGACGGTGTTCCTCAAGACTGCGTCCCAGGTCATCGACGAGCTCAGCGCCAAGACCGACGTGCAGTTCATGCCCTGCGGGATGCATCCCGATTATCGCGGCAACATGCCGGGCGCCGCGATCAGCGGCCGGGCGATCGTGCCGAAGCCGTTCGACGGCCGGCTGCTCGGCGCCGACTTCAAGCGCATCCGGCCGCCAATTCCGGAGTTCATGCTGTTCGGCGGCATGATGATCGGCAAGGCCGACATCCCGCCGCTCCTCGGCCGGTTTCGCTCCGTGGCAAATTTCATCACCGCGGCGACGCTGTTCGCCCGCTATCTGATGGACCGCCTGCGCTATCCGCGCGGCACCCGGATCATGATGGGCAACGCGCTCATCGCCCGGCTGTTCTACAGCCTCCGGCAGCGGGGCGTGCCGATCCTGTTCGGCGCCGCGATCACGGATGTGCTGGGCGACCGGCACGGCGTGGTCGGTGCTCGGATCCAGGTCGACGGCCAGGACATCGTGGTCAGAGCCCGCAAAGGCGTCGTGCTCGCGACCGGGGGCTACGGCCACAACAAGAAGTTTCGCGCCGCGTTCATGCCGCAGCCGACGCCGCCGCATTCGATGAGCGACGCCGGGAATTCCGGCGACGGCGTCGTCATTGGCGAGCGGCTGGGGGCCCGCATCGTGACCGGCGAGCACGGGACCAGCGGGCTGTGGACGCCGGCCTCGGTGACGATCCGGCGCGACGGCAGCCGGGGCCTGTATCCGCACCTGCTGCTTGACCGCGCCAAGCCTGGGCTGCTGGCGGTGAATTCGGCCGGCCGGCGCTTCGTCAACGAAGCCGTCTCCTATCACGACTTCGTCGAAGCGATGTTCGAGAGCCACAAGCTCGCGCCGTCGATCCCGGCCTACCTCATCTGCGACGGTACGTTCATCGGCCGGTACGGCCTCGGTGCCATTCATCCGGGCACGCACAATCTGAAAAGGTTCGAACGCAACGGCTATCTCATCACCGGCCGCAGCCTCGACGATCTGGCGCAGAAGATCGGCGTTCCACCGCAGGCATTCCGCGACACGGTCGCGCGCCACAACCGCTTTGCCGACAGCGGCGTCGATCTCGATTTCGGCAAGGGCGATACCGACCTCAACCGCTTCAACGGCGATCCGGAGCACAAGCCAAACCCGTGTCTCGGGCCGCTGACCACGCCGCCGTTCCACGCGATGGCCGTTTGGCCGGCGGACATCGCCGTGAGTACCGGGCTCGCCACGGACATCCACGCGCGCGTCCTCGATCCCGACGGCCGCGCGATCCCGGGGCTGTATGCCTGCGGCAACGACATGGCGTCGATCATGGCCGGAACCTATCCGGGTCCCGGCACCACCCTCGGTCCCGGCGTGGTCTTTGCCTATCGTGCCGCGATGCACGCCCGCAGCAGGAATCCATAATTCCAGCAACCGCGTGGTGTCGCGGCGGCGGGTGTCAGGCAGCCGTCAGCGGGGTGTCATGCGCGTGTCAGCAAGCATCCCCACGTCTCCCTCAGGCTCAACGAAGAATTGTCTTCGCGCCTCGCTTTATTCAGGAGACATGTCATGCGTAAGATTCTCATGCTGGCGACCGCCCTGTCACTCTTGGCCGCTCCACTCGTGGCCGCAGGACCGGCGTTCGCCTCCCATTATCCGCCGCAGACCTTCGCCAATACGCCGGATCCGGTGCAGGCGCCGCCCGCGTATCAGCAGGCCCCAAACCAGGCCAGCGTCGATGCGGCGGCCAAGAATGGCGTGGCGCAGGTGCCGAACGCGACGGATCCGATGGATCCCGATATGAACCCGCATAACCTCAGGGCCACGAACCACTGACCACTTCCGTGACCGCTGACACGTGACCCCGTCGGCTTCGGCCGACGGGGTTCGCTTTTCAGCCGCACAGGCCGCGTCATCGGCATTAATCGAACGTCAGCACCGTGCGGGCGACTTCGCCTGATTTCATAGCGCGGAACGCCTCGTTGATGTCGCCGAGCCGGCCGCGCTTGGTGATCATGTCGTCGAGCAGCAGCTTGCCCTGCCGGTAGAAGTCGAGATAGAGCGGAATGTCGAGCCGGAAGCGGTTCGACCCCATCCGCGAGGTTTGGACCTTGCATTCGGGCCGGATCGCCATCCACGGAAACTCGATCGTGGCGTCGGGCGGCAGCACGCCGACGATGGTCGCGGTGCCGCGGATCGCCAGGCTCTCGATCGCCTGCCGGCAGAGCTTCGCGATCCCGACCGCTTCGAAGGCGTGATCGACGCCGGCGCCGCCGGTGAGTGCCCGGACCGCCTTGACCGGGTCGTCCCGGCTCGAATCCACGGCATGGGTGGCGCCGACGCGTTTCGCGAGCTCGAGCTTTGCCGCAACCACGTCGACGGCGATGATCTGGCGCGCGCCGGCGATGCGGGCACCCTGGATAATCGACAGGCCGACGCCGCCGCAGCCGAACACGGCCGCGGTCTGCCCGGCCTGGAGACCAGCGCTGCGCAACGCCGCACCAACGCCGGTGAGCACGCCGCAGCCGACGAGGGCTGCGCGGTCGAGCGGCAGGTCGGGGTCGATCTTCACCACCGAATTCTCATGCAGCAGCATGCGCTCGGCGTAGCTCGAGATGCCGAGGAACTGGCGGAAGCGCTCGCCATTCTGCGACAGCCGCGGCGGTGCCGTTTCGGAGCGCGCCACCAAGCCGCCGGTGCACAGGTTCGGGTGGCCGCTCAGGCATTGCGAACAGGCACCGCAAAACCCGGACAGACACGCCACAACGTGGTCGCCAGGACGGAGCGTGGCGACGTCCGGACCGACCGCCTCGACGATGCCGGCTCCCTCGTGGCCGAGCACATAGGGCCGGTCGAGCGGGAACCGTCCGAGCCCGTCGACGACGTGCAGGTCGCTGTGGCACACGCCAGTGGCGACGGTGCGCACCAGGACCTCGCGCGCCAGCGGCAGGTCGATGTCGACCGGCTCGATCGTGAGCGGCGCGTGCACCTGGCGAAAGACCGCGGCCTGCATCTTCATGCGCGACGACCTCCGGAAGCCCTTCGGGACCAATATAAATCCAAATCCGCGCCGGACGCTCGCGCGCCGGGGCGCGGCGGCGTCAGCCGCCCGGACGTCCTTTTTCCTCAAGAAATCTCAAAAAGAGACGCATATTTTTTTACACGGCCTTAAGGACTATCCGATACGACACACGGACTTCAGGAAGTAATTTCAGGGGCATTTTAGGTAAATCCGGTCTTTGGCGGGACCAATAAGGGGGATCGATATGCGCAGATCTTGTGCGCTTCTCTTGCTGTCGGTGTTTCTTCTGGGCGCTTCGGCCGCCTGGGCCGAAGAGGCGGCAGAACCCGCCGATGAGCCGGCCGAAGAGGCGAAACCGCGCGAGCCCAAACCGGACCTGTTCGACAGCGGCAAGCTGCTCGGCACCGGCGGCGTGACGCAGTTGGAAGGGGCCGCCGGCGGCGGCCTCGTGCCGTGGGCGGTGATTACCGGCTACGGCACGCGCGACGCGATCGGTGCCAGCGCTCATTACACCTACATCACGCTGTCCGACTTCCAGATTCAGAGCGGCGGCGTGGCGCTAGGTCTCTTCGATCGCGTCGAGCTGTCGGCCACGCACCAGGAGTTCAACACCCAGCAGACTGGCGCAAAGCTCGGCTTCGGCAAGGGCTACACGTTCGATCAGGATATCTACGGCGCCAAGGTCAGGCTGCTGGGCGACGCGGTCTACGATCAGGACAGCCTGCTGCCGCAGATCGCCGCGGGCCTCCAATACAAGGTGAACGACCGCGGGGCGCAGCTGCGCGCGATCGGCGCCAAGCACGACCGGGGCGTCGATTATTACCTGTCGGCCACGAAAGTCTTCCTGGGGCAGAGCCTGCTACTGAACGTCACCCTTCGCGAGACCAAGGCAAATCAGTACGGCATCCTCGGCTTCGGCGGCGACAGGCACGACACCTACCAGCTTCAGTACGAGGGGTCCGCGGCGTTCTTCGTGACCCGCGAGGCCGCGGTGGGTGCCGAATACCGGACGAAGCCGAACAACCTCAGCGCCGCCAACGAGGGGAACGCGTTCGACGTGTTTCTCGCCTATTTCTTCAACAAGAACCTGTCCGCCACGCTCGCCTATCTCGACCTCGGCGACATCGCGACGCAGAAGAATCAGCGCGGCGCATATTTCTCGCTGCAAGTCGGCTTCTGATCCGGCGACATCCACTCATCGGAAGGCAGACACATGATCGCATCTCTTCGAATACTGCTTCTCGCGGCCCTCCTGGCGGCGGCGGGTCCGTGGATCCATGGGGCGGCGGCCGACGATGAGTTGTACCGCTCATTCGGCGGGCGAGACGTCATCACCAAGATCGTCGACGACGCCACCGACCGCTGGGTCGCGGACGAGCGCATCAAGGACACGTTCGACAACATCAACCTCGTGCGGTTCAAGCGGCTTCTCACCGATCAGATATGCGAGCTCACCGGCGGTCCCTTCCAGTACAAGGGGCGCAACATGTATGAGTCGCACAAGGGGCTGCACCTGAACCAGAAGGAATTCAACGCGCTCGTCGAAGGCCTCCAGGAGGCCATGGACAAATACAAGATTCCGTTCTGGACGCAGAACCGGCTCATTGTGCTGTTGGCGCCGATGGAGCGCGACATCGTCACACGATGACCGTGGACAACTTAGCGGCCATCGGGCGACGGATCGTCGCCGTGCTGTCGGGGGGCGGGATGCGGCTGCCGGTCTTCGTTGCGGCCGTCATCGCGGGCTGGCACATCGCCGGTGTCGTCTATGCCGCCGACAATCATCCGATCGTTCAGAAGAACCGGTCCTTCAACTTCAAGCGGATCACGATTGCCGTCGGCGACACCGTGCAATTCGGCAACCACGATGAGTTCATCCATCAGGTGTTCGTGGAATCGAGCAGCTTCAATTTCGACACGGCGGAATCGTCGCCGGGCGACACGATCAACATCAAGTTCAGCGTCCCCGGAAATTTCGAGGTCCACTGTCACATTCATCCAAAAATGCAGCTGCTTGTTAATGTTAACTAAACCCGGCGCGGGCCGCGGCGCCGTGGACGGGCGACGCAAGCCCGCATTCGATCTTAACCTTTACCAACATTAGGCGTTTGCTCCCCGGGATCGAGGGAGTAAATTTCTTGTACGAGCGTCGGTTGCACGAAGGTCAACCCGTGGCAAATCCATCGCTGTCCAGAAGGCATTCGATCGGAGCCAAGATCTTCGTCGCATTTGTGGCGATGGGTCTGATCACCGGCGCGCTCGGTGCCTATGGGTTCTATGTCCTTTCGGCTGCGGGCAAAATCGTCGTCGACACGTATGACGGCTCGCTCATGGCGATCAATTTCGCCCGCTCGGCCAGCCTCACCTTCGCTCAAATGAACAATGAGTCGTTGCGCCGGGCGATCGTTCCCGACGCCGAGCGGACAGACGTCGATGGCGCCATAGAGACCCTCGCCGAGAGCCTGTCCGAGGACCTTGACGTGGTCGAAAAACGCGCCGTGTCCGACAAGCAGCGCGCGGTCATCATGGAGATCAGGGGCCTGGTCGAACAGTGGGTCGAGCGGCAGCGCGGGGCCGAACGGGCTCATGTCGACGCCGATCTCACGGCCCTGGGGACCCGGATCATCGACCGCTTCGATGTGCTCATCGAGTTGACGGCCGATTACAGCTTCATCGATCGCCGCAAGGCCGTTTGGTCGGTGTCGTATTTCAAATACACAAGCATTGGGGCCCTGGTCATGGCTCTGCTGCTGTCGGCCGCCATCACCTGGCTGCTCGCGCGGCGCATCATCCGACCGCTCTCGGCGGCCGCCAAGGTCGCCGACCGCATCGCCGGCGGCGAGCTGCAGACGCCGATCCCCGGCGGCGGGAGGGACGAGACCGGCATTCTGCTGCATTCGATGACGGTGATGCAGGACAACGTTCGGGCGATGATGGAGCGGGAGGTGGCCGAGCGGCGATCGGCGCAGAGACGCCTGGTCGACGCGCTCGAAAGCTCGCGCGAGGGTGTGGTGCTCGTCGACGGCAAAGGCAAGATCGTCATTGCCAACAGCCAAGTGCCGAAATTCTGTCCCGAGCTCGGCCCGTACATGGTCGAGGGCGAGAACTTCGCCACCGCATTCGCACAGCTTCGGCTTGCGTATGTCTGGCGCCCGGATATGGGCGAGGGGGGCCCCCTAGGGACCGACTACGGTCCTGCTCACGACCATTTCTCGGTTGGCGAATACCAGATGCCGGATGGGCGCTGGATCCGGTTCAGCCGCAGCGAGACGACCGATGGCGGCTTTATCCTGTTCCTCAGCGACTTCACGGAGATCAAGGAACGCGAAGAGATCTTCAAAGAGGCGAAGCTGCAGGCTGAAGTGGCAAGCACGGCGAAGACGAACTTCCTTGCCAACATGAGCCACGAGCTGCGGACGCCGTTGAACGCGATCATCGGATTTTCCGAACTCATCACCGGGCAGCATTTCGGCGTCGTCGGCAATCCCAGATACGTGGAATACGCGGGCGATATTCTGCACAGCGGAAAGCACTTGCTGGGGATCATCAGCGGCGTGCTCGACCTTGCCAAGAGCGAGGCCGGCAAGCTGGAGCTGACGCTGGAATCGGTCGATTTGTGCGGGATCGTCGACGAGTGCGCGATGATGATGCGCACCCAGTGCACGCAAGCCCAGATTCGCTTCATCGTCGACCGGCCCGAGACGCCGCTGGTGGTCCAGGGCGAGCCGGCGAGGCTGCGCCAGATCATCCTCAACCTGCTGTCCAACGCGGTGAAGTTCACGAAGGCGGGCAGCTCCGTGTCTCTCCGTGCCTCCAACGCCGCCTGGGGGGACATCGAGGTTCAGATCGTCGATACCGGCATCGGCATGTCCGCGGAGGACCTCAAGCTCGCCATGACCCCGTTCGGCCAGGTCGAAACCGCGCTGTCTCGAAAATACCAGGGGACCGGCCTGGGCTTGCCGCTGACCGCCGCGTTCGTCGAACTGCACGCCGGCCGGATGGACATCGAAAGCGCGCCGGGCCGGGGCACCAAGGTGACCGTCAGGTTCCCGCGGTCGGACGACGGCGAAGGCTCGATGCTGCCGCAGCAGGCCATCGGCGCCGGGCAATAAGCGGTCGGCGGACTAGGCGCCGATCCGCCCGCTCACGTAATCGGCGATGGCGTCGGTGAGGCGGCGTAGCGCGGCCTGGGTGCGATCGTACTCGGCACTCTTCTCGATGGTTTTCTCGTCCATGTAGCGGCCGCGCTTCAGCTCGATCTGGATCGAATGGCGGCCGGCCGACGGGTTCGAGTAGCGCCGCACGAGCTCCACGCCTTTGTACGGATCGTTGACCGCGCAGCTGAAGCCCTGAGCCCGCAGCGTTTCGACGACGAGCTCGGTGAACCGTTTCTCGCAGGTCGTTCCGTCGCGGTCGCCGATGACGAAATCCGGCCGTTCGACCGCGCCGTCCTCCGTGGTCCGGTCGCCGCGCGAGCCCATCGAATGACAGTTCACGTGGTAGACAACGCCGAAGCGCGCGTGCCCGGCGTCGAGGAGCTGCGAGATGGTCCGGTGGTACGGCTGCCAGTAGCGCTCGATCCGCGCCGTGACCTCGGCCACCGTGAGGCGTTCTTTGTAGATGTCGCCGTGCGATCCGATCTGGCGCCAGATCAGTCCCTTGCCGTTCGCGGCCTTGCGCGACGGGGCGACCGCGGATGGCCACGCTCCGACGATCAGCGCCGTGTCGATGTCCTCCGTCGACCGGTTTGCGTCGATGTAGCAGCGCGGGAACAGCGCGTGGAGGAGAACGGCACCGCGATTCACGACGTGCGCATAGAGCTCGTCGATATGCGCGTCTTCCGAGCGCCGCAGCACCATGCGGTCGATGGCATGCCGGAAATCCGCCGGGTAGTCCGAGCCCGAATGCGGGCTGTCGTAGACGAGCGGGAGCGGCTCGCCCTTGGGGCGGAGCACTTCGACGGGACCTTGGGGCATCACAGCTTCCGCTCGGCCAGCCAGCCGGCGATGGTGTCGACCAGCTGCTGCTGGTTGTCGATGAAGCCGTGGGCCGCGGGACTCCGGCCCTTGGGATTGGGCAGCATCACGTACTTGATCTCGGGAACCAGCGAGCCTTCGGCCGTGGCCGCCGAGAGCAGCATGTACGGCTCGAAGGGCTGGACGATGGCATCGCCTTCATCGCGGAGCATCAGGATTGGACGCGGGATACGGCGGATCCAATAGGTCCCGTCGGCGACGCTGGTCCCCTCGAGCCGGTATGTCAGGAAGTGCTGTCCCGAGATGGGCACTTGCTCGCCGGTTACCCAGCCCATGCGGACCGGCAGCACGTCGGCGGCGGTGCCGGCGCGCAACGCGGCGTTCGCGGCTTCTGTCAGCTGCCGGAAATTGTCCTCGTTCTCGATGAGGATATGCCGCGACTTCCACGGCAGATTGCCGAACATGCCCGATAGGATGACGGCCTTGATGTCGGGATCCCAGTTGTTCGCCGCGTAGTACTGCACCTGAATGTTGCCGAGGCTGTGGCCGTGCAGCACCAGGGCCGGATAGCCGAGCGCCCGGCCCGTGTAGACGGCCGCTTCGATGTCGCGGCGGGTGTCGAGGAAATTGTCCTTGTTCACCCCGCCATCGTGCTGGCGGGTGTTGATGGCGAGCACGCTGGTGCCCTTGCCGGCAAGGCCGCGGCTGAGGAAGCCCTGTGGCGGCCCGGTGAAGTTGCCGCCGCTGCCATGCACGGTGATGACGAGCGGACCGCCCGCCCGTTGCGTCTCCGGCTCCCACAGGGCCGCGTCGACCTTGAAGCCGTCAAGGGTCGTGATGGCGAGAAAGCGCAGGCTGACCCCCGGCGGTGCCGCGAAGGAGTCCGGCAACCCCGCCGGCCGCTCGACGAAGTCGTATTCGATGGCGGCGGCGCGCTGAGCACCATGCGCCGTGGACATGGCCATGGTCGCCAATAGGGCCAGCAGCACGATGGACAGAAGCTGCGATAGCGCGGTTTGGAGTTTGAGCATGAGAGGGTCCGAACCGCCGAAGCTACGGGATTTTCACATTGACCATCGCGCGCGGGTCGCGCTTTGGCCATTTGCCGAGCTCGACCGCGTGGAAGAAGTCGTCGAGCTGCTGGTTGAACAGCGCCGGCTCCTCGAGGTTGATCGCGTGGCCGGCATTCGGCAGCACGACCAGGCCGGCATTCGGGATGGCCTTCTTCATCAGGAGCCCGGGCTCCAGGCACAGCCAGTCCTCGTCGCCGGTCATGATCAGGGCCGGCGTCGGGATGGCCTTCATCTTGTCGACAAGGTCGTAGAGCGATGGGCGGCGCATCTGCACGCCGCGCAGGGTGTTGGCCGAGCCGAGGCCGGAATGCTCCTTGAGCTGCTGCAGGAACTCCTGGAAGCCGCGCGGGTCCTTGTTCAGGAGCTGCACGCGGCTCGCGTTCATGGCGTAGGTCTCGGCGGCTTCTGCGATCGGCCGCTCCTCGAAGCGCTTGGCCGAGGTCTCCGAATCCTGGACGAATTTCTGGCGGTCGCCGGGGACCGATCCGTAGCCGGCGCCGGCAATCGCCAGCGACAGCGCGCGCTTGGGATAGGCCATGCCGAAATGCACCGTCGCAAAGCCGCCCATCGACAGGCCGACGATGTGCGCCTTGTCGATCTTGAGGGCGTCGAGCACCGCCCGGATATCGTCGCGCGCGCGATCTTGCGAGTAGCGCTCCCATTCCTTGGGCACGTCCGAGGGCGGATAGCCGCGCGCGTTATAGATAATGCAGCGATAGCGCCGCGAGAAATAACGCACCTGCGGCTCCCAGGAGCGATGGTCGCCGGCGAATTCGTGCACGAACACGATCGGCGATCCGGCGCCGGTCTCCTCGTAATAGAGCTTCACCCCGTCGTCGGTGGTCAGATGCGCCATGCGTCTCTCCCGCTTAAGCTCAGAACGATTGGGCGCGCGCCGAGGCGCCGCCGTCAATGGTCACGATGGTCCCGCTGGTGTAGGCCGAGCGCTCGGAGGCGAGGAAGGCGATGGCCGCACCCAGCTCCTGCGGCGTGGCCGCGCGGCCGAACGGCAGCGGCTTCACCAGCTCCGGCCAGTTGTCCTCGCTGCCGGTGCGGTCCTTCGCCTTCTTGCGCATCAAGGTGACGAGGCGGTCGGTTGAGGTCGGCCCGGGATGGACGCCGAGGACGCGGATGCCATCCCTGGCGCTGGTGCTGCCCAAAGACTGGGTGAAGGCGGCGAGTGCCGCGTTACCGGTGACACCGCAGATATATTCGGGATCATGGGTGAGGGCGGCGCTGCCGATCACGTTGATGATCACGCCGGTGCGCCAGCCCCTCATCAAAGGATAGAAGGCGCGGCACAGATTGATGTAGCCGAAGACCTTGAGGTCCCAGGCGGCGCGCCACCGCGCCTCGTCCATCTCCAGGAGATTGCCGCCGGGAATGGCGCCGGCATTGTTGATCAGGATGGTGATCGTCGAGTGGTCGCGGGCCAGCTTGGTGACGCTTTCGCCTTTCGACAGGTCGAGGGCCGAAATCGTCACGTGGACCTTGTACTTGCGCTCGATCTCACCCTTCAAGGCTTCGAGATCGGCCGCGGTCCGTGACACCAGGACGAGGCTGCAGCCTTCGGCGGCCAGCGCCTCGGCGGCGGCGCGGCCGATGCCCTTGGATGCGCCGGTGATCAACGCTGTCCGGCCGGATAAATTCAGATCCACCGTCTCTTCCCTCCGTCATGGCCGCTTCGGTGTCGCGTTTCGCGAGCACCTGAGCGGGCATCCAGTGCTTCCATCTTCGTCATGCCGCGGCTTCAGGCGACCATCCATCTGCGACGCTGAACCATGGACTCACGCTTTCGCGGGAGTGACGAAAATCATCTCACCGCGGCGGCTTGGCGGCGAATTTCGAGCCGCGCACGCACATCCGGCCCTTGTCGTCCTGCCACAGCTTTTCCGTCCGGTGCAGATGACCCATGGCTCGCGCCACGAGCTGGAAATCGTAATTGCCGAACTTCTCGGCGATGTCGGTGTAGTAGAGCGGCGCCTCGTCGAGGAGGGCGAGGATCTCCTCCGCCAGCGCCGCCACGGTCCGCTCGTCGCCGATCTGCCCGCCGTTGTCGGCCTTGCCCTTGACGTAGTCCTCGATCTTGGCCCGGTCCGAATATGCGTACGAGATGCGCTCATAGCGCTCGCGCGGCACGCCTTCGGGGATCGTCGCGTCGATGCCGACCTTGGCGGTCGTCGGCACCATGCCCTGTGGGGTCGGCGGCAAGCTGGGATCGAGCGGCTTGGCGCGCACGTTGCTCACGATCATCACGTCGCGGTCGCCCTGGACCCGCGTTGCGATCGCCCACTCGACATCCATCGGGTCGAAGATGTCGATGTCGTCGTCGACGATCACGACGTGCTTCAGGTCCATGACCGAGAGGGCGGCGAGCAGCGCGTTCTTGCCTTCGCCCGGCTGCTTCCTGATCGAGATCACGGCGTGCCACATGGCGCAGCCGCCCAAGGTTACGTTGATGTCCTTGACCACCACGCCGGCGTTCTTCAGCGCCTGGCGCAGAGCCGCGTAGCGCGTCGGGGCGGCGAGCCAGGTGTTCTCCCACGGCATGTGCAAGGCGTAATAGACCGCGTCCTTGCGCATCGAGATCGCCTTGATCCTGACCAGCGGGTTCCAGTGCAAGCCCCCCATCAGCCGGGTGAACTCGCCGAACCGGCCCTCGGGCCACGTCCAGCCGGTGGGCAGGATCTCCGCCTCGAGCACGATCTCGGCATCGGCGATATAGGGCATGTCGATCGTCTCGCACGACGCGAGCTCGACCGGCCTGCCGCGCAAGCCGCCGGCGATCGCCATTTCATCGACGCCGAGCGGGGCGCGATAGCCGGAGCCCATGATCTCCAGCGGATGGACGCCGATGCTGATCGAGATCGGGCAGGGGCGGCCGGCCTCGTAGGCGCGCTGGGCGAACAGCCGCATGTTGTTCGGCGTCACGATGTCGATGCCGGTCAGGTTCTTCTCCTTGACCAGGAACCGGTAGATGCCGCTGTTGACGCCGAGCTCGGGATCGCGCGCGATGACGACTCCGGCGGTGATCATCGGCCCGCCGTCGTAGATCGACGACATCGGGATCGGCAGCTTGTAGAGATCGACCTCGTCGCCGACCAGCCGCACCTCGCGCGCCCGCGAATTGGCGACCCGCTTGGGCGGGATCGGATGGTCCAGCCCCTGCTTGAGCTTGGCCTCGATTTCCGCGTAATTGCTGCAGCCCATCGACAGGATGGCGCGCTCGCGGGTGCGGATGATGCCCGACACGACCGGCATGTCATAGCCGATCACGTCGTGGAAATAGAGCGCCGTCTTGGCCTGATCGACCAGGGTCGCAATATGCCGGATGTCCACCGGCTGACGGAGGTCGACCAGCTCCCCGTGCTTGCGCAGCCGGTCCAGATACTCGCGGAAATTCTCGTCCATTCACGCTCTCCTGGGTGAGGGGCAAGGTAGCGAGGGACGGCCACGCTGGCAATCTGGACGCGGCCGCCGCCGGCACCTAATCTCCCGGCTCACCGGAACGTGTAAGGAGACTTGTTGTGAGTGGCGGCAAGACGATGAAAGCGCTGGTGCTGCGCCGGCACGGCGGGCTCGAAAATCTCGAGGTGGTGACCGATTATCCGGTCCCGCAGGTCGCCGAAGGCTGTGTGGTGATCCGCGTCCGCGCGTCGTCGTTCAACTATCACGACGTCTTCACCATGCGCGGCATGCCGGGAATCAAGGTGCCGCTGCCGGTGGTCATCGGCCTCGACATGGCCGGCGAGATCGCCGAGGTCGGCCCCGGTGTGTCCGGCTGGAAACGCGGCGACCGGGTGCTGGTCAATCCGGTCAACAAGAAAAAGGGCCTGATGGGCGAAATGCTGGACGGCGGCATGGCCGAATATTGCCTTGTCGGCGCCGACCAGATTCTGGTCATGCCGCACGGCGTCAGCTTCGAAGAGGCGGCGTCACTGCCGGTCGCCTACGGCACCGCGCATCGCATGATGATCACCCATAAGACGATCGAGAAGGGTGAGAAGGTCATCGTGCTGGGCGCCAGCGGCGGCGTCGGCACCGGGTGCGTCGTTCTCGGCAAGCTGCTCGGCGCGCACGTCATCGCCTGCGCCAGCAGCGAGGAGAAGATGAAGCGGCTGAAGGACCTCGGTGCCGACGAGGTGATCGACTACAAGCAGGTCGATTTCTCCAAATGGGCGGTCGAGAAATACGGCAAGCCGCAGCGCCGGTCCTACGAAGGCGGCGTCGACGCGGTGATCAACTTCACCGGCGGCGACACCTGGGTGCCGTCGCTGCGCTGCCTGAAGCGCGGCGGCAAGCTCCTGGTCTGCGGCGCCACCGCCGGGCACGATCCCAAGGAAGACCTGCGTTACGTGTGGACGTTCGAGCTGAAGATCATCGGCTCCAACAGCTTCTACGACGAGAATCTGAAAGGCCTGATGGACCTCATCGCGGAGCGCAAGATCAAGCCGGTCATCGACAAGGTCCTGCCGCTGGAGAAGGCTGCCGAAGGGCTGCGCCTGATCCAGGACCGCGAGGTGATCGGCAAGGTCGTGATCACGCCGTGAGGAGAAACGCATGAGCGACGAAAAACTGACCCTCGAAAAAGTCCAGGCGCTGATCGCGCGCGGGCCCTACCACCAGTGGCTCGGCCTCAAGGTGACGGCGTTGACCGACGACGGCATCGAGATCAGGGCGACATGGCGCGAAGAATGGGTGGTCAATCCCGACCGGCGCTACACCCATGGCGGCGTGCTGGCGGCCCTCGTCGACCTCGCCGCGGACTGGGCGATGGTGAGCAAGCTCGGACGCGCCGTGCCGACCATCGACCTTCGGGTCGATTATCATAGCCCCGCCATGCCGGGCGACCTGATCGCCCGCGGCAAGGTCGTGCGGATGGGCAGCCAGTTCTCGACCTCGGAAGCGCAGATCGTCGACGCGGCGGGCAAGCTGCTCGCCAGCGGCCGCGGGACCTACTTCACGGCGCCGCCGAAGGGCTAGGCCGCGGCCAGCGACATGTCGGCACCCCCCTCCCTGACCCTCCCCCGCAAGGGGGGAGGGGATGAGAAGGCCGCCTTCACTAATCTCGGCGATCTGATCCGGCGCGACCGCGATCAGAACAAGATCGCGGTGATCGATCTGGGTGGCGAGACATCGCCGCGCGAGTTTACCTACGCACGGCTGGATGAGATGGCCCGCGGCGTCGCCCGCGGGCTGTTGCGGCGCGGCCTCGCGCGCGGTGACCGGGTGGCGATCCTGTCGGCCAATCGCGCCGAGTATCTCGCGGCGTATTTCGGGATCATGCGCGCCGGGCTTGTCGCCGTGCCGGTGAACTTCAAGTTTCCCAAGGCGACCATCGAGTTCATCCTGCGCGATTCCGGATCGAAGCTGGTGTTCTGCGATCCGCCGCGGCGCGCCCAATGCCCCGCCGACCTCCCGGCGGTGAATTTCCACGGTAGCGGCGAAGAGAGCTTCGAGCGGCTCCTCGATATCGGCGCGTTCGACGCGGTCACTCCGCGACCCGATGAAGCGGCGATGTTCCTGTACACCTCTGGCTCGACCGGCGTCCCGAAGGGTGTGGTGCTCTCCCATCGGAGCCATATCTGGGTGGTCGAAACCCGGCTGGCCGATCAGGACCTGTCGCGCCACCGCTATCTGATCGCGGCCCCGCTCTACCACATGAACGCGCTGGCGCTCGGCAAGCTCGCCTGTGCGGCGCATGCGACGGTGGTCCTGCTGCCGCAGTTCACCGCGCGCGCCTATATCGAGGCGATCGGCCGCTATCGCTGCACCTGGCTGACCGCGGTGCCGCCGATGATCGCCATGATGCTGCGCGAGACGGACCTGCTGGGCCGCACGAACCTGTCGTCGGTCGAGTTCCTGCGCATGGGGTCGGCCCCGGTAAGCCCGAGCCTCATGGAGGCCATTCACCGCACCCTGCCGCAGGCCAAGGTGACCAACGCCTACGGCACGACCGAAGCCGGGCCGGTGGTGTTCGGGCCCCATCCAAAGGGGCTGCCGCAGCCCGAGGCGTCGGTCGGCACCCCGCATCCTGGCGTCCAGCTGCGCCTCGTCGACGGCGCCGACCGCAACGCCGGACAAGGCGTGCTCGAGATGAAATGCCCGGCGCTGATGCTGGGCTATCACAACCGGCCGGAGCTCAGGCCATTCAGCGCCGACGGCTTCTACATCACCGGCGACGTGTTCCGGCGCGACGCCGACGGCTTTCATTACTTCGTCGGCCGCACCGACGACATGTTCGTCTCCGGCGGCGAGAACATCTATCCGGGCGACGTCGAGCGCATGCTGGAGCAGCATCCGGACATCGCGCAGGCGGCAGTCGTGCCGGTCGACGACGAGATCAAAGGCCAGAAGCCAGTCGCGTTCGTGATCCCGAAGGCCGGCCGCCAGCCGACCGAGGAGGCGGTGAAGCAGTTCGCGCTCGCCAACGCCCCGGCCTATCAGCATCCGCGCTTTGTCTGGTTCCTCGACAAGCTGCCGCTGGCAGCCACCAACAAGGTGGATCGCGCGGCATTGCATCGATTGGCCGAGAAGAAAGTCGTCACGGGCCGCTAATAAGCCAAACTCTGTCCCAAAAAAGTCTCAGCCTGACAGGTTTTCTGCCCCCTAAATTATTTTCACATTTGGGGTGCGTAGAATCGGGGGAGCAAACATGGCTGTCCGGGTAAAAGTCGCGAAATCGGCCGACGGCTTCGGCATCGATCTGCCCAGCGAGGTGGCGGCGCAGATCGGCCTGATGGACGGCTCGCAGGTGGATGTTGCGGTGAAGAACGGGAGCATCATCCTCACGCGCTCGAAGCGGCGCATCTCGGTCGAGGAGCTCCTGGACCGGATGACGCCCGAGCGATGATTTCGCGTTAGCTGCGGACGTCGCGCCGCCAGCGGAACAGCTGGCGCTCGAGCGGACGAAGGAATCCACCTTCGATCAGGATCATCATCGCGATCTGGCTGAGTGTCCAGGCGAAGACCTGGTCGGTCTGGATGAGGTCGGCCGCCTGGCGCAGGCGATAGCCGACACCGCTCGACGAGCCGATGGTCTCGGCCACCAGGCTGACCCGCCAGCCGAAGCCGAAGGCCAGGCGGGCGCCGGAAAAGAAGTACGGCAGGATCGACGGGACATAGATATTCCACAGCGTCTGGACTCGCGACAGCCGGAGTGCGCGCGCCAGCTCGATGAAGTCGGCGTTCACAGCCTGCGTGCCCTGCCAGACATTGGTGACGATCAGCGGCAGCGCCGTCATCAGCACCACGAAGATCGGCGTCATCGGCGTCAGGCCGAACCACACCAGCGCGAAGATCGCCCAGATCGCCGACGACACGGTGTTCATCACCGGCAGAATCGGCTCGAAGAAGCCGCCAACCGCCCGGTTCGAGCCGAGCAGAAGTCCGCTCGGCACGCCGACGACCACGGCCAGCGCAAAGCCCGCGATGACACGCCCGAACGTCGTCAGGAGATTGGCCGGGAGGTCGCCAGTGACGCTCAGCTGGACCATGCGCATGAAGACGCGCTCCGGTCCCGGGACGATGTACGCCGGCGCGCGGAGCGAAGCCAGCCACCAGACGGCGAGAATCAGCAGCGCCAGCGCCAGGCGCTGGAGAACGACCGTCGACGCCGCCGATTGTGTGCCGCCCGCGGTCACTTTCGCTGCACGGCCCGTTCGTAAGGGGTGGTTACGAACAGGCTATCCGGCACGCTGCTTTCGAGCACGCCGGTCGCTTTGAAGATCTGCGCCATGGTCTTGAAAGTCTGGACGTCCTCGGGCGCCATGCGCGCCATATAGATCTGGTTCCACAGCTGCGCGTAGGTCGTGGCATCGCGGGCATCGAGATTGGCGGCACGGCTGAGCATCTCCGAGGCCTGCGCCGTCTCGCGGGCGCCGAATTCCGTCGCGGCGATCATCGCGCGCACGAACTTCACCACGGCGTCGGGATGCTGCCGCGTGTAATCCGTGTGCACGACGCTGACGCCGATGATCGGCACGGCGTCCGACCTGGTCATCGCCTTCCACTCATCCGGCACCGTGGCGAGCCGGCGCAGCTTGAGATCGGGCACCGATGCGATCGTCACCGCGCGCAGCGAGGCGGCGTCGATGTCGCCCTGTTCCAGGAAACGGACGAGCTGGCCCTCGTTGCCGGGCACCGCCGTGTAGTCGGATGTCTTGAGTCCGTGATTACGCTCGAGCAGCGCAGCCACGACGCCGTACATGGCGCTGCCCGCCGGCGACATGCCGAGCTTCTTGCCTTTGAGGTCAGACAGCGTGGCGAGCGGTGAGCCCTCCTTGGCGACAAAAGTCGCCTCGCCGATCTGCGTCGCCAGCACCAGCTCGACCGGAACCCCTTGGATGGCGAGAGCGAAGGCGCCGGTGGTTGCGGCGGCGAAGGCGACGTCGATCGACTGGGTGAGCAGCGCCTTGGTCGGCCCGTTCACGTCGCCGAAACGGACATACTCGGGGGCAAGCCCCGCCTGATCGAGAAACTTCCCGGCTTCGAGCACGGCCCCGAAGCCGACGCTGAAGCCGCTCGTCCAGTATCCGACCTTGATCTTCTCCTGGGCTGCGGCTGGTCGGGCGACCACCAGGGCCGCCGTCAGGACGATGGCCGCCGGCCATGCTCGGATCTTCATGATGCCTCCTTGAGGCCGTCGGCTGAATCCCCCTCGGCCAGCAGCCCGCGCAATTGTGCGACCAGCGCCGTTGCAGCGTCCGTGCCAATCCGCGGGTGCGGCAGATCGACCTGCAGCTGCGCGCGCAGCCGGCCGGGTCGCGGCCGGAGCACCACAATGCGGTCGGCGAGGATCACCGCCTCTTCCACGTCGTGCGTCACGAACAGGATCGACATGCGCCGCAATCCCTGGATTCGCAGCAGCTCGCGGTGCATCACGCTGCGGGTCTGCGCGTCCAGCCGCGAGAACGGCTCGTCCATCAGCAGGATATCCGGCTCGCCAACCAGGCTGCGGGCCAGGGCCACCCGGCTGCGCATGCCGCCCGAGAGCTGATGCGGAAACGCGTCGAGGAACTCCGCGAGCTCGACGAGGCGCAACGCCTCGACCGCGCGACGGCGACGCTCGGCCGCGGCCACCGGACGCGCCTCCAGCGCCAATGCCACGTTCTTGCAGGCGGTGCGCCACGGCAGAAGCCTGTCGTCCTGGAACATGTAGCCGACACGGTGCCAGGCGACGGCGCCGTCGGTCGGCTCGCCCATGACGGCGGCGCGGCCGCGATCGGGTGCGAGCAGGCCGGCGGCGATGTTGAGGAGCGTGCTCTTGCCGGAGCCCGATGGCCCGACGATCGCGACGATCTCGCCCGCCGGAACCTCGAAGCCGATCGCCTGCAGAACGTCCAGCGGGCGGCCATCGGAGCGCGTGAACCGCTTCCAGATGTCGGTGAAGGCGATGGCCGGAATCGCGGACGGCGCTTGGGGGTCAGCCATGACCCCCAGATAACACACATTCTTCAAATATACAGGCGCGGCCTCGCCGGTTCGCGAGCGCCGCGCCGGCCGGCTCGTGCCGGCGGCGGGCCGCGCTTATTGCGCGCGGATGCGATAAAAGACGTGATCGCCGATCTGGGCGACCCGCACCATCCCAGGGGCCCAATCCGGCGTCATCGACGCGGCGTGGAAATAGGTGCTGCCCTTGACCGGGTCAGCCGCCGGATCCACCAGCGCGGTGCGCGCGGCGCGCTGCGCCGTCTCCCAAGCGGCCTTGTCCGTCGGCCACTTGTTCACCTTCTGCTGGTCCTTGGTCCAGGAGAAATAGCCGTCGCGGAACACGACATCGCACACGGTGGGAAACCGCTTCATGTCGAGCCGGTTCAACGTCACGTGCGCGACGGCCATCTGGCCCTCCCACGATTGATTGCGCGCTTCGTGATAGACGTTGAGCGCCAGGCAGAGGAGGTCGCTGCCGGAAATGTGGTCGATGCGCGGGGCGGCCTCCGCCGACATGCCGAGGCACGCAGCGCTGGCCGCACCGAAGATCATCAGGCTCAATTTTTTCTTTGTATTTGTTCTTGCGTTTACAAATCGACGCTGTCGCTGCGTGGGTTTAGCCATGGCTGTTGTCTCCTGGCTAGATCCATGCCCCTCTCCAAAACGAAAAAATGACCGAGACGTTCCCTTTTGTGATTCGGTCCTATTTTATGGATCGATCAACGCGGAAATGCCGATTCAACCGCCGAGAGGACGATTGCAATCGTCTTCTCGCGACCGACGCCCTCGCAGGCCATGATCGCGCGGATCACCGGATCGAAGAGCTGTTCGACGCCGATCGGCTTGGCGGCCGGGGCCGGCTTCGTGCGGTCGTCCAACATGGTGTCCAACGTCATCATGTTTGATCTCCGGGGCGCGTTTGTGGCTGTGAAGGTCGTGCCGGCGAGTGGTCGAAATATTTCAAATGAGGTGGCCGGACTTGCGCGTTGGTCGCGTGGCTGAGCAGGCGGCGCGCCTCGTAAACCGTCGCCGGTGTCACGTCCATCGCGCGCGAGAATTCCAGCAGCAGCGAGCCGTTCGCAATCAGAAAGTCGAGCATCGTTGCCAGATGCGCAGTGTCGATCGGATCGCGGCGAAAATCGGCGTGCGACAAGCCGGACGCCGCGAGGAAACGCTCGAGCTCGACCCGCTGGCCGGCCAGGAAGCCGAGGGCGCGGATGGCCACGGCTTCGGGATCGATCAATCCGACGGGAACTGTGGAACGTTGCATCGGCGCGCCCTTGGTCACGCGAGGCCGGTGCGAAGCGACGATGTGCGCGGCAGGCGGGCGGCGGACGTGCGTGGTGCGCCGACGACCCGTTTCAACAAGGCCCGGACGGGACGGGTGCGCTGCGGCTCCGGGACCATCCAGAGGCCGGCAACCGGGGCCGCCGCCTTGTGGGCGCGATCCAAGGCCGCAAGATAGGCATGATGCCACTGCACCGCGTCGTGATGCAGGAGCTTCACGATCATCCGGCGCCAGCGATCCTGCCGCTCATCGAAGGGCATGCCGAGGGCGGCGCGCAGGGCGGCCGTCATCTGCCCTTGGTCGCGCGGCTCGACCAGCAGCGCCTCGGTGAGCAGTTCCGCGGCTCCGGCAAAGCGCGACAGGATCAACGCGCCTGGATCGCGCGGGTTCTGGGCGGCGACATATTCCTTGGCGGCGAGGTTGACGCCGTCGCGCAGCGGCGTCGCCAGGGCCGCACGGGCCAGACGATAGAGTGCCGCCACCGAGCGCCTCGGCAGCTTCGAGTAGATGTCGAGCACCGGCATCCAGCCATAGGTCATGAACCGACCGTTGATCCGCTCGACGACCGCCTGCTGTTCCATGCGCAATTCGAGATAGCCGGGGACGAGGGTGCGCGACGGCGCCGTGACCTGGATCATGGCCGAGGTGCAGCGGTGCTCGTGGAATTCGGTCAGCAGCGCCTCGTAGGCGTGTAGCCGCTCGACCAGACCCTTGGTGTAGTCGAGGCGATCGACGCTGATGATGATCTGGCGGTCGCGCAGGCACCGGCCGAGCCGCTCGGCGCGGCCCGCGACATCGGCGGAAGACGCCGCCGCCATGTAGAGGCGGGTGTTGATCCCGACCGGAAACGCTCCCGTCGCCGGCATCGTCCGCGGACCGGCGGCGCGGCTTCCGGTTGCGAATCCCGTCGAGGCGCTGCGCATGAATTTTTCGAAATTCAGCTCGTCGTGGCGCGTCTGGAAGCCGACCAGATCGTAGGCTGACAGATCGCTGGCCAGCGTCTTGTGCCACGGCCAGCCAAGCAGCCCCTGCGGCGCGGGAAAGGGGACGTGGAGGAACAAGCCGATCGGATTGGTGATCCCAGCCTGCCGCAGCAGGGCCGCCATCGGGATCAGGTGATAGTCCTGGATCCAGATCCGGTCCGAGGGGCGGAGGAGCGGCACGAGGCGATCGACATACATCGCGTTCACCGCGCGATAGGCCGCCAGATCCTCGGCATGAAACCGCACACGGTCGGGAAGGTCGTGCAGCAGCGGCCACAGCGTGCCGCTGGAAAACCCGTTCAGGTATCCGTCGTATTCGCTTTCGGTCAGGTCGACGGCGACGAACGTCACGGCTCCGCCGATGCTGCGGGACGTGGTGGATTTCAGCGCGTTGTCGCCGGACAGACGGCCGCTCCAGCCGAACCACAGCACGCTGGCCATATCGCCCGCGGCGCCTGCGACTGCAGCCGCCGTCGGACCGCCGATGTCGAGCACGGCATCCGATGCGAGCGGCACACGGTTCGAAACGACGACCAGCCTGTCTGCCATAAAATCCCCCGATTGTCCGGACGCATTCCGCCGCTGTTGAACCGGGCCGCTGCTTGCGCAGCTCGGCGCCACCGACAGCACAACGAAATGTTACGAGCCTCGACCGGATGCGGTCGTGATCAACCGCGGACAAATTAGAGCCTGGGGGGAGGCCGGAATATCGGGGCGATTCCGGAGTGCGGTATTGGGATTCACCTAGAACGGGCCCAAATACTCCCGTTTTGCGCGTTTTGCACAAGTCGCGTTAACGATTTTGCTGACGCCAGGGCGGCCGCACCGCCCGGCGCGTCGCACAACCTCAGGCGAACGACCCTGTGGATTATTCCTCGGGCGAGACGAGCCCGTGACGAATCGCGTAGCGCACCAGCCCCGCGAGGTCGTGGATGTCGAGCCGCTCCATCAGGCTGGCGCGGTGCGATTCGATGGTCTTCACGCTGGCATCGAGAAGCTGCGCGATCTCCTTGCTCGATTTGCCTTCGGCGATGAGCTGAAGGATCTCGCGCTGACGGGGCGTCAGCTGCTCGAGCGAGCTGGTCTTGACTTCGGTGCGGTTGAGATACGCATCGATGACGTGCTTCGAGATCGCCGGGCTGAGGAAAATCTCGCCGCGGGCGACCGAGGCGATGGCCAGCTCGAGCTCGTTCGGCGGCGAGCCTTTCAGCACATAGCCCGAGGCACCGGCGCGCAATGCCTGCAGCACATAGCTTTCGTTGGTGTGCATCGACAACACGATGACGCGGACTTGCGGGTAGTCCTTGACGATGCGGCGGG
>DASWFO010000190.1:0-36933 GCA_036394195.1 Alphaproteobacteria bacterium | reverse complement strand
ACGTCTCGGCTGAATCGGACAGCGATCTGTTCGGTGGAAATTCCAATTGGCGCGGGCCGATCTGGATGCCGGTGAACTATCTGATCATCGAAAGCCTGCGCACGTTCGACAAATTCTTCGGCGACGGCTTTCGGCTCGAATGTCCCGTCGGATCTGCGCAAATGATGTCCCTTAAACAGATCGCCGACGAGCTGCAGCGTCGTTTGACGAACATCTTCCGGCGCGACGAGAAGGGACGTCGTCCTGTCTTCGGTAGCCAGGAGAAGATGCAGACAGACCCGCACTTCAAGGACCACATCCTGTTCTATGAATATTTCGACGGCGAGAGTGGGCGCGGGCTGGGCGCGTCTCACCAGACGGGTTGGAGCGGATTGGTCGCCAATATGATCGCGGAGATGCATGAAGAGGCCGGCCAGGCCGACGGCCGGACCGAGGTTCCACCGGCGCAGCCGGAGGAAGCTCATGTCACAACCGGAACGGTTTGAAATCCTGATCCCCGGCAGCGGAACGGATGGCCGACGAGCGCCGTGCTGCGGACGCAGACGACAGGCGAAAGCCAAGGCTTCAAGAAGGCTCTTGCCAGCGAGAGTGACGACCGCTGTCCTGACGCCCGCTTACAACGGTTGCGGCGGGATAACGGCAAGCGCGCCGCCGCGGCGCGGCAGCGCGGCGCCGATCGGCTACGAAGATGTGGAGATCGCGAAGACGTGCCGGCCCCAAGGCGGCAGGTCGAGATAGAGACCCGGCGAGATCAGAGCGTTCCCCTCGCGATCGTAGTTGGCGGACCCTAGGAGATCTCCAAGGCGCACGGCGCGGCCGGCGAGATCAGGCCAGGGAAGACGGACGTAGCACTGGCTTTGGTTCCCGGCGTAATTGACCACGACGAGTATTCGCTGGCCGGTGCTCCCTTGCCAGCACCACGCGACGAAGGAGTCCCATGTCCAGTTGCCCTCCCAGGCCGGCATGCAGTCGAGGAGGCGCCACTCGCCGTCCGAGACGGACGGGCGGCGGATAACCGAGAGAAGGCCTTCGTAGAACCGCCGCAGCGTGTCATCGACGGGCTCCCTCGGCGCGCGGACCAAGTGCGGGGAGACGCGCTTCTTCCGCCCGTCGAACTGGCCCTGATGAAAGAACCGCAGGCCGGGTGAGAGATAGGTGATGACGGCGGCCGCCTCGTGGATGCCGGGTGAAAACGTCGCGGCAGCCCGAGGCTCGTCGTGGTTCTCCAGGAACCGGGCAAGTTTACGCTGATAGTCGAGCCCGGCATGGAGGTGGTCCCGCACTGGCCGCGCCTGCCCCGCGCAGAGACGGTCGTACAGGCGCTTGTCATAGGCGTAGTCGAAGCCCTGCTGCAGCATGATCCATTCGAGGTCCCAGTAGACCTCGGCCATGAAGCAGAAGCTTGGAGTTTGCGCGCGTATGCGCTCGATCGCCTTCGGCCAGAACGGCGTCGCCGGAAGACTCCAGGTTCGCTCGAAGATTTCGGGCAGCACGAGCATGGCCATGTCGCAGCGGACGCCGTCACACTGGCCGGCGATCTTCTGCAGCTCTCCCATCATCGCGTCTTGGGTGGCGGGATTGCCGTAGTTCAGCTGGAGCGTATCCGGCCAACCGGGAAAGTGCGGATCCCGGCCGTGGGCCAGGAGTCGATCGCCCCCCGTTCTCCTGACCCAGGCATAGTTTTGTGGCGCTCGGGCAAGGTCGAGTTCGGTTCCTGGAACGTAATACTCGGGATGGTCCTCGACCCACCGATGATCCAGGGCGGTGTGGTTGGGGACGAAGTCGAGCATCAGCCGCAGGCCGCGCCGCCGCAGCCGGTCGCGCAGTCGGGCCAGCGCCGCCTCGCCGCCCAGGCCAGGGTGCACCATGTACGCAGTGATCGCGAAGCCGGAGCCGGCGATGTCCTCTTCGCGCAGGTCCGGCAACGTCTCCTCGAACTCGCGGTGCCATGCGCGATTTGAGCGTGAGATTCGCTGCCCTGCCGGCCCCGTGTGCCATACGCTGAGGAGCCAGACCCAGTCGAAGCCCATGTCCGCCAGGGGGGCGAGCTCTGTGTCCGATATGTCGTCCAGCGTCGCCGGCCGGTCGAGCGATCCGGTCAGTTCCGTTATGCGGACGCGCGTATTGATCTGGTACAGCGAGGGATAGAGCGGCTTCCGCTCATCGACAGCCGCCGGCGTCCCCTGTGTCGCGCGTTCACCATCCGTCATGGCTCCACCTCCACGATGGGACTATGGTTCCTATCCCTGCGGCTTGGAACCGGCGACGAGAGAGCTCCGATACGAACCTCGCCTAGGATCGACGGCAATCATGGCGCCCGACAAGACTTCACCGGAGACGCTCATGCTATTCGACGGCATCTGCAATTTTTGCAACGGCTCCGTGAGGTTCGTCCTCAAGCGCTCGGCGGGCCGAGATTTGCGCTTTTGCGCCATGCAGACGGAGCCCGGGCAATCCTTGTTGAAGAAAATTCACATGCCGGCTGCCGATTTCGAAACGATGGTTGTGCTCGACCGCCGTCGCGTCCTCATCAAGTCCGACGCGGTGTTGCGCCTTGCAGAATGTATGCATGCGCCGTGGCCCTCGATCGCCGCCGTGCTCCGCCTGGTTCCGCGCCGATGGCGCGACCGCGGGTACGATTGGGTTGCCAGCCATCGCTACCAGATTTGGGGGCGAAAGACCCAATGCATGGTGCCAGACCCACAGGTCCGCAATCGCTTTGTGCTGGACACCGGAGAGCTCAGGGAAATCACTTGAGCCGCTGCCTCGGCGGAAGGAGGGCTGGATGCGTCGGAACGTGAATTGAGCGTTCGCGGCCTTCGCTGGATTGTGGGCTGCTGGACTCTGCTTCGGCTGGCTGGTGGGCGTCGCCACACCGCCTGGACAGAACCAGACGCGGCCGGCCGTGGGACGCTCATCAGATCAGTCAATGTTCGAGACCCCCACTGCCTCTTGAAAGCCCCACATGCGTTGGATTGGCTGAACTCCTTCCTCGCGGCCCTACTGACGAGCTTTGGACCGTTTCTTGTCGTCTATCTGGCGGATCGTGGGTGGGTGCCCGCAAAACATCGGACTTGTCCTGACTGCCAGTGCATTTGCTGGCTTATTATCCCAGAGTCCCGCTGGCAAGCTCACGACCAGGCAGCCAAGTGAAGATGCCAATGAGGGTCACGCTTTGGTCAGCGGACGTCGAAGATCAGCTTGCCGCGGAGGTGGCGGGAGTCGCTGACCCGGTGCGCGGCGGCGGCATCGGCGAGCTTGTAGCGGGTGATCGGCGGCGGGCGGATGGCGCCGTCCTTCACGAGGCTGAGCAGGCGCTCCAGATGCGGGCGGTCGCGCTGCACGTCGGGGCGCAGGACGCGGACGTCCGATCGCGGCGCCTGTGACCCCGGCGGCGCCGCCGCGATCCACACCAGCCGGCCGCCCGGCTTCAGCACCTTGTACGAGCGCAGCTGGACGTCGCCGCCGACGGTGTCAAACACGACGTCGCACCCCGAGACGGTCTGGGTGAAGTCCTCGGCGTTGTAGTCGATGACCTTGTCGGCCCCCAGGCCGCGCACATAGTCGTGGTTGGCGGCGCTGGCGGTGGTGATCACGGCGGCGCCGAGGTGCTTCGCCAGCTGGATGGCGACGCCGGCGACACCGCCGGCCCCACCCTGGATCAGGATGGTCTCGCCGCGCTTCAGCTGCGCCGTGTCCTCCACCGACACCAGCGCCGTCAGGCCCGTCAACGCCAAGGCGGCCGCCTCGCCATGGCCGAGCCATGCCGGCTTCCTGGCGACGATCGCCGCCGGGATGGCGATCTTTTCGGCGTAGGCGCCTTCGCGGCTCTGCAAGGTGACGCCGAACACGGCGTCGCCGACGGCGAGATCGGTCACGCCGGCGCCGCGGGCCGCGACCACGCCGGAGAAATCGCGGCCGAGGATGTGGGGGAACCGCTCGATTTTGTAAACACCCCCGCCCGCGCGCTTCTTGCCGTCGGCGGCGTTGACGCTGGCGGCGTGGATGTCGACCACCACCTCGCCGGGGGCCGCGACCGGATCGGGCGCGTCGCCGAGATGGAGAGCGTCGGGGCCGCCGTGGCGGTCGAGAAGAACGGCTTTGATGGCTTGTCTCCTTGGGATTCATCGGTCTTGCGGCGCGATGGACCCCGCATCAAGTGCGGGGTGACGATCGGGGTTTGCTGGTGCGCCCCGCCTCCCCACTTCCACGTCGTGGGCGAGGAGCTTTAAAGAAAGCGTGTCGGGGCGATCATGGTGCGCCACATGTGCGACGACGAGGTGTGGTCGTTGCCCAGCCCTTCCTTGGGCTGGCGGAAGTGGCGGCCAATGATGTCGGTGAACTGATCGAGCTCGATCTTCTTGTTCGCATCGAACGCGTAGATGTCGTTGATCGTCACCTGGCGCGCCGACATGTACCATTTGTGGTCGCGGGCGTGGCGATAGGCCTCGTGCATGACCGGCGACGGCGTGAAGTCCGGCCCGAACAGCTCGACGTAGCGCTTGGGATACGGGTAGCCGTTCGCCTCGTCGGCGAAGAAGCGCAGCGACTGGTGGTAGCGGATGGCCCAGCTCACCTCCTCGTCCACATAGGGCTCGACCAGCTGGGCACCCCAGTAGCCGTGATCGGCCTGGATGAAGCCGACCACCGAGATGTCGTGCAGCAGGCAGGCGAGCACAATCTTCTCGTCGCAGCCGTTCTTCTGGGCCAGCGCCGCGCTTTGCAGCATGTGCTGCTGCGAGGGGCGGAAGCGCAGCTTGAAGAAGTCGATGAGGGTCGGCCGCTCCGGCATCTTCTTCAGCCGCGGGTCTTCGCCCATCATCATGATGCGGCCGGGGGTCGCGAGCGGCGCCTTCCGCTCGGTCGGGTCTTCGTCGCCGGCGGTGTAGACCGCCGACTTCACCGGCACCGGCTCCGTCGCGTGCGCCATGGCCCGCTCGACCGCGTCGGCGCGGGCATCGAGATCCTGGCCTTTGGTGGCGGCGGCGGCCTTGCGCGCGGCGGTATCGACTTGATTCATCGGTGCGTTTCCTTTGCGTTCACGCGTATTGATGATTTTGCGGCCAATCCGCCTTTAAGGCAAGGTGATGCCGGCTGATGCGCTATCATGACGTTATGGTCCCTATCCATCCCGGTCGAATCCTTCGCCGCGAGCTCCAGGCCCGGGACCTCTCGGCGAATGCCCTGGCCCGCGCACTGCGAGTGCCCTCGGGTCGCATCGTCGACATCCTCAATGGCAAACGCTCGATCAGCGCCGAGACAGCACTCCGGCTGGGCCGCTATTTCGGGAACGACCCCCAGTTCTGGATAAACCTTCAGGCCCAATATGACTTGGCAACGGCCATGCGGGACATCGGACCGCGTGTCGCGCGCGAAGTTGAGCCGGTGGGTTCTTAACGACGCCAAGCCGGCGGCATGAAAAAGCGGCCCGCCGAAGCGGGCCGCTCTCCTAGACCACTGAGTGTTAACGGTCCTTCTTTATCTGGTCGGCGTCATGGTCGCGGTCGCGATCACGCATCTGCGTGCGCGACCTGGCCTTGTTCGCGTCGTCCCGATCCGGAACGGTCGCGAGCGAGGGATCGCGGTCGGACCTGCCCGACGCGGCGCCGGGCCGCTGGGTCTTGTCGATGTCGCCGCCCGACCCGCTCAGCGATCCGTTGGCGCCGGCACCGACATTGGCGCCGCCCTCCGGCGTGCTCACCGAGCCGCGCGTCGAATCGTTCGTGTTCAGGTTCTGCGCCATCAGCGGTGTCGCGGCGAGGCCGAACACGGCGACAGACGCCAGTAGTACGTTGCGCATTGTGATGCTCCGTTGGTTATTCAGCCAACCAAGCGACAACGCATGGGGCGCCGGACTGTTCCCTGGATGCGGTAGTGGGGAGCGGTCCGCTATCAGCAGCAATCAGCCATCAGCTGTCAGCGGCCTTTTTTCCGTCAGCCCCGCTTCATGCGGGGCATCCAAGATACGGATGGACGCCCCGGACCCTGCGCTGCGTTCGCGGCCTTCAAGGCCGCGGACGGGCGCGAATCAAGACTGGCCGGGGCGTGACGGAGGGGGTGCGCTGAAAGCCGGAGGCTGAAAGCTGAATGCTGATTGCTGACGGCTCTTACGCCGCCTTCAGGCGGGGGAGGATGCGGAGCGCGTTGTCGCGGTCGATGGCGCGCAGGTCGGCGCCGCTGAACGCCTTGGCCAGGCCCTGCACGTGCTCGGCGCCGGTCCGGTACGGGAAGTCCGTGCCGAAGACGATCTGCGAGATCGGGACGAGCTTGGCCAGCGCCTGGATGGTCACCGCGTTCGAGATCTGCGCCGTGTCGTAATAGAACCGGAAGAGCTCGTGATCGACCTGCTCGCGGGTGAACTTGTCCTTGTACGGTGGCGTGGTCACCAGCTGGATCTGGAAGCGCTCGGCGACCGCGGTCAGGACGCCGCCGCCATGCGAGAAGATGAAGTTGATGTCCTTCTGGCGCTGCGAGGCGCCGCTGAAGATCAGGCTGGCGATCGTGCGGGTCGTGTCGGTGCCGAACTCGATGGCCGCCTCGGCGATTCCCGGCACCAGATTGACGCAGCAATTGGCGCCGGTCGGATGAGTATAGACCGTCGCCTTGCGGCGGTTGAGCTCGTCGAACACCGGCTGGAACTGCGGATGACCCAGCCACTTGTCGCCGTAGCTGGTCATCATGCCGACACCGTCGACCTTCAGCACGTCGAAGGCGTATTCGATCTCCTTCAGGCTCTCGTCCACGTGCGGCATGGGCAGCATGGCGAACACGCCGAAGCGCCCGGGATGATCGGACATCAGCTGCTTGGCGTATTCGTTGCTGGCGCGGGCGACGGCGGCCGCCGGCTCCGGATCGAGGAAGCTCACCTGCGGCGTGGTCGGCGAGGTGATGGAGGTGGCGATCCCCGCCTTGTCCATGTCCTCGATGGTCTTCGCCGGCGTCCAGTTGAGGAGCGGCGGATTGTCGAGCTTGAACTTGCGGACCGCGTCCAGCCATTTCGGCGGCACGATGTGGTGATGCACGTCGATGCGGTGAGCACCGGCCTGCGCCAGGACGCGGCCGGCGCCGAACAGCGGAACAGAGGCGCCGAGCGCCGCCGCGCCAGCGACGAAGCCGCGGCGGGTGACAGATGATTGGCGCACTACAGACGTAGAGTGATTATCGGCCATGGCGCGGCTCCTCCCAGATTGTTGTCGCCATTGGGCCGCCAACAGCGCTTCTGGTCAAGGGCGCTTTTTTCAGTCCCTCATACGCGGGGGCCATTCTTGATTTGGCGCCCGTCGGCGGCCTGAAGGCCGGCGACGCAGCGCAAAGTATCCGCGGTCCTTGGCTTCCGCGCGCATAAGCGCGCGCGGCTGCAGTCGCAGCCGCGTCTGTCGTCCGACGAAGCGTCGGACTCACTCTATCCTTCGTCATTGCCGGGCTTGACCTGGTCAAGCCCGAGGGTGACGAAGAAAGATACCGGTTCACTCCGCCGCGGCGGCGACCGGGAGATAGTGGCGGTCGAGGAAGGTCTTCGCGGCGGCGACGGTGCCGGCCTCGTTGTCCTCGATGACCATATGCGCGGCGGCCGGGACTTCGACTTTATGGCCCTTCGGCGTGGCGGCGGCCATCTTGGCGTGCATCTCGGGCGTCAGGATGTCGGACTCGGCACCCCGGATGTGGAGCACCGGACAGTTGATCGCGCGCAGGCTGGCCCAGGCTTTCTCGACCGGCCCGAGATCCGGCTTGGTGCAGGCGCGGTCGATCCGCCATTGCAAGGTGCCGCCGTCGCCCTCCTTCAGCATGCAGCGCAGCCGCGTCTTGATGTGCGCGTCCGACGCCCGCGTGTGGATGGTGCGCAGGAAATCGCGCGCCGCGTCCAAGGACTGGAAACTCTGCGGCGTACGCGCCACCTCGGCCACGATGCGGCCGCGGCCGCGCGGGTCGGGCTCGGGGCTGCCGTCGAACAGCATGAGTGCGGCGATCTGCGCCGCGTGCTCGGCGGCATAGCGGGCGACGATTGCGGCGCCCAGCGAGTGGCCGCCCAGCGCGAAGCGTGTCAGCTTCAGATGCCCGACCAACCCTTCGAGGTCGCGACCATAGGCTTCGATGGTGTAGTCGCCGTCTTTGGCCCAGTCGGACAGATTGCGGCCGCGCAGGTCCTGGGCCACGACGTAGTAGCGGTCCGCCAGCGCCTCGCCGAGGGGGGCGAACCATTCGCCATAGGCGCGCAACCCGTGCAGCAGCACGACCGGCGGCGATCCGGGCCGCCCCCAGGTGACGTAATTGATTTTGACACCGTTCGCGGTCGCGGTGGCACTGTTCGGCTGGGTCATTCGATGCTCCTTCCTGAGACGTCCCACAGCCTACCCTCCCTCGCCGGGCCGGCGGGAGTCCTTTGTCGTCACTCGGCCGGTGCGGGCGCCGTCGCCGGTCTGGCGGCGCGGCGGGCGGTCCGGAGGAAGACGAGGCTCGCGAGCAGGAGGGCCGCCGCGACGAGGATCACGAGGTCGGGCCGCCCCCAGTCGATCAACAGGCCGAAGGGCGCCGGCGTCAGGGCCTGGCCGAGCGGCAGGGCGGCGCTGACGAACCCGAACACCTTGCCGACCTCGCCCGGCGGGGCGGCGTCCTTCAGCATCACGTCACGTGGCGTGCGGCTGGCGCCGGTCAGAAGGCCGGCCAGCGCCAGGGCCGCGATGGTGGCCGACGCGGCCAGCGGGACCAGTCCGGCGAGCGCCATCAGCGCCGCCGCGAGCACGGTGAGGACCACGGTGAGCGGCAGATGGCGGGTCGTGCGGTCGGCCATCCAACCGCCGATCAGGGTGCCGGCGGCGCCGCCGGCGACGTAGCCGGTGAGGGCCGAGGACGCGCTTTCGAGGCTGAGACCGTTCACCTCGTGCAGCACGGTGATCAGCCACGCCTGCAGCGCCGAGCCGGCCATCGAGCCGGTGAGGAAGAAGCCAAAGAACAGCAGGATCGGGCGCGACAGCAGCAACCCCGCGCCGCGCGGCGCCGCCGCGTCCGCCGCAGTTTTGTCCGCAGCCGCCGGGCGGCGCTGGTCGCGCAGGACGCCGCCCTGCCACAGGAGTGCCGCCACCACCGGCACGCCGAGCAGGCCGAACGCCATCAAGGTGCCGCGCCAGCCGAACAACAGCATCCCCGCGGCGGTCGCGAACGGCGCCACCGCGAAGCCCAGATTACCGGTGAAGGTGTGGAGCGCGAACGAGCTGCCCATGCGCTCGCGATCGACCGAGCCGGCGAGGATCGCGTAGTCCGCGGGATGGAACACCGAGTTGCCGATGCCGGAGAGCAGCGCCAGCCCGAGGATCTGCCAGTACGCGGTGGCCAGGCCCATGGTGGCCAGCGGCAGCGCCATCAGCAGCGTGCCCCCGATCAGGAACGGCCGGGCGCCGTAGCGGTCGACCAGGAAGCCGACCGGGGTCTGCAGCAGCGCCGTCGCCCCGGCCATCAGGGCCACCGACAGGCCGAGCTCGGCGAACGACACGCCGAAGGCGTCTTGCCAGGCCAGAAACAGCGGCGGCAGGCACAGGATGTAGAAATGCGACAGGAAATGGCCGGCGCCGATGAGACCGTTGACGCGGGCGGTGCGGGAGAACGTCATCGGCGGATGCTTGCGCAAGGCGGGCGGCGGGGCAAGACCTCTCGGGTTCGCGCGCGGCGGATGCACCTCGAACCGTCGTCATCCCGGGCAAGCTGCGCAGCAGCGCGACCCGGGATCCATCGTGCCGGCGGAACCATGGATCCCGGCTCTCCCCAGATTAAAGTCCGGGGTCGGCCGGGATGACGATTGGTGAACGGCACCACTGCGCGTGAACGAATCACCCCTCGCGCAGCACCGGGGCGGCGAGGCTGTCGATCATCACGTTGACGCAGGCCGGCTTGCCGCTCGCCAGTGCCCGCTCGAGGGCGCCCGGCAGCGCCGCGGCCGTGTCGACGAACTCACCGTGCCCGCCGAGCGCCGCCGCCACCTGGTCGTAGCGCGCCGGCAGCAGGTCGCAGCCATGCATACGCTGGCGTCCGTATTCGCGCAGCTGGATCTGGCTCTCGGCGTTCCAGCGCGCGTCGTTGCCGACCACGGCGACGAACGGCAGGCGCCGGCGCATCGCGGTCTCGAACTCGGCGATATGGAACCCGACGGTGCCGTCGCCGAGCACGGCGAAGACCGGGGCCGCCGGCTCGACCAGGCGAGCGGCGAGCGCGAACGGCAGCGAGGCGCCGATGGCGCCGGCGACGCCGTTCACCAGGCGGCGGCGGACCGGCAGCATGCTCTGCGCCCATTGCGCGAACTCGCCGCCGTCGCAGATCAGCACCGCCGCCGGGTCGCGCTCGATGAAGGGCCGCAGCGCCCGGAAGACCTCGGCCGGGTGCAGCCGGCCCGGACGGTCGGACACCACGGTCGCCCAGGACGCCGGCCGGTGGTCGAGGGCGGCCCGCGCCTCGGCGAGCCAGCTTCCATCGCGCCGGCGCTGGCGGCCCGCGCGGGCGATCAGGGCCGCCGCCGCGCGCCGCACGTCGGCCACGGCGCCGAGCAGCAGCCGCTCGCCCTTTTCCTGTGTCGCGCGCTCGACCAGCGCCGGGTCGGGATCGATCGCGACCAGCTTCACCTCCGGGTCGAACGCGGGGGCGGCCGCCCATTTCAAGGTGAAGTCGAGCGCCTTGCCGAGCAGCACGACGAGATCGGCGCGGCGGATGAGATCGGCGAACGCGCCGAGGGTCGCATCGGCGAGGCCGCGTGGGCTCTCGACAATGACCGCCGGTGCCGCGGTCGCGGCTTCCAGCTCAGCGAGCGTGGCGCGGCCGCCGGGATTGGACAGCAGCGGACCGCCGATGATCATCGGGCGGGCCGCGGCCGCGATCGCCGCCAGCACGGTGTCGGCGGCGGCATCGGCGAGCCCCGGCGGCGCCCCGGCGGCCGCGTCCAGCGCCGCGGTCGCGGAGCCGTCGACCTGCGCGTCCAGCAGGTCCGACGGCAGGCTCACATGGACCGGGCCGGGCCGGCCGGACACGGCGAGGCGCATCGCCGCCGCGATGTCACGGCCGAGGCCGGCGGCCGAGGTCGCCATCCACGACGCCTTGGCCACGGGTGCGGCCATGTCGGCCTGACGAAGCTCCTGGAAGCCGCCGCGCCCGAGCTCCCAGGTCGCGGCATGGCCGGACAGCAGGACCATCGGCGATTCCGCGGCCAGGGCCGTGAACAGCGCGCCGACCGCGTTGGCGTGGCCGGGCCCGCCGGTGACCAGCGCCACACCGGGCGCGCCGGTGAGCCGTCCCCAGGCGTCGGCCATGTGCACGGCGGCGGCTTCGTGCCGCACATGCACGAGATCGAGCCCCGCATCGAGGGCCGCGTCGAAGATCGACATGATGTGATTGCCGGAGAGCGTGAACAGCCGGCGGCAGCCGAGCTGCGTGAGCGTCTGAGCGACGATGTCCGCGCCCCTCATATTGAGGGCGCCTCGCGACTAGCCGCCACACCAACCCTAGTCGCTCGGCGCCGCAGGCGCATCCGCGCCTGCGAGGTACTCACCCTTAGAGTCTGCATGCGGCACCACTTCGTGACGCGTGGCTAACGCCACGCGTCCTCTTTATATCATCCCAACTTGCCGGTGGGGGTGGCGAGGACTAGGCTTCTTCAAAACCAGCAGGGAGGATACGCATGACATCGGTTCGCCTGGCCGCGGCGACGCTGTGCGCCGCGGGGCTCCTCGGCATGGCCGTCCCGGCCCATGCGCAGATCAGCGATGACGTGGTGAAGCTCGGCGTGCTCACCGACATGAGCAGCCTCTATCAGGATTCCACCGGTCCCGGCTCGCTGATCGCGGCCCAGATGGCGGTCGCGGATTATGGCGGCAAGGTCAAGGGCAAGCCGGTCGAGGTGATCGGCGCCGATCACCAGAACAAGCCGGACGTCGGCGCCGGCATCGCACGGTCGTGGTACGACACCGAGAAGGTGGATGCGATCGTCGACGTGCCGACCTCCTCGGTGGCGCTGGCGATCCAGCAGGTGACACGCGAGAAGAACAAGGTGTTCCTGATGTCGGGGCCGGCATCCTCCGACCTCACCGGCAGCGCCTGCTCGCCCAACGGCATTCAGTGGACTTACGACACCTATGCGCTGGCCCATGTCGCCGGCAAGGCCCTGGTCGAGCGCGGCGAGAACAGCTGGTTCTTCATCACCGCGGATTACGCCTTCGGGCATGCGCTCGAGCGCGACACGGCCGAGGTGGTGACGAAAGCCGGCGGCAAGGTGCTGGGTGCCGCGCGGGCCCCGCTCAACACCGCCGACTTTTCGTCGTTCCTGCTCCAGGCCCAGGCGTCGAAGGCCAAGGTGGTCGGGCTCGCCAACGCCGGCGGCGATACGCAGAACTCGATCAAACAGGCGTCGGAGTTCGGCCTCGGGCAGGGCGGCCAGAAGCTGGCGGCCCTGCTGTTCCAGATCTCCGATGCGCATGCGCTGGGGCTGCGCACCGCCAGCGGCCTGATCATCACCGAAGGCTTCTACTGGGACCTGAACGACGAGACCCGCGCGTTTTCGAAACGCTTCTACGAGAAGGCCAAGCGGATGCCGAGCATGATCCAGGCCGGCATCTACTCGTCGATCATGTACTACCTGAAGGCGATCGACGCGATCGGCACCGACGACGCGCTGAAGGTGGTCGCCAAGATGAAGGCGACGCCGATCAACGACTTCTTCGCCAGGAACGGCGTTCTGCGCGAGGACGGCCGGATGGTGCACGACATGTACCTGATGCAGGTGAAGACGCCGGCGGAATCGAAAAGCGAATGGGACGTCTACAATGTCCTGGCGACGGTGCCGGGCGACCAAGCCTACCGGCCGCTCAACGAAGGCGGATGCCCGCTCATTAAGAAATGAGCGGGTTTTTCCGAGCGCCTCGCAACTAGCCGCCACCCCAACCCTAGTTGCTCGGCGCCGCAGGCGCATCCGCGCCTGCGAGTGACTCACGGCGATCAGCCCGCCCGGTCGATCCACTTCTTGACGCGCGTGCCATGCACGCGCGTCGCTGTTTCTTGAATGCTTATGGACAACGTTCGCGGCGGCGAACATTGTACGTGAATGGCGGTGTCGGCTCCTTTTGGTGAGGTCGCGGCGGGCGTTGACCGGATGGTCAGCCCGGCGGCTGGCGCAAGCCCGGCCGCACGGCGGCCGCTGGTCGAGCTCAGCCAGGTCGACCTCGCCTATCCGGGCGGAACGCTCGCGGTCAAAGACCTGACGCTCGATGTCGCCGAGGGCGAGCTGATGGCGGTGGTCGGACCGTCGGGCTGCGGCAAGTCGACCCTGATGAAGCTGGTGTCGGGGCTGGTTCGGCCGACCAAGGGTCGCGTCGCGGTCGCCGGCCGCGACGTCGCGGGGCCGCTCAAGATCGCCGGCATGGCGTTCCAGAACCCGACCATGCTGCCGTGGCTGACCATCCGGCAGAACGTGATGCTGCCGCTGAAGATCGTCGAGCCGTTCAAGGCCGAGTTCGCGGCCAAGCGCAAGGGCGAGTTCCGCGAGCGCGCCGACGCGCTGCTGGCGACCGTCGGCCTCGCCGATGCCGGCGACAAGCGGCCGTGGCAGCTCTCCGGCGGCATGCTGCAGCGCGCGTCGCTGTGCAGGGCGCTGATCCATGACCCGAAGCTGCTGCTGCTCGATGAGCCGTTTGCCGCCCTCGACCAGTTCACCCGCGAGGAGCTGTGGGCGGTGCTGCAGGCGCTGTGGATGAAAAAGCGGCCGACCGTGATCCTGGTGACCCACGATCTCCGAGAGGCGACGTTCCTCGCCGGCCGCGTGGTGGTGATGACGTCGCGCCCGGGCCGGGTGGTGCGCGAGCAGGCGATCCCGTTCCCCTACCCGCGCACGATCGAGCTGACGTACGGCAACGCGTTCGGCGGCGAGACGCTGGCGCTGCGCGGCGCCATCTTCGATGCGCGCGGCGGAACGACGGTGGCTCAGCGATGACGACGAGGGCGCGATGATCTCGTCTCAGAACCGGCAGCGGCTGCGCTCGGCGGCACTGCTGCTGGCGATCTTCGCGGCGTGGGAGATCCTGTCGCTCCTCTTCAACGTCAGCGACCTGGTCCTGCCGCGGCCGAGCCAGATCGTGGCGGCCCTGATCCAGCGCTTTCCGGGATTGTGGCCGCACGCGCTGCAGACGTTGAACGAGACGCTGCTCGGCTTCGTGCTGGGCGTCGCGGCCGGCGTGGCGCTGGGCGTGCTGGTCGGCTTCTCGCGCACCGCCTACGACGTCGCCTACCCGCTGCTGGTCGGCTTCTCGTCCATTCCCAAGGTCGCGGTGGTGCCGATCTTCGTGCTGTGGTTCGGCACCGGCTTCGTGCCGGCGGTGCTGACCGCGGTGGTGATCTGCCTGTTCCCGGTGGTGGTCAACGTGGCGGCCGGCCTCGCCACCACCGAGCCGGAGCTCGAGGACGTGCTGAAGGCGCTGGGCGCCTCGCGCCTGGAGATCCTGTGGAATGTCGGGCTGCCGCGCACGCTGCCCTACTTCTTCGCCTCGCTGAAGGTGGCGGTGACGCTCGCGTTCGTCGGCACCGTGCTGTCGGAGACGGTGGCGGCCAACCGCGGCATCGGCAACGCGATGCTGGTCGCGTCGTCGACCTTCGACGTGCCGCTGGTGTTCGCGGCCCTGCTGCTGCTGGCGCTGCTCGGCATCGGCCTGTACGGCATCTTCGCGCTCATCGAGCGCCGGGTGTGCGGATGGGCATACCGGAAGAACGATTTCGCGATAGGATGAGCGGCAGCGCGGCGACAGTCCTGTTCCGTCATGCCCGCACTCGTTGGCACTCGTTGCGGGCATCCACGTCGTGCCGCCGGCTCAGACAGCCGCAATTTGCAGAACCACGTGGATGGCCGGAACAAGTCTGAACAGGTCCGGCCATGACGATCGAGAGAGCGAGAGGGGAGAGCATCATGCGCATCATCATGAGCCTTTTGGCCGGCGTGCTGGCGCTCGCGGCGGCGGGGCCGGCGGCGGCGCAGCAGAAGACGCAGATCAAGTTCCTGCTCGACTGGAAATACCAGGCGGTGCACAGCTGGTACTTCGTCGCCCAGCAGAAGGGCTATTTCGCGCGCGAGGGCCTCGACGTCGTCCTCGACCAGGGGGCCGGCGGCGCCGGCACCACCCAGGCGATCGTCTCGAACCAGTACCCGATGGGCGTCGGCGACATCAACATCCTGATCCAGGCCACGGCGACGCGGACGAACACGCCGCTGGTCGTCTACATGCTCTACAACAATCCGCCCTTCGCCCTCATCGCCAAGGCGGACGGGCCGGTGAAGACGCTGAAGGATCTCGAAGGCCGGAGCCTGGCGGCGGCGGCCGGCGGGTCGGCGATCAAGCTGTTCCCGATCCTGGCGCGCATGAACGGCGTCGATCCGACCAAGGTGAACAATATCACCGTCTCGCCGCAGCTCCAGGAGCAGGTGGTGGTGAACGGCACCGCCGACGCCTCGGCGGTGTTCAACCAGACGAGCTACATCAACCTGATCGGGATGAAGCTGGATCCCGACACCTATCTGCGCTGGTTCTCCTACAAGGATTACGGGATCGACCTGTACTCCAACTGTATCATCGTCTCCGCCCCGTTCGCCAAGGAGAACCCCAAAACCGTGGCGGCGTTCCTGCGCGCCGTCAACGCGGGCCTGCGCGACGTGATCAAGGACCGCGACGGCGGCATCAAGGCGCTGGTCACGGCCGAGCCGCTGACCAACGCACCGCTTGAGCGCAAGCGTCTCGACTACGTGTTCGACAACCTGATGCTGGCGCCGGAAACGGAAAAGCTGGGCTTGGGCGACGTCGACGACCAGCGGATGGCCAAGGGCATCGCGATGCTCGCCGAGGCGTTCGAATTGCCGCGGAAGCCGGCGCCCGGCGAAGTCTTCGACCGCAGCTTCCTGCCTGCTCGCGCTGAAAGGACTTATTGAGTCCCTCAAGCGCCGGGCGCGGCGCATCCGCGCTGCTTGGCTTCCGCGCGCATAAGCGCGCGCGCGGTCGCGAGCGTGATCTGTTGACCGAGGAAGCCTCGGCCTGTTGGGTAGTGGAGCATCTCCGGAGGGGGCGTTGGCCTGCCAATTGACGCCCGTCAAGGCGGGGGGTGGTGGGGTGGGCATGATCGGGGCACCACCCGAACCGCGTGGAGATACCCCCTATGTCGGACGTCCTGTCCTCCGATCGGCCCGCGACGAACAAAGAACCGGCTGAGCGGCTGTTCCAGCCGATCCGCCTCGGGGCGCTCCAGCTGCCCCACCGGGTCGTGATGGCGCCGCTCACCCGCTCGCGCGCCGGCCAGCCCGGCAACGTGCCGACGCCGCTGATGGCCTGCTACTACGCGCAGCGCGCCTCCGCGGCCCTGATCATCAGCGAGGCGACCCAGGTCTCGATGCAGGGCCAGGGCTATGCGTGGACGCCCGGCATTCACAGCCGGCAGCAGGTCGAGGGCTGGCGGCGGGTGACCAACGCGGTGCATGACGCCGGCGGGCGCATGTTCCTGCAGCTGTGGCATGTGGGGCGAATCTCGCACCCGGCGCTGCAGCCGGATTGCATGCCGCCGGTGGCGCCCTCGGCGATCAAGCCCGCCGGCGACGCGTTCATCGAGAACGAAAACGGCGAGGGCGCACTGGTGCCGTTCGTGACGCCGCGGGCGCTGCAGATCGAGGAGATGCCCTACCTGGTGCGGCAATATTACCGCGCCGCGCGTAATGCGCAGCGCGCCAAGTTCGACGGCGTCGAGGTGCACGCCGCGAACGGCTACCTGCTCGAGCAGTTCATCGATTCCAGCACCAACAAGCGCACCGACGCCTACGGCGGGCCGGTCGAGAACCGGATGCGCCTGCTGACGGACGTGGTCGAGGCGGCGATCGATATCTGGGGGGCGGACCGCGTCGGCGTGCGGCTGTCGCCGATGAGCACGTTCAACGACATCACCGACGACGATCCGGAAACGACGTTCACGGCCGTCGCGAAGAAGCTCAACGACTACGAGCTCGCCTATCTGCACCTGGTCAATCCGGCCATGGCGCAGATGGAGAAAGGCCAGCCGCCGGCGACGCGGGCGCTGAACATAGTAGAGCTCATGCGCAAGACCTATCGCGGCAAGCTGATGATCGCCGGCGGCTTCAACCGCGACACCGCCGAGGAGTGGCTGGAGGCCGGGCTGGCCGACGTGATCGCGTTCGGCCGCAAGTTCCTCGCCAACCCTGATCTGCCGCTGCGCCTGCGCGACCGGGTGCCGCTCAACGAGCCGGATCCGAAAACCTTCTACGGCGGCGGCGCCAAGGGCTACACCGACTATCCGAGCCTGGCGCAGGAAAAGGGCGAAGTCCCGAAGCCCTGCGTGGACGAGAGCTGGAGGTAGAGGCTAGAGCAGATCCCGATTAGGTCGAACCACTCCACATTCGTCATGCCCGCGAAAGCGGGCATCCAGAGAATTCAACCACGGAGACACAGAGAACACGGAGGGAAGATAAGGAGAATTCCGTCTCCTCTTCTTCTCCGTGACCTCTGTGCCTCTGTGGTGAAAACGATTCTGGATTCCCGCTTGCGCGGGAATGACGCGGGAGGAGGCACGATTCCATCCACACGGGAACCGCCTTACGGGCCGGGCTGCTGCAAGGTTGGAGCGGAATCGGCGACGGTGGTGCGGTGCATGTCGCGGACCTGGGCGTGGTCGTAGCGGCGGCCGCGGTGCATGACCACGCGGTTGTCCCACATCACGAGGTCGAACGGCCGCCATACATGGGCGTAGACGAACCGCCGCTCCGTCGCGTGCTCGGTGAGGTCGCGCAGGAACGCGCGCCCCTCGGGCACCGGCCAGCCCTGGATGGCGCCGGCATGCGAGGACAGGAACAGGGATAGCCGGCCGGTCTTGGGGTGGCGGCGGACGAGGCGCTGCGGCACCGGCTCCCACTCCCGCCGCTGCGCCTCGGTGAAATCGGTGAAGCCGAGAATACCGCGCGAGAAGAGCTGACTGTGCTCGCAGACGAGGCCGCGGCACTGGCACTTGGTCGGCTCGTCCAGCGCGTCCCACGCGGCGCGCATGTCGGCGAATTCGGTGTTCCCGCCCGCCCCCGGGATGGCGCGCGCGGAGAGCAGCGAGTACTTGGCCGGGGTCGGCTTGAACGAGCTGTCGGAATGCCACAGGAGATTGCCCAGCGAGAACAGCCGGCGGCGGTCGTCGCGCGCCAGCACCCGGCCGTCGCGGTCTAGGTTCGAGATGTCGTTGATGTCCAGGCTGAGGCGGCGCGCGCCGGGGTCGGTGACGATGTCGCCGGTCGCCTTCTCCATCGGACCGAAATGACACGAGAAGGCATATTGCTCCTCGTCGCTGATCCGCTGGTCCCGGAACACCAGCACCGCGAACCGGTCCATGCCGGCGTCGAGGGCGGCGGCCTCGGCGGCAGAGACGCCGCGCGCGATGTCGACGCCCCACACCTCGCCGGCGAAGCCCGGCTGGGCGGGATCGATGGGACGAATGATCACCGAGCTCGGCATGATCGGGGACATCGGCGTTTCTCCCGCAGGCGGTGCTGGGCCGCCGCGCTTTTGCGGAAACTATAGTCCCGGGCGCGACCGCTGTCATCGCGACGCGCGGCGTTTGATCGATGCTGGTCTAACCGCGCGCCGCGTTGATCGATATCAAATCGACGAAAAACCCTGGCGAGCGCGCGAGAAAAGCCGCCGATGCCCCAACCTCGGCGGCTTGTCGCGGGCGTTGTTTAAAGTGGGTCCCTCAGGCGCCGGGCGCGGCACCGGCAAATCGCGCTGCGCGATTGTGCCTGCCGTGCCGCTTGGCTCCCGCGCGCACAAGCGCGCGCGACCGCGGTCGAGTCTGCGGTCCGACGAAGCGTCGGGCTGTGGGTCTAACCCAGCACCGAGCGGCGGCGGATGCCGTTGCCCCACAGGAACGCGATGCCGCTGTCGCGATGGCGGCCGCCGGTGAGCGCCGCGTACCACGCGGCCGCGGCCCCGACCAGGGCGGCGGCCCCGGCCATGAACGCCAGCACGACACCGGCCTTGCGCGCACGTTCGATGTTCTGCTTGGCGCTGGCGATGACACTGTCGACGCGGCGCGTCGCGTCGGCGGGCGAGAGGCCGGTGCGCTGCCCGACCAGCCCAATCAGATAGGTGCGATCCTCGGGCGACACGCCATCATGGCCGGACGCGGTGAGCAGGATGCGCGCGGCCTCGGCACGGTTGTAGCTGATGTCCTCGTCGACCGGCCGGACCTCGGACCGGAACAGCCGGTCGAGATCGTAGGCGATGATGTTCTCGCCGCCGATCGACACGGCCGGACCCGCCTCCCCGGACGACGGCGCGGCGAGCCGGACCGCGACCGGTGCCGCCAGCGCCACCATGAGACCGGTCAGCAGGGTCGCGAGGCCCCACACCAAGAGACCGTGCGTGCCGTCGCGCGCCTCGACTTCCTCGGCGGTGCCGTCGGTCAGCGCCTCGCGCATGCGGCCGGCGATGTAGCCGCCAAGCCCGTACGAGGCGAGCGCCACCAGCAGCAGATAGACGCCGGAGAGGATCCAGAGGAACGGCGAGGCGTCGCGCCATGTCGGCGCCGCTGAGCTGACGGCAAGGCCGATCGAGGCCGCGAAGCCGTGCAGCACGAAGGCCAGCGCCGCGGCGGCCACGGCGCCGGCCGCGATCGGCCCCCACTGGACGTAGGAAAAGGCCGGCTCGTCGGTGACGACCGCGATGCCCTCGGCCGGGGTGGGGATGGTGGCCATGATGCCCGCCTCAGCGCAGGCCGACGAAGGACAGGATGGCCATCACGACCACAACGAGACCGACCAGATAGATCACCTGATTCATAGAAACTCCTCCTCGCGCTGGACGCGCGTTCCCGAGACGTTAGGCCAACGGGGGCGCTCCGAAAGAGTTCCGGGACGGTATGCCTTCCCGGCGCATTCCGCCCAGCGTGGTCATCGGCGCCCGGCGGCTCTTGAGGCCGCCGCGGCGCCGCTTTTTTGTCATGCGGTGCCGTGCGATGCGACCCCTGGACGCGGTCTCTAGAAATCCATTTCGCCCATGCCGCCGCCCGGCATGGCCGGTGCGGGCTTCGTCTCGGGCCGCTCGGCGACCATGGCTTCGGTGGTGATCAGGAGGCCGGCGACGGAGGACGCATCCTGGAGGGCGAGGCGCACGACCTTCGTCGGATCGATGATGCCCTCCTTCATCATGTCGACGTACTGCCCGTTCTGAGCGTCGTACCCCCAATTGGGGTTTTTCTGCTCCATCAGCTTACCGACGACGATGGCGGCGTCAGCGCCCGCGTTCTCGGCGATCTGCCGGGTCGGCGTCGTCAGCGCCTTGCGGACGATGTCGACGCCGACCTGCTGATCGTCGTTCTTGGTGCGGGCCTGGTCGAGAACGCGGGCGGCATAGAGCAGCGCCACGCCGCCGCCGGGCAGGATGCCTTCCTCGACCGCCGCGCGCGTCGCATGCATCGCGTCGTCGACGCGGTCCTTCCGCTCCCTCACCTCGACTTCCGTCGCTCCGCCGACCCGGATCACCGCGACGCCACCAGCCAGCTTCGCCAAGCGCTCCTGCAGCTTCTCGCGGTCGTAGTCCGAGGTGGTCTCCTCGATCTGCGCCTTGATCTGTGCGATGCGCGCCTCGATATCCTTCTTTTTGCCGGCGCCGTCGACGATCGTCGTGTGCTCCTTCTCGACGATGACGCGCTTGGCGCGGCCGAGCATGGCGAGGGTGACGTTTTCCAGCTTGATGCCGAGATCCTCGCTGATGAACTCGCCGCCGGTCAGGATCGCGATGTCCTCCAGCATCGCCTTGCGGCGATCGCCGAAGCCCGGCGCCTTCACCGCCGCGACCTTGAGGCCGCCGCGCAGCTTGTTGACCACCAGGGTCGCGAGCGCCTCGCCCTCGACCTCCTCGGCGATGATCAAGAGAGGTCGGCTGGACTGCACGACGGCTTCCAGCAGCGGCAGCATCGGCTGCAGGCTCGACAGCTTCTTCTCATGGATCAGGATGTAGGGATCGTCGAGTTCGACCCGCATCTTCTCGGGGTTGGTGATGAAATAGGGCGACACGTAGCCGCGGTCGAACTGCATGCCTTCGACGATATCCAGCTCGGTCTCGAGGCTCTTGGCCTCCTCGACCGTGATCACCCCTTCGCGGCCAACCTTCTCCATCGCCTTGGCCAGCATCTCACCGATCGAGCGGTCGCCGTTGGCGGAGATAGTCGCGACCTGCGTGATCTCGTCGTTGCCGCTGAGCTTCTTCGACCGGCCCTTGATGTCGTCGATCACCTTCTCCACCGCGACGTCGATGCCGCGCTTGAGGTCCATCGGGTTCATGCCCGCGGCCACGGCCTTCGCCCCCTCGCGGACGATGGCTTGCGCCAGCACCGTCGCGGTGGTCGTGCCGTCGCCGGCGACGTCGCTGGTCTTGGAGGCGACCTCGCGCACCATCTGGGCGCCCATGTTCTCGAACTTATCCGGCAGTTCGATCTCCTTCGCGACGGTGACGCCGTCCTTGGTGATCCGCGGTGCGCCAAACGGCTTGTCGAGCACGACGTTGCGGCCCTTGGGGCCGAGGGTGACCTTCACTGCATCGGCCAGGATGTCGACGCCGCGCAGCATCTTCGCGCGCGCCTCGCTGGAAAATTTCACTTCCTTCGCGGCCATGGTTCAAATCTCCTGTCTGGTGTGGCTCCGGGCAGTCAGGCGGTTTTGCGCTTGGCGGCGCCGCCTTCCAGGATCCCGAGGATGTCCGACTCCTTCATGATCAAGAGCTCGTCGCCGTCGATCACGACCTCGGTGCCGGACCACTTGCCGAACAGGACGCGGTCGCCTTCCTTGACGTCGAGGGGAACCAGCTTGCCGGTTTCATCGCGCCCACCCGGGCCGGCGGCGAGGACCTGGCCTTGCTGCGGCTTCTCCTTCGCGGTGTCCGGAATGATGATGCCTCCGCGCGTCTTTTCCTCTTCTTCAATGCGCTTGACCGCGACGCGGTCGTGCAGCGGCCTGAACTTCATGGCTCGATCTCCATCCGTTGCATAAAATGACGCCCAGCGGCGCTCGACGCGGGCGACAGCGAGTTGCGCGAACAGTTAAAACCCGCAAGAGGAGGATCAAGAGGGGCCCGGAAATTATTCGGCGCGAGCGCCTGCGGACCGTGAAACCGCATCACGCCATGACGAATCCGCCGACGCTCAGTGGGACGGAGAGTGGTACCGGGCGGGCGCAAATCTCATTAAGCTTCGCGGACCGACCCTTCACGGAGACAGCATGCCCAGCCTCGACGAGCGCCAGCGGCGCATCCTCACCACCCACACCGGAAGCCTGCCCAGGTCCGACGGCCTGTCGGCGCTGATGTTCGCCAAACTGTCGGGGCGGTCCTATGACCCACCGGCGCTGGCCGAGCGGATCCGCGACGCGGTGGCGGAGATCGTCGCCCGCCAGGTGGAGTTCGGCCTCGATGTGGTGAGCGACGGCGAGCAGTCGAAGCCGAGCTTCCAGACCTACGCGGTGGAGCGCCTGGCCGGCCTCGAGCCGATGGCGGCGAAGAGCGGCCATCGCCGCACGCGCGAGAACAGCGCGTTTCCGACCTTCTACAAGGACGGCGCCCATTCCGGAACGCAGCCGCAGCGCTTCGCGTGCACCGGGCCGATCAAATATGTCGGACAGGCGATCCTGCGGACCGATCTCGACAACCTCAAGGCGGCGCTCGACGGCAGGTCGCCGGCGGACGTGTTCGTGCCGTCGGTGTCGCCGTCGAGCTGCGCCGGCCTGATGGAGAACCGCTTCTACAAGACCGACGAGGAGCATGTGTTCGCGGTCGCCGAGGCGCTCAGCCAGGAGTACGAGACGATCGTCGCCGCCGGGTTCCAGGTGCAGATCGACGACCCGCGTCTGGCCATGCACTACATGCTGTCGCCCGAGGCGAGCGTGGCGGACGCGCGCGCATGGGCCGCCCGGCGGATCGAGGCGCTGAACCACGCGCTCCGCAACATCGCGCCGGAGCGCGTGCGCCACCACACCTGCTACGGCATCAACATGGGGCCGCGCACCAGCGACCTCGAGATGAAGCACCTCGCCGACCTGCTGGTGAAGATCCGGGCGAATTTCTATTCGTTCGAGATGGCCAACCCGCGGCACGAGCACGAGTGGCGGGTGTGGGAGCAGGTCAAGCTGCCGGACGGCAAGGCGCTCATTCCCGGCTGCATCACGCACACCTCGGTGATCGTCGAGCATCCGGAGCTGGTGGCGGAGCGGATCGTGCGGCTGGCGAAGCTGGTCGGCCGCGAGAACGTCATAGCGGGCACGGATTGCGGCTTTGCCTCGACGCTCGTCCCCGGCGAGCCGCCGGAAATCGAGCCGGAGATCGTGTGGGCGAAATTCAAGAGCCTCGCCGAGGGGGCGCGGCTGGCAACAAAGGAATTGTGGCGGTGACCCCCCACCCGCTCGGACGGCGAACGCTCCACCGGAGCGTTCGCTGGTCGTCCTCGCGCCTCCCCCGCAAGGGGGGAGGGAAAAGACAAACGCGGTCCCTCCTGCCCCCTCCCCCTGGACGGGGGAGGGTTGGGGTGGGGGTGCGGTTCGCCGCGTTGTCGGTAGTCATCGCGCTGACCGCGCCGACGGCGCAGGCGGAGGACGCGTACCCCAGCAAGCCGATCCGCCTGGTCATCGGGTTCGGGGCCGGCGGGCCGACCGATATCCCGGCGCGGTTCGTGGCCGACCGCCTGGGCGACGCGCTCGGCGAGCGCGTGGTGGTCGAGAACAAGCCGGGGGCGGCGGGAATGATCGCGACCCGCGACGTGCTGTCGCGGCGGCCCGACGGCTACAACCTGCTGCTCTGCACCCATTTCGAATCGATCAACATCGCCGCTTATAAAAATCCTGGCTTCAAGCTCGAGGACCTGGCGCCGGTCTCGCTGATCGCGAAGTACTATTACGGGCTGGCGCTGGCCAACAGCATCCAAGCGACCGATTTCCGCTCGTTCGTGACCTATGCCAAAGCCCATCCGGGCGAGGTGACTTACGCGACGGTCGGCACCGGCTCGGCGCAGGAGATCCTGGCCCGGCAGCTCGAGAAGCTGACCGGCATCACCATGGTGCAGGTGCCGTTCCGCGGCGGCCCGCAAGTGGTGCAGGAGCTGGTCGCCGAGCGCGTCCATTTCTACGTCTCGCCGACGCTGGCGATCATGCCGCAATACCGGGAGAAGCAGCTGAAGATCATCGCCACGACCAGCCCGACGCGTCTGGGCGCGTCGCCGGAAATCCCGACCCTCATCGAGAGCGGGATCAAGTTCGTGCGCTTCGGCTGGCTCGGGATCTGCGCCGCCGCCGGCACGCCGGCACCGATCATCGAGACGCTCAACCGGCACGTCGCCGCGATCGTCGACGCCCCGGCCTATCGCGCGCTGGTCGAGAATGCGGGCTCGATCGCGGTCGCCTCGACCCCGGCCGAGTTGGCGCAGGTCCTGGCCGACACGGTCGCCGAAGTGGCGCCGACGATCCAGGAGTTCGGGCTCCTCCAAGACTAACAACCTGCCGCCCTCGGCCTGTGCCGTGTGGCCGGCCATGCGGCCACCCGGTATGATTGCGGGCGGGGTAATGATCGGGGGCACTAGTCATGACTGATGCGTCGGTTTCGAGCGTGGATGCACAGATGAACCTGCGGTTCCTGCATTTTCTGCAGGAGCACACGGGTCCGCAGTACCGGTACGCGATCAGCCAAGGTCTTGCGGAGATCGTGAACCGGACCGTCCCCCGGACGTCAGATGCCCAAGGAGACGAGCACCCACTCACGAGCGAAGGCGTGATTCGCATGGGCGCTTTGCTCACGCCGACGCAGTGCTCGGAACTCGTCAGCTACTTCGAGGACTTGCCTTGCTTCAACGCCCACGTCCCCGACATGAGCGACGGGATCCGGCGTCGCCTTGGCGGCGACGCCGAGTGCTTTCATTACGGCAGCTATGAGCCCGACGACGTCATTGCTGCACCGTATCTGCTCGAGCTGTCGAACCGGCCGGACATCATCGACATCGCCGGGCAGCATCTGGGCTGCGCGCCGACCCTGTACTCCCTGCACGCGTGGTGGTCGTTCCCGGGTCATGGGACCGCCAGCTATTCGCAGTCGTTCCACCGCGACCTCGATGATTACCGGTTTTGCACGCTGTTTGTTTTCTTGACGGATGTCGGCCCGAACAGCGGCGCTCACACCTATATCCGCCGGTCTCATCGCACCCAGCTTATAGAGCGCGCGATTAGGGAAAATGGCCCGCGAGCGTCGCAAAAATTCGGCCGGGACGTGAGCGTGATCGACCTCTACACCCCGCCGACGGGATACGGCAAAGATGATCTGTACCAGGTGATATTCCCGGGCCTCGCCGAGACGATCACCGGACCCGCGGGGACGGGCTTCTTCGCCGACACCAGCGGCCTGCATAAGGGCGAGCCGCTGACCGAAGGCCGACGTCTCATGTTCTGGGCCCGATATGGTCTTTATCGGAACCCCGCCGTCATTCGCCCGTCGACCAGATCGTCCGCGCTCGCGCGCGGCCGGATTCCGAGCGGTCCCCAAAGCCTGTACATGAACCGGTGCCTGCTAGCCGATGGATAGAGACGCGCTCGAAAAGGAGGGCTTTCACCTCCGACAGCTTCGGCCGGTCGGCGGCGCAATTTTCCTGGAGGCGCCCGTCGAGGTCGTCGGCTACGCATTCGCCCGCCGCATCGGTGGCTATTCGAATATCATCAGCGCGATCATCGGCGAGGAGGTCACTATCGGCCGCTACTGCCTCTCCGCTGTTGGTTGTCAGATCGGCGTCGGCGAGCATCCGACAGACTGGCTCAGCGTGCATTTTTTCCAATATCGCGACCACTTCCATCCGTTCCCGGAGGACCATCCGACGTTGCCGCGAAACGCGTTCCCGGAAAATCAGCCCACGATCATCGGCAGCGACGTCTGGATCGGAGCCAACGCGGTGATCAAGTCCGGAGTCACGGTCGGCGACGGCGCCATTGTCGCGGCAGGGGCGGTCGTCACGAAGGACGTTCCGCCTTACGCGATCGTGACTGGGGTCCCAGGCGAGGTGCGCAGATATCGCTTTTCGGAGACGATCATCGACCGATTGCTAAAAATCCGATGGTGGGAATGCGAGCACGACGCCATCCGGAGATTGCCTTTCAATGACGTGGCGCAGTGCTTGGATATTCTCGAGGAGCTGAATGCCTCAGGCAAGTTAAGGCGGGCACCGCCCGTATATCGGCAAATCGTGTAGGCAACCGGAACTCGATGTCCGATTCCGTGATCGGATGGAGCCGGTCTCCTCGAATCCGGCGCGAAGCCGCGCAGAGATGCGCGGCTGGCGCTTGCTGATGATCCCATGCCCCGCTACCCTCTCGACATGCACGACCTGGTCATCAAGAACGCGATCCTCGTCGACGGGGTGGGCACGCCGCCCCGGGGCGGCGAGCTCGCGGTCAAGGACGGCCGCATCGCCGCAATCGGACGCGACGTGGGTGCCGCGCGTCAGACCGTCGACGCCGACGGTCTGACGCTGGCGCCGGGCATCATCGACGGCCACACGCATTACGACGCGCAGCTCACCTGGGATCCGTACGCCGATCCGTCGCCGGCGCACGGCGTCACCACGGTGGTCATCGGCAATTGCGGCTTCACGATCGCGCCCTGCCGCGCGGCCGACCGCGACCTCACCATGCGCAACCTGACGCATGTCGAGGGGATGTCGATCGAGGCGCTGCGCAGCGGCATCGACTGGGGCTTCGAGAGCTTCGCCGATTACATGGATATGCTGACGCGGCGCGGCGTCGGGCCGAACGTCGCCGCATTCATCGGCCATTCCTCCGTTCGCACCTATGTGATGGGCGACGCCGCGGCGAAGCGCGCCGCGACCGACGCCGAGATCGAGGCGATGCAAAGCCTGGTGCGCGGCGCCATGGCGGCGGGGGCGGTCGGCTTCGCGACCTCGACCAGCGAAGCACATAACGGCGAGCTCGGCATCCCGATGCCGTCGCGCCTGGCCGACGAGCGGGAGCAGCGAGCGTTGGTGCACGCCATGGCCGAGGGCGGGCGCGGCCTGTTCATGCTGACTCGCGGCAGCACGACCTCGATCCCGTATCTCGAAAGCCTCGCCGCCGAGACCGGCCGGCCGGTGCTGATCGCAGCGCTGTTCTACAACCAGCTCGACCCCGATGCGGTGTTCAAGCGCATCGACGAGATCCGCGCCGCCCGGTCGCGCGGGCGCCGGCTGATCGGCCAGGTATCGTGCTGCCCGCTGACCATGGAGTTCACGCTCCAGAGCCCGTACGTGTTCGAGAGCCTGCCGGCGTGGAAGCCGGCGATGGAAGCGCATGGCGAGGCGCTGACCCAGGTCTATCGCGACGAGCGGTTCCGCGAGACGGTGAAGGCCGACATCGACCGGCGGCGCGGACGGCTGTTCAACGGCGAATGGGACAAGCTGCATGTCGTCGAGGCCGCAACCTCGGACTTGCGCGGCCGCGAAGGCAAGTCCGTGGCCGAGCTCGCCGCCGCCGACCGGCGCCATCCGCTGGACTGGTTCCTGGATTTCGGACTCGCCGACAAGCTCGAGACCTTGTTCACCGCCGAGCTGCTGAACGCCGATCCCGGCGGCGTCGGGCGGCTGATCACCGATCCCGAGACGCATGTGTCGCTGTCCGACGCCGGCGCCCACCTCACGTTCCTGTGCGACGTCGGCTTCGGGCTCAGGCTGATCGGGCACTGGGCGCGCGACCAGGGCGTCCTCTCAATTCCGGAAGCCGTTCGGCGGCTGACCAGCCAGCCGGCGGCGATCTTCGGCATCACCGACCGCGGGCGGCTGGCACCGGGCCTCGCGGCGGACCTGATGCTGTTCGACCCGGGCGAGATCGGGCGCGGACCGCCGCGCCGGGTGCATGACCTGCCGGCGGGAGCGGCGCGGCTGGTCACCGAGCCCTGCGGCCTGCACGGCGTGTGGATCAACGGCACGCGCGTCGCCGACCGCGCCGGGATGATCGCCGACGGAAAGACGCCGGGCGTGGTGCTGCGGAATTTCGCGGCCTAGTTTCTAGAGCGCCCTCGCATGTGGCCGCCCCACCAACCCCACATGCTCGGACGCCGCTCGCCCATCCGGGCTCGCGGGTGACTCACACACAAAGCCTGCCAAGCCATTCCACTTCTTGACGCGCTTGCGGACGCAAGCGCGTCTCCTTATTCATGATGACGATGGGGAGGAAGAAACGTGCCCAAGCATAGCCGGCGCGATGTGATGCGGGCGGCCGCCGCGGCGGTGCCGCTAGCGCTGCTCGGGCGAGCGGCGGGCGCCGCCGAGTACCCGGACAAGGACATCAGCTTCATCATCCCGGATAGCGCCGGCGGCGGCTTCGACAATTACGTGCGCGCCCTGGCCCCAGCGCTGGAGCGCGCCTTGCCGCGCAAGGTGAACGTGGTGCCGACCAATGTGCCCGGCGCCGGCGGAGCGCGCGCCGCCGCAGAGCTCTACCGTACCAAGCCCGACGGGGCCGCGATCGCCATCTTCAACGTGCCCGGCATCTATGTGCAGCGCGAGCGCGGCGCATCTGGCCTCGATCTGGAGAAGTTCAGCTGGATCGGCCGCATCAGCCAGGACCATTACGCGCTCGCGGTCGGGGAAGCATCGCCGATCAAGTCGCTGGCCGACCTGCAGGCGCTGGCGAAGACGCGCCCGGTCAAGTTCACCTCGACCGGCCCGGCGGGGACCGGCTACAGCGCGACCCTGATCGCCGCCAGCCTGCTCGGCCTCAAGGCGCAGATGATCACCGGCTACAAGGGGTCCAACGACTATGTCGTGGGTGCGATCCGCGGCGACGGCGACGCCGTTATCACCGCACTGCCGGTGCTTCGCCGCATGGCCGCAGGCAAGACGCTGCGCATCCTCGCCACGTTCGAGGAGAAGAGCACGGTGCCCGGGGCAAGCGACGCGGCGGCCCTTGGCCAGCCGGAGCTGGCGCAGATCACGCTCGAGCGGCTGGTCGCCGGCCCGCCGGGACTGCCGGCCGGCATCAAGCGCGTGCTGGCCGACGCCCTTGCCGCGGCCATGAAGGACCCCGAGACGGCGGCGTGGGCGGCCAAGACCGACACCGACCTGACGCCGGCCACGTCCGAAGAGGCGGCGCAAATCCTGCGCGACCAGGCGAAGTTCATCCAGAAGTGGGAGAGGTTTCTGAAGGGGAGCTAGAGCTAAACGGCCCCACCCCCACCCTACCCTCCCCCGTCAAGGGGGAGGGTTTAAGAAAAAGAGCCGCGCAGCGTCAGCTGCGCGTCACGCAGTGGAACGACCGGGCGCGGTCTGCGTGTGAGTCACACGAACGCGCGGATGCGCGTTCGCCGGCGAGCGAGTAGGGTTGGTGTGGCGGCTACTCGCGAGCGGGCCAATTATACCGACGCGTGGGCGATGCCGGGCTTGACCGATAGCGCGTCCTTGGCGCCTTCGGCATAGGTCTGGCCGGGCGGCAGGACGACCGAGGCCGAACGCACGCGCTGGTGCGCCGGATCGACGCCGGGCGGGACGGCGCCCTTGTCGGCCAGCGCCTTCGCGGCGCGCATCAGGCGGTGGCGCGCCATGATGATGCCGTTGTCGGTCGACACCAGGTTCTCCTTGGAGCGGTCGACGATCGGCCCCATGCTTTCCTGCAGCGAGGCGTCCTGCATGGCGATGCCCTCGACGCCGCTATAGGTGAGACCGGCCTTCTGCGCCGCGCGGTCGACGAGATAGTCGTTGTCCTTGTTCTGGGCGGGGCGGAACGTGCCGGGCACGTATTTGACGTAGATGCCCTTGCCGTCATTCATCTGCCGCACCTCGTCCGCAGTCAGCGGCCGGTTGACGCAATAGTCGAAGCTCCAGGTCCAGCAATTCTCGTCATCGATCGGCACCCACCAATGGCCGTGCACCGAGTAGTTGCCGCGCGGCGGGATCATGGTGAAGTTCGGCATCACCCACGGCGTGATCCGCCAGTAGTAGTTGCCGTTTTCGGCGTTGCGACGCGCACCGACATAGAGGCCGCCGACGCTCTCCACCACCTCGAAAACCGGCTTGGCGTCGTTGAAATTGTATTCGTTGCCCTTGGCGCCCTTGAACAGCGGGTCCTGCTTCAACGCCCCCGAGTGCAGGAACGAGACGTGGCTCGAATCGATGCCGCCTTCCAGCGCCTGCAGCCAGTTGCACTCCTGCAGCCGCTTGGCGATGAAGCGGTGCGAGGGCGGGACCATCAGCACCTCGAATTCGGGGAGCGGCGGCTGCTTCTCCGGCGGGCCCATATAGGTCCACAGGATTCCGCCGCGCTCGACCAGCGGATACGAGGTGAGCTTGATCTTCTTGCAGAAGCCGTTCTCCGCCGGCTCCGACGGCACCTCGACGCACTGGCCGGTGACGTCGTATTTCCAGCCGTGATACGGGCAGCGGATGCCGTTTTCCTCCGTGCGGCCGAACCACAGCGACACGCCGCGATGGGCGCAGAACTCGTCGATCAGGCCGAAGCGGCCCTGGCTGTCGCGCACCGCCAGCAGCCGCTCGGACAGGACCTTCACCCGCACCGGCGGGCAGTCGTTCTCCGGCAGCTCGTCGGCCTGCAGCACGGGCAGCCAATAGCAGCGGAACAGCTGTCCCATCGGCGTGCCGGGGCCGGTCCGCGTCACCAGCTCGTTCTGTTCCTTGCGCAGCATCCGACGAACTCCCTAAGCAAGTGTTCGCACAGCGAACAAAAAGTCTGATATCGCACTATTTTAAGCGCCGCCGCCGGGGTGTCAAGCCGGGGCCGGGCGCGTGCGGACGCCGTCAGCCCAGCAGCAGAGGGCGGATTTCGGCGGCGGCCTGGCGGATGAGGGGCAGGACCCCGTCGATCAGCTGGCGCTTGGTGGTGCGGCTGGCCTGTGTGCTGACATTCAGGGCCGCGACGACGCGGCCCGTGGTGTTGCGCAACGGCACCGCGATGGCGCGCAAGTCGAGCTCCATTTCCTGGTCGACGAAACTGTAGTCGCGCTGGCGGACGTCGGCGATCGCCTCCTTCAGTTCGCGCGGAGCGACGAGCGTGAACCGCGTCAAGCGCTCGCGCGGCACCCGCTTCAGGACCGCATCCAGCTCGCTGTCCGGCAGTGCTGCCAGGAGCACCCGGCCCATCGACGTGCAATAGGCCGGCAGGCGCGCACCGACGTCGCGGTGAAGTGAGGCGAGGCGCTTGCGTGCCGACCGCGCCACATAGATCACCTGGTCGTCGTGCAGCACCGAAACCGAGCAGGATTCGCCGAGCTCGCCGCTCATGCGCTCGAGGAACGGCGCCGTCAGCCGCGGCAGGAGGCTCGACGAAAGATAGGCCTGCGCCAGGGTCAGCACCTGCGGTGCCAGGCGGAAGAAGCGGCCCTTCATCTCGACATAGCCCAGCGCTTGCAGGGTCAACAGGCAGCGGCGCGTCGTCGCGCGCGGCAGCTGGACCAGCTTGGCGATGTCCGCGAGCGTCAGCTGCTCGTCCTGGCCGCTGAAGGCACGGATCACCGCCAGGCCGCGGGCCAGCGCGGTGATCTGGTCGCGCGAGCGGGGGCCCGCCCCTACGGGCTCAAGCGCGCCGTCGGCCATGGGAACCCCTTCGCGGGCCTGACGCAGAAAAAGGACCACCTTGCTCGCATCCAGCGGCCGTTTTATTGTTCACGAATTGCAATATTGTTCGCTGTGCGAACGTAACGCGGCCCGCCTGGACGAGTCAATGGAAGCGGGCCGGGAGACGCTGGTCCGTCCATGCTGGACGTCTGGTTGAGCGGCATCGAAGGCCTGTTGCAGGTGCGGGAACTGCTGTTCCTCGCCCTGGGCATGATCATTGGGCTCGTGTTCGGCGCGATGCCGGGCCTGGGCGGGGCCACCGCGCTCGCGCTGTTGACGCCGCTCACCTACGGGCTCGAGCCGTTCACCGCCCTGGCCCTCGCCGGCGGGGTCATGGGCGCCGTGCCTATGGGCGGATCGATCACCGCCATCCTCCTCAACACGCCGGGAACCGCGCCCAACGCCGCCACCTGTCTCGACGGCTACCCGCTGGCCCAGCAGGGCAAGGCTGGGCTCGCGATCGGGGCCGCGGCGAGCGCCAACTCCATCGGCGGGATCATCGGCACGATCTCGGTGCTGGCGGTGCTGCCGATCGCCAAGGAGATCGTGCTGCTGTTCGGCCCGCCCGAGTTCTTCCTGCTGGCGCTGCTCGGCCTGGTCACCGTCGCCGTCGCCTCGCGCGGCAAGCTGCTGCGCGGCCTGATCACCGGCGGTCTCGGCCTGATGATCGCCTTTATCGGCTACAACGACGTGGCCGGGGACGAGCGCTTCACCGCCGGCATCGAATATCTGTGGGACGGCGTGCACCTGGTGCCGGCGCTGATCGGACTGTTCGCGGTCGCCGAGATGATCAACCTGATGGTCAAGGGCGGTGCCGTCTCGGGCCAGCCCCAGATAGCGCAGATCACGCGGATCACCGCGGGGCTGATGGAGACGTTCCGCCATCTCGGCACGGTGCTGCGCGGCTCGATCATCGGCACGATCGTCGGCGCCATTCCCGGCGAAGGCGGCACCGTCGCCGCCTTCCTGTCCTACGGCCTCACCGTCCAGGCGTCCAAAGATCCCGACTCTTTCGGCAAGGGCAACATCCAGGGCGTGATCGCGCCCGAGGCGGCGATCAACGCGAAGGACGGCAGCGCGCTCATCCCCACCCTCGCCTTCGGCATTCCAAGCGGTGCCGAAATGGCGGTGTTCCTCGGCATCCTGGTCCTCCACGGGCTGCAGCCGGGACCGATGATGCTGACCAACAACCAGACCGAGATCTACGGGCTCGTGTGGGCGCTCACCGCCTCATGCCTGCTCGCCTCGTCGGTGGGGCTGCTGCTCGTGCGGCCGCTGGCGATGATCACGCGCGTCGATTCCCAAATTCTGGTCCCCGTCGTGCTGTGCATCGCCATGGTCGGCTCCTACGCCGTCAACGGCAATATCGGCAACGTCGTGGTGACGGCGTTCTTCGGGGTGCTGGGCTATCTGATGCTGCGGCTCGACTATCCGCGTCTCACCCTGGTGATCGCGCTGGTCCTCGGCTCCGCTCTCGAGCGCAATTACCACCAGTCGATGATCATGGGCGACGGCAGCTGGTCGCTCTTCTTCAGCCGCACGATCTGCCTGATCCTGATGGCCTGCATCGCAGCGTTGCTCCTCTCGCCGCTTCTGCGCGCACTGTTCAAGCGCGACCGCGCGGAGAAACAGCTGGCGCCGGAGAAGATGTCGTGAAGCACCGATCGGATACGCGAACCCCCCTCCCTACCCTCCCCCGCAAGGAGGGAGGGGTTGAAGAAGGAATCCCCCTCCCCCTTGGACGGGGGAGGGTTGGGGTGGGGGTGTTCATGGGTTTAGCGCAATATCTCGCCCCGTTGACCTTGTGGGTCGTCACCGCGATCTATCTGGCGAGCGCGTACCAGTACGCACCGGACTCGCGGGCGTTCCCGGCCATGGTGGGGTGGGCGATGCTGCTGCTGGTGAGCCTCGATCTCGCCGCGCGCACCCCGACCCCCACCGGCCGGGCGCTCCTCCGCTGGCTGAACCCGGCGGCGGAGCCGGACCCGGTGCTGCATGCGGCGTATCCGGTCCGGCGGCAGATCGCCGCCATGGCCTGGGTCGCAGGCTTCGCCGCGGCGCTGGTGCTGATCGGCGTGCTCGCCGCCGTGCCGCTGTTCGTCTTCGCCTCGATGCGCCTGCGCGGCGGCCGGCCGGTTGTCATGTCGCTGGCGGCCGCCGGCGGGGCGGTGCTGTTCATCTGGCTGTTGTTTTCGGTGCTGCTGCGGCTGCCGCTGTATCCCGGCCTGCTGGTCAGCGGTCTCTGATGCGCCCATATTCAACGAAAGACGTTCAGTAAAGGACCACGCCATGCCACACGACGCCCCCGGCCAGGTTCACTGGCACGAGCCTTCCGGCAACAAGCGCGCCGGCTTCGGCAAGTTCGGCCGCCCCGCGACCGCCTACGACAAGTTCATGGAGAGCGAGGGAATCCCGATCTTCCGCGGCATCGGCGTGCGCCGCGTCCAAGACCTGCCGCTTGGTCCGTGGAAGCGGACCGGCGGCAAGGGCAGCTATATCCAGCTTTACGGCACCGAGGGGAAATGGGGCTGCTACGTGGTCGAGGTGCCGGCGGCCGGCGCACTCAATCCGGAAAAGCACATCTATGAGAAGGTCGTCTATGTCGTCGAAGGCCGCGGCTCGACGGAGGTGTGGCTCGACGGCGAGACCAAGCGGCATATCTTCGAATGGCAGAAGGGCTCGCTGTTCTCGATTCCGGTAAACGCCATGCACCGGATCGTCAACGCGACGTCAAGTCCAGCCTTGCTGCTCTGCGGCACGACGGCCCCCAATCTGATGAACCTGCTGAACAACGTCGACGCGGTCTTCAACTGTCCCTATCAGTTCCGCGACCGCTTCAGCGGCGCCGACGACTTCTACAAGCCGAACGACAACATCGAGCCCGATCCGGTGCGCGGGCTGGCCATGCGGCGCACCAACTTCATCCCCGATATCGTCAATTGCGACCTGCCGCTCGACAACCGGCGCTCGCCCGGCTATCGCCGGGTGGAGCCGTTCATGACCGGCAACACCTTCTATCTGTGGATCGGCCAGCACGAGAACGGCCGCTACTCGAAGGCGCACGCGCACACCTCGGCGGCGGTGCTGATCTGCCTCAAGGGCAAGGGCTACACCTATACGTGGCCGGAGCGCGCCGGCGTGACGCCGTGGAAGGACGGCAAGGCCGACCTGATCAAGCGCGTCGACTACGAACCGGTCGGCATGGTGTCGGCGGCTCCGGGCGGGGCGCGCTGGTTCCACCAGCATTTCGGCGTGTCGAAGGAGCCGTTCCGGCTGACCGCCTGGTTCGGGCCCAACTCGCCGGGACGCGAGCCCGGCCCGCCCGGCGAGCAGCACATCGACTACACGGCCATGGACATCGACGAGGGCGGCTCGTCGATCCCGTACTGGATGGAGGATCCCTACATCCTGAAGGAGTGGGAGGCGACCATCGGCAAAACCGACGTGCAGAGCCGCATGGATCCAGCGTGGTACAAGCCGGGGACGCGGGTGAAGAGTTTTGAGTGAGCACCGCTTGCGAGCACCCCCTCACCCGCTCGCTGCCGCTCGCGACCTCTCCCACAGGGGGAGAGGTGAATTGAGCGCGTGTACTCCTCCCTCTCCCCTTGTGGGAGAGGGCAGCGGCGAAGCCGCGGGGTGAGGGGTGACGCAGGGATGAGCGACGACGAGCAGACCGGCGGGCGGGTGTTCTTTTCGAACACCGGCCGCACGCTCGAGGGCGAAGACGAGATCCATCTGCTGAGCGTCGGGGTCGATATCGGCTCTTCGACCTCGCACCTCGTATTCTCGCGGATCGTGCTGGAGCGGCTGGACAGCCGCTATGTGGTCGCCTCGCGCGAGGCGTTCTACGAATCCAAGATCCTGCTGACGCCCTACGCGGCCGAAGAGACGATCGACGCCAAGGCGCTGGCCGTGTTCCTCGACGACCAATACGCGCGCGCCGGCGTCGACCCGGACGCCATCGACACCGGCGCCTTGATCCTGACCGGGGTCGCGGTGCGGCGCCGCAACGCCCGCGCCATCGGCGAGCTGTTCGCCCGCGAAGCCGGCAAGATGGTCGCGGTCAGCGCCGGCGACAGCCTCGAGACGACGATGGCGGCCTACGGCTCGGGGGCGGTCAGCCGGTCGATCCGCGAGCGGACGACGGTAATGAACGTCGACGTCGGCGGCGGCACGTCGAAGATCGCGATCTGCGCCGATGGCAAAGTGATCGACCAGACGGCGATCGATGTCGGCGCGCGGCTGATCTGCACGGATGCCGAAGGCAGGATCACCCGCATCGAGGAAGCGGGTCGACGCGTGGCGGCGGAGATAGGGCTTCCGCTTCAGCCGGGAAGGCCGTTTGCGCCGGACGCGGCGCGCCAGCTTGCAGCCGCCCTGGCGGAGCGGCTCTTCGAGGCGATGGGCGGGCAAGCCTCGCCGCTGCTACGGCTTGATCCGTTGAAATACACCGGGCGCATCGATCAGCTCACCTTTTCCGGCGGCGTGTCCGAATATATCTACGGCCGCGAGACCGGCGGCTTCGGCGACCTCGGGCCGCTGCTCGCGGCCGAAATCAAGGCGCGCGCGGAGCGGTGGACGAGCCGTGGGGGCCCCGGGATCGAGCCGTCGCGCGAAGGTATCCGCGCCACTGTCATCGGCGCCTCGCAATACACGGTCCAGGTCAGCGGCAGCACGATCTTCGTCTCACCGCTGGAGGCGCTGCCGCTGCGCAATGTGGCGGTCATCGCGCCCGACCTGCCGCTCGCCGGCGAGGCCATCGACCGCGGCGCCGTCGCGGCGTCGATTGCGGCCGTGCTGAAGCGCCTCGACCTGGCGGCCGGCGAACAGCCGGTGGCGGTGTTCGCGCCATGGCAGGGCTCGGCGACCTTTCAGCGCCTGGACGCGTTTTGCCGCGGCGTCGCGGACGGGCTGTCGGCCGTTCTCGCCAACGACCATCCGCTGATCCTCGCCGGCGACGGCGATGTCGGCGGCCTGATCGGCATGCATTGCCGCGAAGAGCTGCGCCTGAACAATGCGATCGTCTCGATCGACGGACTGGACCTCAAGGAGTTCGACTACATCGACATCGGCGAGATCCTGGAGGCGTCGGGCGCCGTGCCGGTGGTGATCAAGTCGCTGGTGTTTCCATCGAGCGACGCGGTCGGGAAATCGCTGGATAAGCACAGAGACACATATGTGGACGGCCCCCGGCCTGCAAGAAAGAAGCGATGATATGATCGGTTGCTTGCGGTCATATGTCCGGCCTGTTTGTGCGGCCGTGCATAGACCGCTGGCCCAGATGGGGTGAGCAGATCGGGTCCC
>DASWFO010000189.1:0-52373 GCA_036394195.1 Alphaproteobacteria bacterium | reverse complement strand
GTTCGCCGACAACAGGTTCAGGCCGTTGTACACCGAGTTGCTGATGAAGGTGTTCAACTGCGCGAGCTGCGCGGTGAAGTTGGCGGACAGGATCGACTGCTGGCTGGCGGTGTTGGACGGGTTCGAGGCGGAGATCGCAGTTGTGTTGATCTGCGCCAGAAGGTTCGAGACCGACGTGGCACCCGCGATGGCCACGGAGAGAATACCCGTGGCGCTCGACAGGCTCTGCTGGACCGCGTCAAAGGCCTTGATGTTGGAGCGAAGGCCCTGGGCGATGGCAAAGTTCGCCGCATCGTCAACCGCGCCCGTAACCTTGAGGCCGGTGGAGATGCGGTTCTGCGTGGTGTTGAGGTTGAACTGAGTGGTGCCGAGATTGACCAGCGCCACCTGGGCGCCGACGTTCGTGTTGATAGAAGCCATGTCAAATTTCTCCTGTTCTAGGGGAACAACAGGCCTTCTGGCCTGGGACAGCCGACGCCCTTGCGGGTATCGACGGCCGTACCGTGGGCGAACCTACCGGCCAAAAGTTAACACAAGGTTTACGCCTACGGTTACAAAACAATTAAAAATCAAGGTAAATTTTATCCGCATTGTTCCGATCTAAGGTCTTGGCCGAAAAGAGAAAGGCCCGTCCGCGCGAACGGACGGGCCTTTCAAACTGGCTCCCCGGGTCTGATTCGAACAGACGACCAACCGGTTAACAGCCGGTTGCTCTACCGCTGAGCTACCGGGGATCAAATTCGTTTGGGTTATAACCACTCCCGTCCTCACATTCCAGCCCGCCCCCGCGGCTGGAAAAAATTTTGCGGTGACGAAGATGCCGGAGGCCGGGAAATGGAGGCCGGGGCCGGAATCGAACCGGCGCGTGCGGGATTTGCAGTCCCGAGCATTACCACTTTGCTACCCGGCCCATCTCAGGGGGCGCAGCGCTCATCCAGTGATACGCTGGCGATGGCGGTGGAGATATAGATTGCATCCGCGCGGGTCAACCCGCCGTGATGGGGTGGGGTTGCGAGATTGTCTTCGCGGCCTCAATTCCTTATCCTCCGCGGCCGACGCGCATTATCGAGACTCGCCAAGATCTGGATCATGGCCGATTACACCGCCGCCCGTTTGAACATGGTTGAAAGCCAGGTGCGCCCGAACCGGGTCACCGACACGCGCGTTCTGGGCGCGCTGCTGGACGTCCCGCGCGAACTCTTCCTGCCGGAGCGCCTGCGGGGTGTCGCTTACGTGGATGAGGACCTGCCCGTGGCACCGGGTCGCTATCTGATGGAGCCGATGGTGTTTGCCCGGCTGCTGCAGACGGCGCGCATAAAGCCGATCGATACCGCGCTTGAGATCGGCGGGGCCACTGGTTATGGCGCCGCGGTGATCGCCCAGCTCGCGCTGCGCGTCGTGGCGCTGGAAGACAGCCGTGAGACCGCCGCCACCGTGGAAGCCGCCCTGCGCCGGCTCGACGTGCGCAACGTCAAGACTGTCACCGGCTTACTCGCCGACGGATATCCGGCGGACGCCCCGTATGACGTGATCGTCTTCGGCGGCGCCGTCGAGCACGTCCCGTCGCCAATAGCGGACCAGTTGGCGGAAGGCGGCCGATTGCTGGCGGTGATTGCACCGCCCGGCGAGCCCGGACGGGCGACCCTGATCACCCGGATTGGCGGGGCGCTGTCGCGACGGATCGTGTTTGACGCGGGCACGCCGCTGCTGCCCGGCCTGCAACTCGAACCGGGATTTGCGTTTTGACGCTCGTCGACTCACTAGAGGTCAGCGTCGAACAAGTCGCCGCGGACCGCCGGGCCGGGAAGACGATGGCGCTTCTCGACGTCCGCGAGTCGTGGGAGACCGACATCTGCGCGATCGAAGGCAGCCTCAAGATTCCGCTCGGCACGCTGCCGCAAAATGTCGGACGATTGCCGCAGGAAGAGCCTCTCGTCGTCGTGTGTCACCACGGGGCACGCTCGTTGCAAGCGGTCATGTGGCTGCGGGCTCAGGGGTTCGATAACGCGGTGAATTTGCGTGGCGGCATCGACACCTGGGCCAGGACGATCGATCCGGCCATGGCGACTTACTAGGCGCAAGGATTCAGATGAACCGGCTGTCACTGCTCAAGGCCATGGTCATCGCCGGTGCCGCCGCGGCCGCTTCGAGCACTCTCACCGACGCCTCGGCCCAGACCATCGACGATGCCATGGCCTCGGCCTATCGGACCAATCCGCAGCTGCTCTCGTCGCGGGCCCAGCTCAGGGCGCTGGATGAAGGCGTCCCCCAGGCGTTGTCCGGATGGCGTCCCACCGTCACGCTCAACGGATCGCTCGGCAAGGCGCGCGACGTTACGCGAAGGCAGACCACCTTGCCTGGCGACGTCAGCGGCGGCACGACAGTCACGGAAGGTCCGCGGACACCGGACGCGGCGAGCGTCCAGCTGACGCAGCCGCTTTACCGCGGCGGGCAGACGCTGGCGCAGACCAGCCAGGCGGAGAACAACGTCCAGGCCGGCCGCGCCAGCCTGGTGAGCGTCGAGCAGCAGGTCCTGCTGCAGGCGGCGACGGCGTACGCGAATCTTCTGCGCGACCAGGCGACGCTCGAGCTCAGCATCAACAACGAGGAAGTCCTGCGGCGCCAACTCGAGCAGACGCAAAACCAGTTCGACGTCGGCCAGGTGACGCGCACCGACGTGTCGCAAGCCGAGGCGCGCCTCGAGCAGGCGCGCGCCGCACATATCCAGGCGGAGGGAAACCTCGCGAGCACGGGGGCCACGTACGAGAGAATTACCGGCCAGACGGCGCCGCCGAAGGTGAGCACGCCGCATTTGCCGCCCTATTTGCCGCAGAACTACGACGATGTTCGGGCCGGTATTGCGAACAATCCGGACATCGTCGCCGCACGCTACAATGAGAAGGCGGCGGCCGATGCCGTCGACGTGTTCCTCGGCCAGAAGCTGCCGCTGGTGAACCTCACCGGCATCATCCAGCGCAACACCGAAACGGGCGGTGGCGTCGGCCGCGGCGTGCAGCAGGATAACGCGACGGTCGCCGTCACGGTCACCATGCCGCTGTATCAAGCGGGCCTGATCGATGCCCAGGCGCGTCAAGCCAAGGAGACCGCGGGGCAGAGGCGCATCGACATCCAGACGCAGCAGCGGTCGACGATCGAGGTCGGCGTGCAGAACTGGGATCTGCTCAATTCGGCCCGCGCCCAGGTCACGTCGTTCACCTCGCAGGTGCGCGCGTCGGAAATCGCGCTGGAGGGCATCACGGAAGAACAGCGCGTGGGCTTGCGGACCGTCATCGAGGTGCTGAACGCCGAGCAGGACCTGTTCACCGCCCGGGTCAACCTGGTCAGCGCCCAGCGCGATGAGACGGTGTTTGCCTATCAGCTGGCTGCGTCCGTTGGGCACCTCACGGCGGCCGAGCTGGCCCTGCAGGTGGAGCTTTATGACGCGGTGGCGCATTACAACGACGTCCGCGGCCGCTGGTACGGCACCAATATCGACAATCCGGACCGTAACGCCCGCGGCTTGACGTCCGGGACGCCCTAACGCCGCCCGCGCAAGCGGCGCCAGCAGCCTCCGGTAGGGGAGTGCCGCGCAATTGTGCTGGCGTTCCGCTGCGGTCTCGAATAGCTTGAAAGACAATCCGGATTCGATACATGGCCGATCCCAAACCCGCGTCCGCCGAACCGTCAATGGAGGAGATCCTAGCCTCCATCCGCCGGATTATTTCCGAGGATGGCGGCGACGCGGGCAAGGCTCCTCCCGCGGCACCGGAAGCGGCCGCGGCACCGGCACCCGCCGCCGCGGTACCAGCTCCCCCGCCGCCGCCCGCGCCCGCGGCGCCACCGAAGGCTGCGGCTCCGCCACCGCCGCCGCCCGAACCTGAGCCAGCGCCGCCGGAGCCGGAGCCCGAAGCGGTTGCTGAGCCGGAACCTGAACCGGAGCCCGAGCCGCCCGCGCCCGAGCCAATGCCGGAGCCCGAGCCGGTCCTCGAGCTCACCGAGCTTGCACCGGAGGAGCCCGCGCCGGTCATGGCGCGCTCGGCGATGTCCGACCTCGACGCGCTAGTGTCTGAATCGACCGCGGCCGCGTCCGCTCAGGCGCTCGCCAGCCTCAATCGGATCAGCGCCGGCGGCCGAACCCTCGAGGACGTGGTCAGAGATTGCTTGCGGCCGCTGCTGAAGGACTGGCTCGACCGCAACTTGACGACTCTGACCGAGCGTCTGGTTCAGAAGGAAATCCGGCGCATCACCGGCCAGATCGACTAGCGTCGGTCCGCCATGAGTGATCCGCGCTCCCCCGGCGCCCGGACGGCCGCGTCCCACTCCGCATCGGGCCAGTCCGAATCGGCCCACTCCGGATCGGCGCAGTCCGAATCGATGCAGGCTGCACCGTCGGACGCCGCACCCGACAAGACGTATCGGCCGGCCGAGATCGAGGCCAAACATTACGCGCGCTGGGAACAGTCCGGCGCGTTCCGCGCCGGCCGCAATTCCGGGCAGCCCTATACCATTGTCATTCCGCCGCCGAACGTCACCGGCAGCCTGCATATGGGCCACGCCCTCAACAACACGCTGCAGGACATCCTGATCCGCTATCACCGGATGAAGGGGCGCGACACGCTCTGGCAGCCCGGCACCGATCACGCGGGCATCGCCACGCAGATGGTGGTCGAGCGCCAGCTCGCGGCCGAGGGGATCGGGCTCGCGCGCGGCGAGACGGCCGGCGGCAAGGCGAAGCTCCTCTCGCGCGACGAGTTCGTCGCGCGGGTGTGGAAATGGAAGGAGGAGAGCGGGGGCACGATCACCCGCCAGCTCCGCCGGCTCGGCGCCTCGGTCGATTGGTCGCGCGAGCGCTTCACCATGGATGAGGGATTGTCGGCCGCCGTCCTCAAGGTGTTCGTCGACCTCTACCGCCAGGGCCTGATCTACAAGGACAAGCGGCTGGTCAATTGGGATCCCAAGTTCCACACCGCGATCTCCGACCTCGAAGTCGAGCCGCGCGAGGTGAAAGGGAATCTCTGGCACATCAAGTATCCGATCGACGGCTCCTCCGACGAATTCATCGTGGTGGCGACGACGCGGCCGGAGACCATGCTAGGCGACACCGCTGTCGCGGTTCACCCGGATGACGAGCGGTGGAAGCGATATGTCGGCAAGTCGGCGATCCTGCCGCTGGTCGGGCGCAAGATCCCGATCGTCGCCGACGAATACAGCGACCCGGAGAAGGGCACTGGCGCGGTCAAGATCACGCCGGGGCACGACTTCAACGACTTCGAGGTCGGCCGCCGGCACAACCTTGAAGCGCTCAACATCTTCACGCCCAACGCGCATTTGAACGACACGGTGCCGGAGCCATATCGCGGGCTCGACCGCTTCGAGGCACGCAAGCGCATCGTCGCCGATCTCGAGGCGCAAGGGCTGCTGGTCAAGACCGAGCCGCATGTCCACATCGTGCCGCACGGCGACCGGTCGGGTGTTCCGATCGAGCCGTATCTCACCGAGCAATGGTACGTGAACGCCAGGAAGCTCGCCGAGCCGGCGATCGAAGCGGTGGAGCAGGGGCGCACCGTGTTCGTGCCCGAGCAGTGGACCAAAACCTACTTCCACTGGATGCGCAACATAGAGCCGTGGTGCGTCTCGCGCCAGCTGTGGTGGGGCCATCAGATCCCGGCCTGGTACGGCCCGGATCGCAAAGTGTTCGTCGCGATGAACGAAGCCGAGGCGCGCAAAGAGGCGCGCGAGCATTACGGCAAGGACGTCGAGCTCGCGCGCGATGCCGACGTGCTGGACACCTGGTTCTCGTCGGCGCTGTGGGCGTTCTCCACGCTCGGCTGGCCCGAGCAGACGCCCGAGCTCAAGCGCTACTATCCGACCGACGTGCTGGTGACCGGGTTCGACATTATCTTCTTCTGGGTCGCGCGGATGATGATGATGAGCCTTCACTTCATGAAGGATGTGCCGTTCCGCACCGTCTACATTCATGCCCTTGTGCGCGACGCCAAGGGCCAGAAGATGTCGAAGTCGAAGGGGAATGTGATGGACCCCCTCGAGTTGATCGACAAATTCGGCGCCGACGCGCTGCGCTTCACGCTAACGGCACTCGCGGTGCCGGGCCGTGACATCAAGCTCGCCGAAGGCCGCGTCGAAGGCTATCGCAACTTCGCCACCAAGCTGTGGAACGCGGCGCGCTATGCGCAGATGAACGCCTGCGTCGTGCCGGCGGATTTCTCGCTCCGCGATGTCGAGCTGACTCAGAAGGTGAACGGCTGGATCGTCGGTGAACTGCGGTCGGCTGCGCTCGCCTTCGAAGAGGCCCTTGCCGCCTTCCGCTTCAACGACGCGGCGGGCGTGCTCTACCAATTCGTCTGGGGCACCTTCTGCGACTGGTATCTCGAGTTCACCAAGCCGATCCTCCAGGGCACCGACGCGGCGGCGAAAGCGGAAACACGCGCCGTCACTGCCTGGGCCTTGCGGGAGAGCCTGAAGCTGCTCCATCCGATCATGCCGTTCGTCACCTCGGAGCTGTGGGAACGCCAGGGTTTTGAGGAAGGGGGCCGCGAGGGCATGTTGATGCTGGCGGAGTGGCCCGACGCGAAGGCGTGGCCGGCCGATCCGGCCGCCGCGGCCGAGCTCAATTGGATCGTCGAAGTCGTGTCGCAGATCCGCACGCTCCGCTCCGAAACGAACGTGCCCCATGCGGCCCGCCTGGCGGCCAGCTACAAGGACGCAAGCCCGGCGGCGCGCGACCGGTTCCAGCGCTACGCCGATATCATCCGCACCTTGGCGCGGCTCGACAGCCTGGCCCCCGCCGACACGGTCGCGAAGGGGGCCGTCCAGCTCGTCGTGCCCGAGGCCACGCTCGTCCTGCCGCTTGCCGGAATTATCGACCCGGCCGCCGAACGTGCCCGGCTGCAGAAGGAGATCAAGAAGCTCGAGGGCGATGTCGCCGGCATCGACCGGCGCCTCGCCAATCCGGACTTCATCGCCAAGGCCGACCCGGAGGTCGTGGAGGAGAACCGCGAGCGCCGCGCGGACGTCGAGGCGGCGCGATCGCGCCTGGTGACGGCGCTCGGACGACTCGAGGCGCTCCGATGACCATCAAGTTGACCGAAGCCGAAGAGGAGTTGATCGCCGCCGCCCGCAAGGTGATCAGCGACCGCTACAAGGAAAACCGCCACCACATCGGGGCCGCGTTGCGCACCAAGTCGGGTCGGATCTACACCGCGGTGCATCTCGACACCTATGTCGGCCGGGCGTCGGTCTGCGCCGAGGCGATCGCGGTCGGCCAGGCGATGTCGGCTGGCGACACCGACATCGAATGCATAGTTTCCGTCCGTCACCCGCGACCGCGCGAGACCTATCGCGAGATCCAGATCGTGTCGCCGTGCGGCATCTGCCGCGAGATGCTGGCGGATTTCGCGCCGAACTCGGTGGTGATCGTGCCCGACGACGGTGCCATCGCGCGGGTGCCGATCAAGGCGCTGCTGCCCAACAAGTACCTCCGGAAGACCTGATCGATGGGCGACGATCGAGACCGGCACGCGGCGTTCATGCGTCGTGCCATCGAGATCAGCCGTACCAAGATGCGTGTGGGCGAAGGTGGCCCGTTCGGGGCCGTGATCGTGCGCGACGGCGTGATCATCGGCGAGGGCTGGAACCGGGTCCTGGCGACTCACGATCCGACGGCGCACGCGGAGATCGTCGCCATCCGCGACGCGTGCGCGCGGCTCGGTACCTACAGCCTGACGGACGCGGAGATCTACGCGACGTGCGAGCCCTGCCCGATGTGTCTCACGGCCATTCTCTGGGCGCGGATCGGCCGGTTGTATTTTGCCAACTCGCGCATCGACGCGGCGGCGATCGGCTTCGACGATGCCCGGTTCTACGACGAGGTTGCCCTGCCGTTGGAGCAACGATCGCTGCCGGCGGAGCGGCTGCTGGCCGACGAGGCCCGCGCGGTGTTCGCCGAATGGGACGCAAAGCCGGATAAGGTGCGATACTGAGGCGATACGGACGGGGAGGAAGCGGCCATGGATCACGCGGCGCTGCGGGCCAAGGCAGACACTCTCCGGCGGCTTCATCACGGGCCCGCCATCCTGGTCCTGCCCAATGCATGGGACGTCGCGAGTGCGCGGATCGTCGAAGAGGCCGGATATCCGGCGATCGCGACGACGAGCGCCGGCGTGGCGTTCGCGCTGGGATATCCGGACGGCGAGCGGATCAGCCGCGATGAGATGCTGGAGGCGGTCGGCCGCATCGCCAGCCGGGTGCGCGTCCCGGTCACCGCGGATCTGGAAGCCGGGTATGGGCCGGAGCCGGCCGATACGGCCGAGACCATCCGGCGGGCCATCGAGGTCGGCGTCGTCGGCGCCAATATCGAGGACGGCACGCATCGGCGGGAGCAGCCGCTCTGCTCGATGAACCTGGCCGTCGCCAGGATTGCCGCCGCCCGCAAGGCCGCCGACGCGGCGGACGTTCCTTTCGTCATCAATGCGCGCACCGACTCCTATCTGGCCGCGCGCCTCTTTGGCGGGCCGGCGGACGAGCGCTGCTTCGAGGAGACGGTGCGTCGCGGCCGGGCGTACCGGGACGCGGGAGCCGACTGCATCTTCGTTCCCGGCCTGGCCGACCGCGAGATTATCCGGCGGCTGGTTCAGGACATCGGCGGCCCGATCAACATTCTGGCCGGGCCGGACAGCCCACCAGTCCCGGAGCTCCAGGCGCTGGGCGTGGCCCGCGTGAGCATGGGCGGCATGGTGATGCGCGCAACCCTGGGCCTGGTGCGCCGCGCCGCCGCCGAATTGCGCGCCGCCGGCACGTTCGGCTTCGCCGACGGCGCCGTCGGTCACTCGGACATGAACAAGGCCCTGGGTGAATAGCGCCGCCGGGCGGTGTAAGCGGAAGGTAAGCGCCACGAAAGGCTGGCGTAGGTTCGGGACGTTAAATGAATTCGCGACATCAGAATGGGTCTAAAAACGGTGGTATCGTAAGCCTAAGTAATCGGCTGTGTGTTCGGCCAGGGTCGGGAGGAGCAAGGAGCCAAATCATGAAGAGGACCAATCGACACCTCATCGCAGGCGCCGTCGCTACGACGGTGCTTGTGGCCGGGTGCAGCGACGCTGTGATGGTCAATCGTTCCGAGATCGCGGCCGGCTACACGGGTGATTTCTATGTGCAAACCCAAGCCCAGAACGGCGTCAACGCGGTCGTGCTTCGGAACAGCCCGTTCCCTCCAGACTCGGTGATCTCAGCCATCCAGTCGCGTTATCAGAGCAATCAATACCGGTTTGGTCCGGGACCGGCGCCGCAGAACTGGAACGGATATACGGTCGTGATCGGTTTCGGCGGACCGACGATCGGCAATCAGAACCTCTGCCAGAATCCGAACCTGCCCCTGCGGCTGCAGAGTGCAGGCGAGACGTCGGTCATTGGCGACTACTGCTACGGCAACATCCTGATCAGCGAGGCGCAGGGATGGACCGGTGCTGTGAGTGGTCCGCAGGACCCGCGCTTCAGCAAGCTGATGGGCGCGGTCGTGGCGGAGCTGCTTGCGGACAAGCGCCGCTACGGCAAGCACGGAGGAGGCGGCTCGACACCGCCACGCTGACATAGGCTTACAACCCGGCCGGGAGCGGGGCGGTGCCTGGCGCGCCGCCCCGGTATACGGCCCGTTTTATTTGGACATCGTCGGCACGCGCCGGTACAACCGGTGGGGTCGAAAAACTTTATTAATAAATTTCTGCTTTTATGACCTACTAGTTAGGTGCCGCCAGCCGCTGGGGGAAATGTTGTGCCGCCGCCCGACAAAACTAAGCGTGTCCTGGTTGTCGACGACTCAAAGGCCGTCTGCCTCAATCTACGGAGCTTCCTGAAAGAGCTCGGCTTCGCCAATGTCGACATGGCGGAAGACGGGCTGATCGCCCTCGAGAAGCTGCGCGTCGACAGCCGCGGCTACATCCTGATCATCTCCGACTGGCGCATGGACCGCATGAACGGCTACGAGCTGCTCAAGGCCGTGCGCGAAGACGTCACGACCAAGCATATCCCGTTCATCATGATCACCGCCCAGAACTCGCCGGAGAATGTCGTGCTGGCCAAGAATGCGGGGGTGAACAACTACATCATCAAGCCGTTCACCGTCGCCACGCTGAAGCAGCGGTTGGAAGCGGTTCTCGGGACCTTGAACTAAAGCGCCGAATCGAAGCGCCAGCCGCGCCGCAGCGCGGCGACGTGGAAGCTTACAAAACGTTTACCCATTTTGTTGTGTTTTTATACGCTTCCCGCGTAGTCTAGCGCTGGAGGTAGACTTGGCCGTGGACCCGAATATCCACATTCTCGTGGTCGATGATTTCGAGAATATTGCGCGAACTCTGCGCAGCCAGTTGAAGCAGCTGGGCTTCACCAACGTCGATGTCGCGATGAGCGGCACCGAGGCCTTGCAGAAGATGAAGGCGACGAAGGATTACGGCCTCGTCCTGGCCGATTGGGCCATGCCCGACATGAGTGGGCTGCAGCTTCTCCAGCAGGTCCGGATGGATCAGGAAATCCGCCGGGCGCGCTTCATCATGGTCACCGGAAACACGAACCCGAGCGACGTGGCGGCGGCCAAGCAGGCCGGCGTCAACGGCTACATCGTCAAGCCGTACAACCTTACCAAGCTGAAGCAGCAGGTCTGGACCACGCTCGGATCCGCGGCCTGACCGATCCGGCTCAGGCGCTGTGATCGCGCAGCGCTTCGACGATGAAATTGCCCAGCCGGCCCGCGGCGTGCGTTCAGTCTCGATAGGACGGATCGAGGCGATCGAGCTTCTTGAGCAGCGCCGGCCATTCCAGGAGCCCGAACCGCCGCCGCACGCCCGGCTGATAGAGCCGGTAGGACTCCATGACGATGTTGTCGGGCGGAAGGTTGAGCTCGGTGTTGCACGACAAGGCGGCGACCTGGACCTGGCACGCGCGTTCCAGGCGGAAGATGCTGTTGAACGCCTCCGGAATGCTGGCGCAGGCGACCAGAAGCCCGTGATTGCGCAGGATCATGCCTTCGCTGTCGCCCATGTTGCGCAGCAGGCGCTCTTGCTCGTCCAGGTTCAGCACGATGCCTTCGTAGTCGTGATAGGCGATCTGGGCGAAGCGCATCGACGTCTGCGCCAGCGGCAGCAAGCCGCATTTCATCGCCGACACCGCCATGCCGGCGATGGTGTGGCTGTGGATGACGCAGTCGACCTCGTGACGGGCGCGGTGGATCGCGCTGTGGATGACGTAGCCGGCGCGGTTGATGCCGAACTCGGTCGGGTTGAACAGGACCTTGCCGTCGAGATCGACCTTGACGAAACACGAGGCGGTCATCTGGTCGTACAGCATGCCGTACGGATTGATCAGGAACGCGCCATCCTCGCCGGGGACCCGCGTCGTGATGTGGTTGGCGGTCATTTCGGTCATGCCGTACAGGTCCATCAGCCGGTAGCAGGCGGCGAGATCGACCCGCTTCTGCCATTCCTCGGGGCTGACCTGCTCGCGGACGGTCCTGGTTTTCTTCAACGGCTGGACGGACATGGCGGTCTCTCCGGCGAAAAGGCTGGTTTGTCCGATCTTAGAGGGCTCCCGGCCGGATCGGAAGGCCTGAACGGCCCTGTTCAACCGCGAAGCGGCTTTGTATGTTCCGGCAAAACAATCCGACCCAGATAGGGGACCCATGGCCACGACGAAGTTCGATAAGTCCAAATTGCCCAGCCGGCACACCACCGTGGGGCCGACCAGCGCGCCGCACCGGTCGATGCTGTACGCCATGGGCCTGTCGGAACAGGAGGTGGCGCAGCCGCTGGTCGGCGTGGTCACGACCTGGAATGAAGCGGCACCCTGCAACATCACGCTGTCCCGCCAGGCCCAGGCGGTGAAGAAAGGCGTCAAGGCCGGGAGCGGCACGCCGCGCGAATTCACCACCATCACCGTGACGGACGGCATTGCCATGGGCCATGCCGGCATGAAGGCGTCGCTGGTGAGCCGCGAGGTGATCGCGGATTCGACCGAGCTCACCGTCCGCGGCCACTGCTACGACGCGCTGGTCGGGCTTGCCGGCTGCGACAAGTCGCTGCCCGGGCTGATGATGGCCATGGTCCGGCTCAACATTCCGTCGATCTTCATCTATGGCGGAACGATCCTGCCGGGAAAATTCCACGGCAAGGATGTCACGATCGTCGACGTCTTCGAGGGCGTCGGCAAGCACGCGGCAAAGACCATGTCCGATGCCGAGCTGCGCGAGCTCGAGCTGGTGGCACTGCCCACTGGCGGGTCGTGCGGCGGCCAATACACCGCGAACACGATGGCCTGCGTCTCGGAAGCGCTGGGCCTCGCCTTGCCGGGCTCGGCCGGAACGCCGGCGCCGTACGACAGCCGCGACCGTTTCTGCGAGCAGGCCGGCGAGCAGATCATGAACCTGATCAAGCTCCAGCTCCGGCCGCGCGACATCGTGACGCGGAAGGCGCTGGAGAACGCGGCGGTCGTGGTCGCGGCGACCGGCGGGTCGACGAATGCCGGCCTGCACCTCCCGGCCATCGCCAACGAGGCCGGGATCGACTTCGATCTCTACGATGTCTGCCGCATCTTCCGCAAGACGCCCTACATCGCCGATCTGATGCCGGGCGGCAAATACACCGCGACCGACCTCTATCACGTCGGCGGCGTCCAGGTGGTGATGAAGGAGCTGCTCGACGCCGGGCTGCTGCACGGCGACTGCATCACGGTGACCGGCAAGACGCAGGCGGAGAATCTCCGCCGGGTGAAGTTTCCGGCCGATCAGAAAGTGATCTACCGGGTGAAGTCGCCGCTGTCCAAGACCGGCGGCGTGGTGGGCCTGAAGGGCAACCTGGCGCCCGAAGGCGCCATCGTGAAGATCGCCGGGATGAAGAAGCTGCAGTTCAGCGGCCCGGCGCGCGTGTTCGAGCGCGAGGAAGACGCCCTCACCGCCGTGCTGACCCAGAAGGTCAAGATGGGCGATGTGCTCGTGCTGCGCTACGAAGGTCCGAAGGGCGGGCCTGGGATGCGCGAGATGCTGTCGACCACCTCGGCCATCTACGGCCAGGGCTGGGGCGACAAGGTGGCGCTGATCACCGACGGCCGGTTCTCCGGGGGGACCCGCGGCTTTTGCATCGGCCATATCGGCCCCGAGGCGGCGGTGGGCGGGCCGATCGGCCTGCTCAAGGACGGCGACATCATCGACATCGACGCGGAGAAGGGCACGCTCGACGTGCGGCTCTCCAAGGCCGAGCTGGACAAGCGGCGCAAGGTCTGGAAGCCGCGCCAACACGACTTCCAGTCGGGCACGCTGTGGAAATACGCGCAGACCGTCGGTCCGGCCGTGAAAGGTGCCGTCACGCAACCCGGCGCCAAAGCCGAGACGCATGTGTATGCGGACATTTGAGCCGTCAGCGATCAGCGTTCAGCTGTCAGCTTGGCTGAAAGCTGACGGCTGAAAGGCTGACCGCTATGGCCACCATCGCCGTCGCCGGCTTCCACCACGAGACCAACACCTTCGCGCCGTCGAAGGCGACGTACGACGATTTTGTCGGCGGCGGCGGCTGGCCGCCGCTGACCCGCGGCAGCGGGGCGATCGACGTGGTCGACGGCATGAACATCTCCCTCGCCGGATTTGCCACGGCGGCGCGCGCGGCCGGGCATCGCCTCGTGCCGTTGATCTGGGCCAACGCGACACCGTCGGCGCATGTGACCCGCGACGCCTATGAGCGCATCACCGCGGCCTTGCTCGAAGAGCTCGGCACGACCGAAAAGGTCGACGCGATCTATCTCGATCTGCACGGCGCCATGGTCACCGAGCATCTCGACGATGGGGAAGGGGATCTGCTGCGGCGCGTCCGGGCGGCCGTGGGCCGGCGCATGCCGATCGTGGTCAGCCTCGACTACCACGCCAACATCACCGAGGCGATGGTTGAGCACGCCGACGCGCTGATCGGCTATCGCACCTATCCGCATATCGACATGGCGGAGACCGGTGCGCGCGCCGCGGCCCTGCTCGCGCGGATTCTGGAGCTCGGAAACGCGCCGACCAAGGCTTTCGCCAAGCTCGGCTTCCTCATCCCGCTCACCGCGCAATGCACGATGCTGGAGCCGTCAATCCGGCTGTTCAATCGGCTGGCGGCGCTGGAGACCGAAAGCGGTGCCTGCTTCACCTTCTCCGGCGGCTTTCCGGCCGCCGATATCGCCGAGTGCGGGCCGTCGGTCCTGGGCTACGCCTTCGATGGCCGGCTGAACCTAGCCTTCACCCGATTAGCCGGCGATGTTGCCGACGCCGAAGCCGAATTCGTCGCCGAGTTTCTGTCGCCCGAAGACGGTGTCGCCCGCGCGATCGCCCGCAGCCGCCCCGGCGGGCCGCCGGTGATCCTGGCCGACACCCAGGACAATCCCGGCGGCGGCGGCAATGGCGACACGGTCGGGATTCTCCAGACCCTGCTGCAGCAGCGGGCGCAGGGGGCCGTGGTCGGCCTGCTGATCGATCCCGCGTCGGCGGCGCGCGCCCATGCGGCCGGCGCCGGCGCCGAGCTGGAGTTCTCGCTGGGCGCCATCTCGGGGCTTCCCGGTCACACGCCCTGCCGCGGCCGGTTCAAGGTCGAGCGGCTGGGCGACGGCAACTTCGTCGGCTCGGGGCCGTTCTATCGCGGCAGCAAGATGCGGCTGGGACCGATGGCGGCTTTGCGCCGCGACGGGGTCACGGTGGTGCTCGCGTCCAAGAAGGTTCAAGCCGCGGATCAGGCCATGTTCCGCTGTCTCGGCATCGAGCCGGCGCGGCAGTCGATCCTGGCGCTGAAAAGCTCGGTGCATTTCCGGGCCGATTTCCAGCCGATCGCGTCCGAGGTCCTGGTCGTCGCGGCCCCGGGCCCGGTGCCGGCCGATCCGGCCACATTGCCGTGGACGAAGCTGCGGCCGGGCGTGCGGCTGCGGCCGAAGGGCCCGGTCTTCTCCGGGCGCGCATGAGCCTGACCTCAGTCGACCACGTCCAGCTGGCGATGCCCAAGGGCGGCGAGGGACCGGCGCGCGACTTCTACGTGGGTGTCCTGGGGCTGACCGAGATGCCGAAGCCGCCCGATCTCTCTGGGCGCGGCGGCGCCTGGTTCACCTCCGGGACGGTCAACGTTCATCTCGGCGTCGATCCGGAGTTCCGGCCGGCGGTCAAGGCGCATCCGGCCTTCCAGGTGGCCGACATTCGCGGCATCGAGCGGCGCGCCCGGGCCGCCGGTTACACAATTGCGACAGGCGAGCCTTTGCCTGGCTTCGATCGCATCTTCGTGTACGATCCCTTCGGCAACCGCATCGAGCTGATGCAGAAATCCTGACAGGGGGCGGGCGGATGAAAAAAACGGGGGCGGTGATGGCCATGGCCGTCATCGTAATGGTGGCTTGGGCCATCGACGGGACATCGGCGGCGGCGCAGTCGGCCGATCGGCACGAAGGCTATTATTATCCGGCCGTCAGCAGCCGCGAGGTCTACGTGTCGCGGGCCCAGGTCCTCAAAGACAGCACGCGCTCGCGGCGCCTCGGGTTCGTGAGCGGCCTGACGCAGCAGCTGGCCGAGCAGCCTTACGCCCCGACTTATGCCGTGTTCGCGAAGGGCGACTACGCCAAGCGGCTGATCGTCGTCGCCTATGGCGAGGGGCAGTACAACACCGTGTACCGGGCGCGGGCGCTGTTCGCCTCGATGACGGCGCTGGCGCGGCTGACGCCGCTGTTCCAGGAGCTGCAGGTCGAGGAGCTCTTCACGTTCTTCGATCTGTGCAAGCTGCTCGGCTTCGCCGACATCACGATCAGCGACGGCGACAAATTCGCCCACCAGATCACGATCAAGTGACGCGCCTCGCGCTCACCGCAGCAGCAGGAGAACGACCCCGGCGACGGTGAAGGCGACGCCGGTCAGGCGCGGCAGGTCGAGCCGCTCGTTGTGCAGCAGCAGGGCGCCCAGCAGCAGGGTGAACAGCGGATAGGTGGCGACCAGCGGCGCCACCACGCTGACATTGCCCTGGTTCAGCGCCGCGTAGAGCGAAAACGTGGCGGCGCCGTTGACCACGCCGACCAGCATGAACCAGGCGACGCCCTTGCGGTTGAGCGCCGGTCGAGACGGTCCCTCGCGGAGCCGCACGCTGGTGGTGACCACGGCACTCGAGAGCGTGTAGCCGATGACGCCGGCGGCAAACGGATTGGGCCAGGCGAGCAGGCCGAGCTTCAACACCGCCTGCGCGATGCCGCGCAGCATGGCGCCGCCGATCGGCAGCCACAGCGCCCGGCGGGGCCAGGAGCGAGGGGTGTCGCGCGGCTGCCAAGTGAGGAGGGCCACACCGGCGATGATCGCCGCCACCGCGACGGCCGCGAGGAGCGTCGGACGCTCGCCCAGGAACAGCACCGCGGCGATGATGGCGAAGAAGGGTGCTGTGCTGCCGACCGTGCCGGTGATCGTCGGCCCCATGCGGCGGCTGCCCTCGAAGGTGAGCAAGGTGACGACGCCGGGATAGATCAGCCCGACGCCGGCAAACAGCGCCACCGCGCGCAGGTCCCATCCGCCGCTGTCGAGGAGCCACGGGGCCGCCAGCCAGCACAGCACGGTCGTCGTTGGAACGCTGATCGTGGCGCCGGTGGTGGATCCGACGTGGCGCAGGCCGTATTGCGTGAGTACCAGGCCGAGGCCGAAGAAGACGGAGGCAAGCAGAGCGATGGGGACGGCGAGATTGGCGGTCATGCCGCAAGCTAGACCGGCCGGGCCGCCCGGACCAAGCGGCCTCTTGACGCGCGGCTGGCGACTGCCCTATTAATTGTCCAGTTAATTAACGTATTGGTTAAATGAACCCGACTCCCGACCTCGACCGTACCTTTGCCGCCCTGGCGGATCCGGTGCGCCGCGCCATCATCGTAAGGCTCGCCGCCGGTGAAGCCACGGTCAGCGAGCTGGCCTCGCCGTTCGCGATTTCGCTGCCGGCCATCTCGCGGCATCTGAAGGTGCTCGAGAAGGCCGACCTGCTCGTCCGCATCCCGGACGGCCAGCATCGGCGCTGCCGGCTGCGCGCGGCGAAGCTGCGCGAGGCGGCCGAGTGGATCGATTTCTACCGGCAATTCTGGGAGGACAGCTTCGACCGGCTTGCCGAGCATTTGCGCGAGGTGACAGCGAACAAGGAGCAACGCCATGGCAAATCCCGCCGCCGCCGTAAATGACGCCGAGCGCGTGCTGACGATCACGCGCGTCTTCGACGCGCCCCCGGACGTCGTCTTCAAGGCTTGGATCGATCCGGCCCAGATGGCGCGGTGGCTCGGCCCGCAGAGCGTCAAGGCCGACGTGACGGCGATGGACCCACGGCCGGGCGGCGCGTACCGCGTCACCATGTACGGCGTGTCCAACGGCGCGCAGGTGGTGAACGGCCGTCTCGTCGGCACGTTCCGCGAGGTGAAGCCGGCGGAGCGGCTGGCGTTCACCTGGGCGTGGCTGGATGAGTCCGGCAAGCCCAAGCACGAGACGGTCGTGACGGTGACCTTCCGCGCCAAGGGACGGCAGACCGAGCTGACGTTGCAACAGGCGACGTTCGAAAGCGACGACGCGCGCGGCAAGCACGACCACGGCTGGGTCGGCTCCTTCGACAATCTCGCCGCCCTTCTGGCCGGCCGGCCGGCCCGCTGACGCGCGATGGCGGACATCCTCCATCATCTCGAGATCGCGGCCGCCCCGGCGGAGGTGTACGAGGCTCTCGTCACCCAATCCGGGCTCCGCGGCTGGTGGACCACCGATGCGACCGCGGAGCCGCGAGCCGGCACGGTGGCCGAATTCGGCTTCTATCGGCGGGCGGTGGTGTTTCGCATGCGGATCGCCGAGCTCGAGCCCGACCGGCGCGTGGCGTGGGAGTGTCTGGGCGACCTCGAGGAGTGGACCGGCACGCGGCTGGTCTGGGACGTGACGCCGCATGACAAGGGGGCGACGCTTCGCTTCACCCATGGCGGCTGGCGCTCGACCGCGGGCAGCTTCGCGCACAGCAACACGACCTGGGGCGGGCTGATGCATCGGCTGCGCGATTACGCCGAGGGCAAAGCGCCCGGTCCCTATTTCACTTAAGCGGAGGCTTCGATGACCACTTACGGCGGCGGCTGCGCTTGCGGCGCGATCCGGTATGAGATCGCGGCCGAGCCCCTTTATGCCTTCCAATGCCAGTGCCGGTCATGCCAGCAGTTTACCGGCACCGGCCATGCGTCCGTCATGGTGTTTCCGGAGGCCGCGATCCGCGTCACGGGAGAGGTGCGGGAGTTCGCGCGGCCGGCGGAAAGCGGCGCTCAAACGGTGATGGGGTTCTGCGGCACCTGTGGCTCGGGGCTCTACGGCAGACGCGCTGCCAACCCGGACACGATCGGGGTTCTGGTGGGCAGCCTCGACGAGCCACAGCACTTCAAGCCGCAGGCAGCACTGTTCGCCTCGCGCGGTCACGCCTGGGATCGCCTGGATCCGGCGTTGCCCAAGCTGCCGGGTATGCCCCAGCCATAGGTGAACCCCGTCGGAGGAGAACGGTCAACCTACTGCAGCTCGCACCAGACCGGCGTGTGGTCGGACGCCTTTTCTTTGGCGCGCGGGCCGCGGTCGATGCCGACGTCCTTGAGGCGGTCGGCGGCGGCCGGCGACAGCAGCAGGTGGTCGATGCGGAGCCCGTGGTCGCGCGCGAAGCGGTTCTGGAAGTAATCCCAGTAGGTATAGCGGCGGCCGTGCGGATGAAGCGCGCGGACCGCGTCGGTCCAGCCGTGATGGAGAATCTTGCGGAACGCGGCGCGGGTCTCCGGCTGGACCAGCGCATCGCGCGCCATGGCGCGCACGTCCCACACGTCCTCGTCGGTCAGGCAGACATTGTAATCGCCGCCCAGCACGACCGGCCGCTCGCTGGCGAACAGCCCCTTGGCATGATTGTGAAGCCGCTCGATGAAATCGAGCTTGTAGGCGAATTTCGGTGAATCGATGGGGTTGCCGTTCGGCAGATAGACCGAGGCGACGCGCAGCTCGCCGACGGTCGCCTCGACGTAACGGGCGTGATCATCGTCGGTGCCGCCCGGCAGCTCGTAGATCGGGTCGATGATCTTCTGCTTGGCCAGGATCGCGACGCCGTTATAGGACTTCTGGCCGATGACTTCGCACTGATAGCCGGCGCTCTGGATCTCGAGCCGCGGAAACTCCTCGGTGACGCATTTGAGCTCCTGCAGCAAAACGACGTCGGGGTTGGCGCTTTTCAGCCAGTCGAGGAGATGCGTGAGCCGAGCTTTGACGGAATTGACGTTCCAGGTGGCGATTTTGACCATTGGTACCCGCGCGCGTTCGAGAGCGCAGACTTACCAAGATTGAGCAGCGTGCGCAAAACCTTCATCGACGCGCAGCCGCCCGCCGGCGGCGTCGCCCACGCCACCCACTCCGTCAGCGGCCGGCCGAGCGGCTTGGGCAGCTCTTTCGGCGTCGGCGTGTCCGGGGAGAGGTAGACGGCGAGCCGCGCCGGGCCGGTTACCGACCCGAGATTCACGACAAGCTTGTTGATCCCGTCATTCGGCGCCTGCGGCTTCTGGATGTCCGGGACTTCGAGCGCGAATTCGCAGCTGCCGCCCTCCAGGATCTGCAGGAAGAAGTCCTGCACGGCGCCGTTCGCGTCCTTCTGCGTCAGCGTCGCGGCGCGGCCGTTCAGCGCCACGCTGGCGCGGGTGTGCATCTGCCAGGTCACGGCCGCATTGGTCGTCGGCACGACCTCGTCGACGATCACCACGTGTCGCCGGTCGACCAGCGCGAAGCCGCGGAAAGCGGCGTCGACATCCGCATAAGCCGTGGTCAGGTCGAGGACGGCAATCGCCAGGTCGGCCGTCGATCGGAAGGCGACGAACTTGGCGTCGACCTCAACCTGCTGGTTGCGCTCGTTCACGAGCAGCGTGTTATGGCCGGCGGTGCCGGTCCGATAGTACGTGAACCGCTTGCCGCCGGGCGTCAGGTCGAAATAACCGTCGAGGAGGTAGTCGTTCGTGAAATCGCCGGTGGCGCTGTCGACCGGCGGCAGGTCCGTCGCCCAGCGTACGCGATTGGCGTCCAGCACGAAGCTGCCGAGATCGAGATGGCTGTGATGGTTGTTGTAGGTGTTGGGTCCGCCGCGAAGGGCGAGATAGGTGATGCCGGCCTCCACGGCACTGTCCGTCGGCTGCACCGCGGGAAGCCAATGCGTTGCGTTTTCCTTCCAGTGCCCGCGCAGGACCGCAACCCCGGTCCCTTCGAATTTGCGGTCAAGCGGAATGCGTCCGTCACCCGGGTCGGGCACGTCGGGCGAAAACCACAGCAGGTCCATCGCCGTCGCCTTGGTCTTCTGAGCCGCGATCCAGTTGTAGACCGGCACGTCGAAGCGCTGCGCCAGCCAGCGCACGACCCACGATCCGCTCCGCGTCTCCGGGGAATCCGAATAATTGAACAACAGCCGGCCGCCGCCGGTATCGTCGGCGGCCGGCCCTTCGGCGTAGAGCCGAAACAGCCCCGCGTCGCGGAACCCCGGTGTGTCGGCAAGACCGAAGTCGCTGCCGAGCGCCGTGGTCAAGGCCGAGATCAGGTAGGCCGCGTATTCGGTCGCATAGGTCCAATAGCCCGGGCCTTCGTCCCAGCCGCCTTGCGGGGCATAGCCGCTGAACCCGATGCGGACTGATTTTCGGCAGAGCTCGAAGATCAGCCGCGTCGTGTCGGGGTCCACGGCCTTGGCCCGCTCGAACTCGGCGAGTGCCAGCGCCCCGATCATGAGCCCGCCATTGCCGACGATGTTCCAGTTGCTGGGACGGTACGGCCAGGGCGGATTGGGGCCGCCGGTCAGATCGGCAAGGCCCGGCTTCAGGCCTTTCTCGAGGATCGCCGCCGCGATCTTCCGCTTCTGGTCGGGGTCGAGCTTGTCGAACAGCCAGTCGTAACCGATCGCCGCGGCATGAGTCATCTCGGCGGCGTCGATGAAGTGGTCTTTGCCGTGCCAGACGTCGAAGCCAGAGATCGTGTCGAGGTCGCGGCTGGCCGCCCTGAGGTAAGCATTGCCGCCGGTCATCAGATGCGCCATGCCGAGCGTCTGCACGCTTTGCAGCGCTCGCCGCGCGATGCCCAGATAATCGGTCTTGAGGCGCTGCACCGGGTCCTTGGGCTCGTCGTCCGGCGTGATCAGCGGCGTTGCGACAATCGCGTCGGCGGTCGCCAGCATCTTCTTCAGGATCTTCTGGCCCGCGTCGTTTCCCGCGATCGCGGCCTTGACCCGCCGCAATGCCGCCGCGTCGGCCATGAGCCGCGGCCGCGCCTGCGAAATCTTCTCAAACGTCATGGGTCCCCCCGGACCATGTTATCCCGCGGGATGCAGCACCTGCCGGATGCGCTCTTCGAGGACCGCCCGCTTGACCGGTTTGACGATGTAGGCGTCGACGCCGGCCTGTTTGGCGCGTTTGACCATGTCGGCGGTCGAATGCGCGGTCAGAAAAATCGTCGGGATGCGCTTGTCGCCGGTGAAGCCCCGGCTCTTCAGCTGCTCCACGAACTGGAACCCGTCGGTCGGCTGCATGTTGATATCGCAGAGGATCAGGTGCGGCGCGTCGTCGAGCACCATGGCCAGGGCCGCATCGCCGTCTGCCACCGCACGGATCCCTTCGCAGCCGAGGGCGCGAAGGATCGCGACGACGATCTCGCGCACCATATCCTGGTCTTCGACGACCAGCACATTCAGCCGCGGATAGTCGACGCTGGCCACGTCAGACATTCGCAACAAAGCTGCGGGCGCGGTCGAGCGCCGGGCCGATCTCCGCCAGGTGCGCCTCCGCCGCCGGCCAATCCTCGGCGCCGGCGCTGCGCTCGACGGCCGCGAACAGGTCCGCAAGTTCGGACGCCATGACCGACCGCGCGGCGCCCTTCGCCGTGTGCCCGGTGCGCTGGGCCTCGTCGCGATTGCGCTCGGCCACGGCGCGCCGGATGCGCTCGATCAGCGGCGGGGTGGTGTCGACGAACTGCCGCATGAACGCCCGCGTCCGCTCGTCGAACGAGCCGAGCACCTCGTGCAGCTCGTTCAGATCGAAGGCGGGCGGCCGCGACGCGGGTGCCGGCGCCGGCTCGCTCGGCCGGGGGGCTTGCGCCGGCTCGCCGTGCAGCCAGCGCCGCAGCGTCTCGTCGAGCTGGACCAGCTTCACCGGCTTGGTCAGGTAGTCGTCCATGCCCGCGGCGAAGCAACGTTCGGCTTCGCCGCGCAGCGTCGCGGCGGTGAGGGCCACGATCGGGAGCCGCGACCGGCCGTGTTGACGCTCGCGCTCGCGAATGGCTCCTGCCAGCTCATAGCCGTCCATCTCGGGCATGTAGCAGTCGGTGAGCACGAGGTCGTAGGTCCCAGGAGCGGCGTCGAGAATCTCGAGGGCGGCGCGGCCGTCGCCCGCCACGTCGACGGTATAGCCGAGACTGGCGAGCTGGCGGGTGATCACGATGCGGTTGGTTTCGTGATCCTCGGCGACCAGGATGCGGCCGCCGGCCGGCGACGCCCCGGGCTTCAGGGCGCGTGGCTTCTTTTCGGCGGGCGGCAAGACGCGTCCCACGGCCGCGGCGATGGTATGGATCAGGGTCGCTTTGCGCACCGGCTTGGTCAGATAGGCGGCGAAATTCGCGGCCAGCGCCCGGCGCCGGTGCGCCGGATCGTTGTAGGCGGTGAGGAGGACGGCCTTCACGTTGGTGAGGCGCGGGTCTTCCATCATCCGCAGGTGGAACTCGAACCCGTCGCGGCCGGGTAGCTTGAGATCGACCACCGTCACGTCGACCGACCGCGGCTGCTCGCCCAGGCGGATCAGGGCGCGCTCGGCCGACCCGGCGGTTTCGACATTGGCCCCGGCCGAGGTGAGATATCGCGTCAGCAGCCAGCTGGTGACCGGATCGTCCTCGACGATCAGGACCCGCACGCCGTCGAGCGTCTCGAATTGCGGCGTCGACGGAAGCGTCGCCGGCTCGGCCGGCAATCTGACCCAGAACGTCGAGCCGCGGCCGGGCTCGCTGTCGACGCCGATGGCTCCGCCCATGAGGTCGACCAGCCGGCGGCAGATCGACAGCCCGAGGCCGGTGCCGCCGAACCGGCGCGTGGTTGTGCCGTCCGCCTGCATGAACGGATTAAACAGGCGGCCGCGCGCCGCCTCGTCGAGGCCGATGCCGGTGTCGACGACGTTGAGGCGCAGCGTGTGCGGGTCTTCGGTTGTCAGCTGAACGGAGACGCTGCCGCTTTCGGTGAACTTGATCGCGTTGCCGATCAGGTTGAACAGGATCTGGCGCAGCCGCACCGGGTCCCCGAGGATCGCGGCCGGTACCGCCTGGTCGACATAGGTGTTGAATGACAGCTTCTTGCGATGCGCATGCGGGGCCAGCGTATCGGCCACTCCCTCGATCAGCGGCAGCGGCGCCAGCGGCACGCGCTCGATCTCCATCTTGCCGGCCTCGATCTTCGACAGATCGAGAATGTCGTCGATGATCTTCAGCAGCGCCTCGGCGGATCCGCCGATGACCTCGATCAGCTCGCGCTGCTCTTCGTTGAGCTCGGTCTGGTGGAGCAGCTCGAGAATGCCCAGCACGCCGTTCATCGGGGTCCGTAATTCGTGCGTCATCGTCGCGAGGAACGACGATTTGGCGCTGTTGGCCGCTTCCGCGGCCTCCTTGGCGACGCGCACCTCATCCTCGGCGCGCCGATGCTCCGTCACGTCGGTGTAGGTGAACACGTAACCCCCGTCGAGCAGCGGCACGCCGCGGATCTCGAGAACGAGGCCGCTGCGAAGGTGCGCCTCGCTCTGGACCGTGCGCCCGGCGCCGACGGCGGCCAGCCGTTCCATGACCACGTCGCGCGGCGCCGAGGGGGAGAAGTCGCCGCGCTCGGCGGTGTAGCGGATCAGCTCGGGCATGGTGCGGTGGCGGGCCAGGATCTCCGGCGACAGCCCCCACAGCTCGACGAACTGCCGGTTGTGGACGAGAATCCGCAGGTCCTGGTCGACCATCAGGATTCCCTGCGCCATGTGCTCGAACGTGGCGTCGATCACCGCACCGCGCTGCTTGAGCTGGGCGGTGCGCTCTTCGACCAGTCGCTCCAGCCGGGCGGCCGCATCGGCGCGCTCGCGCAGCAGCATGTCGCGCTCGACGGCGTGACTGCGGAAAATCTCGATGGCGCCAGCCATCTCGCCGATTTCGTCACGCCGGTCGCGTCCCGGGATCGGCGTGTCGAGCTGGCCCTCGGCGAGCGTCGTCATGGTCGAGGCGATGCGGGTCACCGGGCGGGCAATGGTAAACACCAGCAGGTACCAGGTCGCGCCCAGGACGAGCAGACCGAACACCAGCGTCGCGGCTTCGCCCCATCCCACTTGCTGGCTGAGCCGCTCGGCGTCGCGGCGTTCGATCTCGCCTTGCTCGACGAGGCGCGCGCGAACGCGGTTGATCAGCCGCGCCAAGGGGGTCTGCAGATCGTTCCAATCCTGCTGCAGGCGCTCGAGCGCCGGGCGCTCGCCCTGGCGAAGAACCTCGGCCATGCGCGCGGAGAAGGGCGCCATTCGGGCGATCGCTTCGTCGGCCCTTTGGACCGTCACCGGGTCGGTGAACTCGGCGACGCGCTGTTTGATATCCGGCCAGTCGCGCGCGATCACCTGCGGGCGATCGATCGCGAACTGGTTGACATCGGCTGGCGTCAGCAGCCCGGCCATCACCTCGATGATGCTCTCGCTGACCGTATTGAGATCGGTCGCGAGCTCGTCGACCGCGGCCGTGGTGCGGCTGGTGGTGACCAGCGTCTCGCTCAGAATCCCGAAGCCGCGGTCGAGGCTGTAGACCAGCAGCGCCGCCTGGGCGCCGAGCACCAGCAGCGACGCCAGCGCGATGATCTGCGCCCGGCCGCCGATCCGCCGCAGCCAGCTCCAGAAGGTTTGTCGCCCCGGACCCATCCCCAATGCCGCCCTCAAAGGCTGTATCGCGCGGGCCATACTACTTTTGCTCGTCATCTGCCGGAAACACTTATCAACAGAGCGGGTTGATTTAGCCCAGCCAATCTGTTGCTGTTGGGGGGCAGAAACACGGGCGTGAGTCGCGCTCGGGACATCCCGATCGACCCGCAGAACACGCACAACGCGCAGAACACAGGGACAGGGGTGGGATCGCGATGACTCGTTGGGCTGGCCGCCGGCCGTTCATCGTTCTGGCACTTTGGGCGCTGGCCGCAATGGTCCCAGACGCGGCCGCAGCCGCGCCCTATCCCGCCAAACCCGTGCAGATCTACGTCGGATACCCCGCCGCCGGGGCCAGCGGTCAGATCGCCCGCATCGTGGCACCGGCGCTGTCGCAGGCCATCGGCCAGCCGGTCGAGGTCGTCGACCTGCTCGGCAACGACGGGATCCGCGCCGCGGCGCATGTCGCCAAGGCGCCGCCGGATGGCTACAGCCTGCTCCTCACGACCACCGGCATGGTGACGTTCCACCAGTTCATCCACAAGAACTTGCCGTACAACCCGCAGCAGGACTTTGCCGCGGTGTCCTTGATCGCCGATATGGACAACGTGCTGCTGGTGCGGCCGGCCCTTCCGGCGCACAGCATCTCCGAGCTGATCGCGCTGGCCAAACGCGAGCCGAAGCTGACCTATGCCCGCGTCGACGTGGCGAGCACCAATTCTCTGGCGATGCTGCTGTTCGACAACCTCGCCGGCATCGACGTCACGATGAGCCGGGAGTGGACTACTCTCGTAGCGTCGCTTGACGCGCTGGCGGAGGGCAAGGTCGACCTCGCCATGCACAACCTGTCCGCCGTGCTGCCGTTGATCAAGCAGGGCAAGGTCCGGGCGCTGGCCACCACCGGCCGGGTGCGCGCCGGCTCGCTCCCCGACGTGCCGACGATCGGCGAAACGCTCGCCGACTATCGCGCCAATGCGTGGTTCGGCATCGTCGCTCCCCGGGCCACGCCGCGCGAGGTCGTGCGCCTGCTCAACGTCCAGATCTCGCGCATCCTGGCCCAGCCCCAGGTGGCCGGCATGTTCCGGAAAATGGACGCCGACACGGTCGGCGGATCGCCGGATGATTTCGAGACCTTCATCCAGTCGGAACGCACGAAGTGGCGCCGGGTGATCGCGGCGGCCAACATCACGCCGCAGTAACCGTGCTAGGCGCGCCGCCGCCTGGCGGGAAGGTGCACCCGCGAAATCCGGCGGGTCTTTTGCAGGACATGCGCCGCCTGCAGGACGTGGGCCGCATGCAGAACCTGCGCCGTAAGTTCCGCGACCGCCAGCCGCACGACGCTCCAGGTGGTCCGTCCAATACCGCGATGCCGGTCTTCCATGTGCTCGGGTCGATGGGCGCAGTTCAGGAGCATCTCCGGCCCCAGGCCGAGGCGCGCCAGTTCCGGCTGCACGCGCGACAATTTGGCGGCTGAGAGCGGCCGCGGGCGGCGCGAGAACGTCCGCTCCCCGGCCACCACGTCGAACGGGTTGGCGCGGGCTGACCAGAACTCGCTGTCGCCGAACGGTGTGCGGCGGACCTTGGACTGTTGCGATGCTTGCATGACACCCTCCGTCGTCGCGCGGGCGAACTCGACCCGCGATCATCGACAGGAATACGGTGCCGCTGCCAACCGCGTATGAAAGGGTTGTAACCCAAATGTAAAAATTCTGACGCCGCACGGGATTGTCGTCTGCTCCAGAGCCACGGATGCCCTCAAGACCGGCGGTCCTGCTTCCCCGGCGGGGCCGCTGCAACCGGTTCGCCGCGCGCCAGCTCGGCCCGGGCGCGCCGGAAATCTTCCGCCGTGTGGATCGGTGCACCCTGGATGAGCGTCAAACCGCGCCCGGACTCGTCGAGGAGTATCTGAAACAGGATGTCGCGATCGGCTTGCTTATTCATGGTCATCGGGCGCCCCCAAACCGCCAATGTCGAGGCTTCGATAAGACCAGGGCGCTGTAAATCGTCCGTGAAGCGCATGTAAACAGGATGTAAAAATCCGCCTTGGCCTGACCCCGGCCAAGGACTAAGACTGGACCGAGTTTTCGGAGAGAAGAAGATGGCCGACCAGGCGCGGGTGTTGATTATCGAAGACGAGGCCGTGACCCGCGATATGCTGGTCACGCTGCTGGGCAAGGAGTACCGCGTCACCGCCGCCGCGGACGCCGCCGGTGCGCTCGCCAAGCTGAAATCCGCGTCGTTCGATCTGCTGATCCTCGATCTGAACCTGCCGGACGCCGACGGTCTCAGCCTGGCGCGCCAGCTCGGAACGCGGCCCGGTCCCGCGGTGATCATGGTGACGTCGCGCGCCGATGACGTCGATCGCATCATCGGTCTCGAGCTCGGCGCCGACGACTACATCACCAAGCCGTTCAACCCGCGCGAGCTCATGGCGCGCGTGAAGGCCGTATTGCGCCGCCTGCACGCGCCGGCGGTCGTTGCCGAAGCCAGCGGCCCGATCTCTTTCAACGGATGGAAGCTCGACCCGACCAGCCGCTCGCTCTGGGATCCGCGCGGACGCGAAGTCCACCTGACGCGCGCGGAATTCGACCTGCTGGCCGTGCTCGCCAGCCGCGCCGGCCGGGCGCAGACGCGCGACCAGCTTCTGGACGCAATTGCCGGCCGTGAGTCCGCCCCCTTCGACCGCACGGTCGACGTGCTGATCGCCCGGCTACGCCGCAAGATCGAAGCCGATCCCAAGGTGCCCAAGCTCATCCTCACCATGCCCGGGTTCGGCTACAAATTCGCCGAGCCGGCCAAGGCCCCGGCCAAGAAGTCCGACCGCTAGCCTAGCGGCGGGCGCCGGCGCGCCAGGTCCGCAGGGCTTCGATGGCCGCCGGAAGCGCGGCATCCAGGTCCACCACGTGCTTGCCGACCGCCTTCCGTTCTAGCCGGCCGCAGGCGGCTTCAATCGTGCGCGCGATCTTCAGCACCCTGATGCAGCCCGTGGTGCCGGCCAGCCCCGCGAGCTTGTGGGCGTCCTGCTGAACCGCCGTCAGATCGTCGCGCCTCCAGGCGCCGCGTAGCCCGCCGGCGATCACGGCCAGTTGCGCCTCGGCGCGGCTCAGGATCCGCTCGCGCTCGTCGGCGGTCAGCATCTCGTCGAGCATGGCGACGAGCTCGCCGTCGAGCACGCCGTCCGATTTTGCTTTTTTCGGCGTTTGCCGGTCCGTGGCGGCGGGGGTGAATTTGCGGCCGGAGGGCCGTCGTTTCTTTGTTTTCGTCTTTGTTTTCGGCATCCGGCGCGACCCGATCAGCGGCCTGAAATTTTACGCGTGATTAACAACGGTTTCACGCGGCGTTTGCGGCGCGGGCGTCTGATGGTGGCGGGTTGTCGACGCGGCCTGGAGGGAGTTCAACCATGGACACCACACCGTTTTTCACCGGTCCAGAATTGTTCGTATTCGTGTTGTTCGCCGGCGGGCTGGTCTGGCTGGTGATCGACATCGCCATCCGGGACATTCATATCTTCGGCCGTATGCTGCGGGATAGCGAGAAATTCGCCAAGCCCGACGAACCCGCGAAAGATGAACCGGCAATGTCGGCGCCGCCGACTGACAAAGCCGCCCCCTCGGTGGTGGAGGCGGATTTCGTCGCCAAGCGCAGCTTGCGCGGCCGCCCGTCCAAGCGCGCCGGCGCGCGCTGACGGGCTCCGCTCTCAAATATTGTGGAAAGGACCCGGCCGGGCCGCTCGGCCGTCTCAGACCGAGAACGAGTTGCCGCACCCGCAGGTGCTCTTCGCCTGCGGGTTCTTGATCTGGAACGACGCGCCGATCATGTCCTCGACGTAGTCGATCTCGGAGCCCTTGAGGAGCTCCAGCGACGTTTCGTCGATGATGACCGTGGCGCCGTCGCGCTTGATGACCATGTCGGCCTCAGCCGGCGCTTCGTCGAACGTGAAACTATACTGGAAGCCGGAACAGCCGCCGCCGGACACCGCGATGCGCAGCATCAGGCCTTTATGCTCTTCCTGGCTCAGCACCCAGGCGATGCGCTTGGCGGCCGCCTCGGTCACTCCAAACGGTGGAGAGTCTGTGGTTGTCTCAGTCATGATCGTGGTGTGCCCCGAAAATACCTGAGTCGTTATGTAAGCATTTGGGTAGTGATGTCAATCTGTCACCCTAGGCCCCTGCCTACCTATATAGAATACCACAATAAATGCGCGGTTCTGAACAACCTGCTAAATTTTGACCGATGGCTTCGATTCTAAGACGGGCCGCTCCGGCGGGCGCCCCCAAAGCCGCCCGGCGGGCGGCCTATGCGTGCGATCCGGAAGCGAGCCGCGGGCGGCTGTATGCCGAGCCCGAGAGCGAGCTGCGCACGGCCTTTCAGCGCGACCGCGACCGGGTGATCCACTCGACGGCGTTCCGCCGCCTCAAGCACAAGACCCAGGTCTTCGTCGCCCCCGAGGGCGATCATTACCGGACCCGGCTCACCCATTCGCTCGAAGTGGCGCAGATCGCGCGCACGATCTGCCGCGTCCTCGGCCTCGATGAGGATCTGGCCGAAGCGCTGGCGCTGGCGCATGACCTCGGCCACACCCCGTTCGGACATGCCGGCGAGGAGGCGCTCGACGCCGCGATGCGCGACTGGGGCGGCTTCGACCACAACGCGCAGACGCTGCGCCTGCTGACCAAGATCGAGCAGCGCTATGCCGAATTCGACGGCCTCAATCTCACCTGGGAGACGCTGGAAGGGGTGGTGAAGCACAACGGCCCGCTGACCGGCCCGCTCGCCGATCCCAGCCGCGCCGCGCGTCTGTCGGGCGCCATCGTCGAATATGTGGCCCAGCACGACCTCGAGCTGCACACCTTTGCCGGCCTCGAGGCGCAGGTCGCCTCGCTGTCCGACGACATCGCCTACAACAACCACGACATCGACGACGGGCTGCGCGCCGGACTGTTCCGGATCCAGGATCTCAGCGACGTGCCGCTGGTCGGGCCGCTCTTTGCCGAGGTGGCGGAGAAATATCCCGGCGTGTCGGAGCCGCGGCTGATCGGCGAGTCCATCCGCCGGCTGATCGGCCTCATGGTCGAGGACCTGCTCGGCGAGACGCGGCGGCGGGTCCAGGCGGCCCACCCGCGTTCAGCGGATGCGGTGCGCGGCCATGGCCGGCCGCTGGTCGGCTTTTCCGAGCCGCTGCGCCAGCAGGAGCGGGCGTTGCGCGCATTCCTGCACGAGCACATGTATCGCCACGAGCGCGTCACCGCGATGACCGGCCGCGCCGGTGCGATCGTGGGCGAGCTGTTCGGCTGGTTCATGGACGATCCGTCGCGCCTGCCGAAGGGGTGGCAGCTCGCGACCACCGGCAAGGGTACCGCGAAGACTGCGCGCATCGTCGCCGATTACATCGCCGGCATGACCGATCGCTTCGCCATGGACGAGCATCGCCGGATCTTCGACGCCAGCTAAAATGAATCTCTACAGCTATTTTCGCGACGAAATTGCGTCGTCCCTGGCCGCGCTCGCAGCAGCGGGCAAGCTGCCGGCCGGGCTCGACACCTCGCGCATCGCGGTCGAGCCGCCGCGCGATGCCTCGCATGGCGACGTCTCGACCAACGCCGCCCTGGTGATGTCCAAGCCCGCCGGCATGAAGCCGCGTGACTTCGCAACCGTGCTGGCGGCGGAGTTGGGCGGGCGGAGCGACGTGAGCGCGGCCGAGATCGCCGGGCCGGGGTTCATCAACCTGAAGCTCAAGCCCGCGTTCTGGCAGGCGCGGCTGGCCGACATTCTGCGCGAGGGCGAGCGCTATGGCGCTTCCAGCACCGGCCAGGGCAAGTCGGTGAATGTCGAATACGTGTCGGCCAATCCGACCGGGCCGATGCATGTCGGCCACGGCCGCGGAGCCGTCGTCGGCGACGTGCTCGCGGCCTTGCTGGAGCGGGTCGGCCACCAAGTGACGCGCGAATACTACATCAACGACGCCGGCGCCCAGGTCGACGTGCTGGCGCGCTCGGCCTATCTCCGCTATCGCGAGGCGCTGGGCGAAGACATCGGCGCCATCCCCGAGGGCCTCTATCCGGGCGATTACCTGAAGCCGGTGGGGGCGGCACTCGCCAAGCGCGATGGACCCAAATGGCTGAGCCGGCCGGAAAGCGAGTGGCTGGCGCCGGTCCGCGACTTCGCGATCGCGGCGATGATGGACCTGATCCGCGACGACCTCGCGGCCCTCGGCGTCCGCCACGCCAGGTTCACCTCCGAGCGGCACGAGGTCGTGGACAAGCAGCGGGTCCAGCACGTGGTCGACGTGCTGAAGGCGCGCGACCTCGTCTATACCGGCGTGCTCGAGCCGCCCAAGGGCATGAAACCCGACGATTGGGAGCCGCGGCCGCAGCTTCTGTTCAGATCGACCAAGTTCGGCGACGACGTCGACCGGCCGCTGCAGAAATCGGACGGCTCGTGGACCTATTTCGCCGCCGACATGGCGTACCATCTGGACAAGATCGAGCGCGGCTTCGCCCAACTCGTCGATGTGTGGGGGGCGGACCACGGCGGCTATGTGAAGCGGATGCAGGCGGCGGTGACCGCGCTGAGCCATGGCAAGGCGGCGCTCGACGTGAAGCTGTGCCAGCTGGTGAACCTGCTGGAGCGCGGCGAGCCGGTGAAGATGTCGAAACGCGCCGGCACGTTCGTGACCTTGCGCGACGTCATCGACCGGCTGGGGGCCGGCTCGTGGGCGGGAGCGGGGGCGGGCATCGTCCGCTTCATCATGCTGACCCGCAAGCACGACCAGCATCTCGACTTCGACTTCGCCAAGGTCACCGAGCAGTCGAAGGACAATCCGCTGTTCTACGTGCAATACGCCCATGCGCGCACGCGCTCGGCGTTTCGCCAGGCCAAGGAAGCGCTTCCCGGGCTGGCGCTCGACGATGCGAGCCTCGCCGCGGCCGATCTGCAGCGCCTCGTGCATCCGGATGAGATGGCGCTGATCAAGTCGCTGGCCGGCTGGCCGCGCCTGCTCGAAGGGGCCGCCGAAACCGGCGAGCCGCATCGGGTCGCGTTCTTCCTCTATGATCTGGCCTCCGGCTTTCACGCCTTGTGGACGCGGGGCAAGGAGGAGTCCGGCTTGCGGTTCGTCATTGCGGAGGATGCCGCACTCACCCGGGCGCGGCTGGCTTTGGTGCGCGCGGTCGGTCAGGTGATTGCCTCCGGCTTGCGCCTGATCGGCGTCGAGCCGGTCGAGGAGATGCGCTGAATGTCGGATGACTCGCCACCCATCCCGGCGATCGATCCCGACGATCGTCCGGTCACCGTCGTGCGCGGCCGCGGCGGCCGGCGGCCGCTGCTGGTGCGATTGTTGCCGCTGTTGATCGTCGTCGTGGCGCTGGGCGGCTTCGGCGGGATCGTCGGCTATTACTATTTCGCCAGCGCCGGGAACGACGGCGTCGCACCCTTGATCAAGGCGGACCAGCAGCCATTCAAGATCAAGCCGGAAAATCCCGGCGGCATCGAGGTGCCGGACCAGGATAAGGAGATCTACAACCGGGTCGGCCAGGCCGAGCGGAGCAGCGTGCCGCCGCCGAGCGCCGAGCGCCTGTTGCCGCCGCCGGAAACGCCGCTGCCGCGCCCGAGCGCGCCCGCCGCCGGGTCCACTCCAAATCCCAATCCGCCCAATCCGAACCCGAATGTCGGTGGCCCGGTGCTTGGCGCCGCGCCGACGGCGCGGCCGTCGACCTTCTCGGCGGCCCCGCCGCGCCCCGCCGGCGCGCCGCCGCCGCGGTCGGCCAGCGTGCCGCCGGCGCCTGACGTCGCTCCGCCGGCCAGTGTGGCCTCGGCGAAGCCGCCCGCGACCCCGGCACCGGCGGCGCGGCCGGCCCCACCGGCACCGGCGGTGGCGCCGACGCAAACCGCCGCCGCGACAGCGCCGGCGCGGCCGTCTGGCGGGTCGGTCGTGCGGGTGGCGATCTCGTCGGTGCGGTCCGAGCCCGACGCGCGCCGCGAATGGACCCGGCAGCAACGCTTGTATCCGCAGGGGCTGGCCGGCATCGTGCCGGAGTTCGCGCCGGTCGATCTCGGCGAGCGGGCCGTGTACTGGCGGATTTATGTCGGCCCCGCCGAGGCCGGCAGCGACGCGCAGGCCCGTTGTGCCGCGCTGAAGCAGAAGCAGGTCGACTGTTTCGTGGCCCGGCCATGAGTGCCGCCCCGCGTCCCGCGATCTTTGGCTGCGCCGGCCTGGAGTTGTCTGCCGCCGAGCGCGACTTCTTTCGCGACGCTGATCCGCTGGGCTTCATCCTGTTCGCGCGCAACATCAGAAACCCGGTACAAGTCCGTGCGCTGGTTGATGATTTTCGCGCAACGGTAAGGCGTGACGAGGCGCCGGTTCTGATCGACCAGGAGGGCGGGCGGGTGGCCCGTCTGCGGCCGCCGCATTGGCGCGACGCGCCGCCGGCGGGGCGCATCGGAGCACTGGCCGGGACCAGTGTCGACGCCGCCTGCGAGGCGGTGCGCCTCAACAGCCTGTTGTTGGCGGCGGAGCTCTGCGATCTCGGGATCGACGTGGACTGTGCGCCGGTGGCGGATGTGCCGGTGCCAGGCGCTCACGACATCATCGGCGACCGCGCCTATTCGGCGGATCCGGCGCTGGTCGGCAAGATGGCGCATGCTTGCGCGATCGGCCTTCTCGAGGGCGGCGTCATCCCGGTGGTCAAGCATATCCCCGGCCATGGGCGCGCGCGGGCCGACAGCCATGCCGAGCTGCCGGTGGTCGGCGAGGATTTGGCGGCGCTCGACCGGAGCGATTTCGTGCCGTTCCGGACGCTGGCGCATCTGCCATGGGCCATGACGGCGCACGTGCTGTACAGCGCGATCGATCCCGAGCGTCCGGCCACGACCTCGCCCAAGATCGTCTCGGAGGTCATCCGCGGCCTTATCGGCTTCGACGGGGTCCTGATCTCGGACGATCTGTCCATGAAGGCGCTGAAAGGCGACCTGGCAACGCGCGCCACGGCATCGCTCGCTGCCGGCTGCGACCTGGTGCTCCATTGCACTGGCGCCTTCGCGGAGATGCAAGAGATCGCCGGCGTCCTGCCGCCGCTGTCGCCCGCCGCCGCCCGGCGCCTGCGTCGCGGGCGCGAGATGGCCATGAAGCCGGCCGCGCCGGTGGACCGCCCGGCGATCCAGGCCCGGCTCGACGGCCTGCTCAGCGCGCGGGCCGGGGCTTAAGTTTAGTGCTCGGCCAAACCGTCCAGCTCCTGGCGATCTCGGCCATCCCGATCCTCCTCGCCGTGACATTGCACGAGGCTGCGCACGGCTATGTCGCCGAGCTCTTCGGCGACGACACGGCGCGGCTGCAGGGCCGGATCTCGCTCAATCCGCTCCGTCACGTCGACCCGTTCGGGACCATCCTGCTGCCCGGGCTGCTGCTGCTCAGCGGCACCGGCTTCCTGTTCGGCTATGCCAAGCCGGTCCCGGTCAATTTCCGCCGGCTTCGCAACCCGCGCCGCGACATGGTGTGGGTGGCGTTCGCCGGCCCGGCGATGAATGTGATGCTAGCCGTGGTGGCGGGGTTGCTGTATCACGGCCTTGGTTTCTTGCCGCGCGGAGTCGTGGATTGGGCTGAGGGCAATCTCGTAAATATGATTGTTTTCAATGTAATGCTCGGCCTCTTTAACATGGTCCCGATACCGCCTCTCGACGGTGGACGAGTTGCGGTGGGTCTGCTGCCGGATCGCCTCGCATTTCCGCTGGCGCGGCTGGAGCGGGTCGGCATTTTCATCGTCATCGGCGTGTTCTTCCTGCTGCCGATGCTGGGCCGCCAGCTCGGAATCGACCTCGATGTGTCGCGCTGGCTGGTCGACGCCGCCGAGGCGGTCAGCAAGGGCATCTGGACGTTGACCGGCAATGGTTGAAGCCGAACCCGCCTTCGAGGTCGATGCCGCTCCCGCCGGGGATGACGGTGCCGCACTGGTCGTCGATCTCGACGTTTACGAGGGGCCGATCGACGTTCTCCTGACCTTGGCCCGCGATCAGAAGGTCGACCTCAAGCAGATCTCGATCCTCAAGCTTGCCGACCAGTATCTGGCGTTCATCGAGCGCGCCCGCACCCAAGCCGACCGCTTCCGGATCGAGATCGCCGCCGACTACCTGGTCATGGCGGCGTGGCTGGCGTTCCTGAAGTCTCGCCTGCTGCTGCCGGCACCGCCCGAGGTCGCCGCGGCCGAGCCGTCGCCGGCCGACATGGCGGCGGCGCTGTCGTTCCAGTTGCGCCGGCTCCAGGCGATGCAGGAGGCGGGGACGCGCGTCATGGCGCGCGCCCAGCTTGGCCGCGATGTGTTTCCGCGCGGGGCGCCCGAAGGTCTGCGTGTCGCCCTGAAGCCTGTCTACGAGGTCTCGCTGTACGAGATGCTCAAGGCGTATGGCGATCACCGCAACCAGAAGGCCCGCCACAGCGCGCTCGAGATCGCACCCAGCGAGCTCTATTCGATGGAGACCGCGCTCGAGCGGCTATCGCAGATGCTGGGGCGAATTCCCGATTGGGCGACCTTGCAGACGTTTTTGCCGCCCGGCGTGCGCGGCTTGGTCGGCCGCTCGGCCCTGGCGGCGACGTTCGCCGCTGGCCTGGAACTGGTGCGCACGGGCCGCCTGCAACTGCGCCAGGACCGCACCTTCGGGCCGATCTATGTCCGCAAGGCGCCCGACAACCCGGTGACCGAGCTGCCGGTCGGCGACCGCGGCGAGCCGCCGCGGGAGACTTCGTGAGGCCGCTCAAGAGTGGGACCTAAATGATGGAAGCAGATCCACATATCGAACCCGACCTACGCGAGCGCCCGCCTGTCGATGACGAGCGCGAGCCCGACGAACCGGTGGCGGCGACGCCGCCGGCGGTCATGGACCACGCGCAGCTGCTGCGGCTGCTGGAAGCCATGCTGTTCGCCGCGGCCGAGCCTTTGACCCTGGATGCGATCGCGGCACGGATGCCGAAATCGGCCGACCTCAAGGCCTTGCTGAACGATCTTGAGGCGCTTTATGTGGATCGCGGAGTGAACGTCGTGCACGTCGCGGGCAAGGTCACCCTGCGCACCGCACCGGATCTGGTCGATGCGCTGAAGATCGAGCGCACGGTTCGCCGCAAGCTGTCGCGGGCGGCGATCGAGACCCTCGCCATCATCGCCTATCACCAGCCGGTGACCCGCGCCGAGATCGAGGAAATCCGCGGCGTCGAGCTGTCCAAGGGCACGCTCGATCTGTTGATGGAAGCGGGCTGGATCCAGCCGCGCGGCCACCGCGAGACGCCGGGCCGCCCGGCGCTGTGGGTGTCGACCGAGCAGTTCCTGCTGCATTTCGGCCTCGACAAGCTCGACGATCTGCCGGGCGTCGAGGACCTGCGGGCTGCCGGCCTCTTGGATGCGCGGCCCGCGGTCAGCGCCTATAGCGAAGAGGCCGGGCTCACCTTCGCCGATCCGCCGGGCGAGACCGAGAGCGAAGACGAGGACGTCGGGGAGCAGACGGAGATCGACCGGCCGCCGCCGGACGATGCCGCGAAGACTTAGTGCTAGAATTTGCGCCGTCCTCCGCGGGAGGAGGTGTCCTATGGAGCGAACTGTCGACTGCGTCGTCGTCGGGGCCGGCGCGGTGGGGCTTGCGGTCACGCGGGCCCTGGCCAGGAAGGGCCTGAAGCCGCTGCTGCTGGAGCGCCATCCGGACATCGGCCACGAAACGTCGTCGCACAACAGCTTCATCGTGCATTCCGGCGTGCTCTACGCGCCGGGCAGCGTGAAGGCCCAGGTCTGCGTCGCCGGACGGAAGCTGCTCTATGCCTTCTGCGAAGAGCACGGCGTCCGCACCAAGCGCGTCGGCAAACTGTTCATCGCCATCGACTACGGCGATCTGGCGCGGCTGGCGAATTATCGCGACTGGGCCGCGGCCAACGGCATCACCGAGGTCGAGGTCATCTCCGGCGAGGAGGCGAACAAGCGCGAGCCGAAGCTGCGCTGCCTGCAAGCCCTGCACTCGCATTGCTCTGGCACCGTCGACGGCCCGGCCTTCATGCAGGCCCTGCGCAAGGACGGCGAACGGGCGGGGGCGGAGGTGCGCTGCCAGGCTCCGGTGCTCGGCGGGACGGTGGCGGGCGACGGCTTCAGCCTCGAGGTCGGCGGCCGTGAGCCGATGACGGTCAAGACGCGCTTCCTGGTCAACAGCGGCGGCATCCATGCGCCGGCATTTTCGCAATCGCTGCGCGGCCTGGCGCCGGCGACCATCCCGATCCCGCGCGTCTGCAAGGGCTCGTATTTCACGATCGCCGGCCCGCCGCCGTTCGCCCATGCGATCTACCCGCTGCGCAGCCCGACCGCGGGTACCGGCGGCGGCGAGGGTGAGTGCACGCCGCATCTCGACGGGACCGTCTCTTGGGGGCCGGACATCCAATGGGTCGACTGGATCGACTACGGGGTCGATCCATCGCGCAGCAGCTTTTTCTACGACGCCATCCGCCGCTATTGGCCGGCTCTGCCGGACGGCGCGCTGAAGCCCGCCTATGCCGGGATCCGGCCCAAGATCACCGGCCCCGGCGAGCCCAACCACGACCTGCTCATCCAGGACGCCGGCGTGCACGGCATCCCGGGCCTGGTCAATCTCTACGGGATCGAATCGCCCGGCCTCACCGGCTCGATGGCGATCGCCGACATCGTCGCGGCGAAGCTGGGCGGATAGTTACCCGAGCAAGTCACTTCCGTCATCGCGAGGAGCGGAGCGACGAAGCGATCCAGTCGTCGCACTGCTGGATTGCTTCGCGGAGCCTGTCCTCGGGCCCGCCTTCGGCGGGACCCGTGGGCTCGCAATGACGGAGGCTGGCGTCCTCCGCGTCTTCTCCGCGGCCTCTGCGGTGCGATCGCCGATAAAAAAACGCCTCGTCCCGAAGGACGAGGCGTCGCAGGTTCTCTAGGGTCTTCAGTGAAGTCGTCGGATCAGTCGCCGGCCGCCGCGCGCATTGTCGCGACGTTCGTCTGCGCCTGATCGCTGGCCCGGCGCGCCACGGTGGCGGCCATGGCAAGGTCGATGTCGCAGAGCTTCAGCCACTGGGCGGCCAGGCCTTTGCCGTCGGCCAGGAGCGCGTCGCGGCGGGCGTTCAGCCAGTCCTTATAGGCCAGCATCGCCTCGGCGGGATCGTTGCAGCGGATGAGGCGGGTCGCCAGGTCGAAATTGCCTTCGATCGCCTGGCTGACGCTGTTGATCACGCTGAGATTCAGCTCCGCCGCCTTCTTGACGGTCTGCTCGCAATACTCGCGGATCGCTTCCGGGGGCACGATGGCGCTCGTCGGAAAAAACGACTCAAAGGCTTGGGCTTTCGCCATAACTGATCCTCCTCTGGGGAATAACGGGTTGATGGGTGATGTGTGACAGCCGGAAATCGGGACTAACGGGAGAATGCCGATTGAAGCGATGCAACGAGATCGACGATTTCCTGGCGACCGACCCCGTCTTGGGTCATGACGGCCTGGATGACGGGATCGTCGAGCATTTCGTCGAGGCTTGGCTCGCCGTCGAAGTCGATGTCGCGCTGTGCGCCGGTGCAGGCGTGATCCATTCTAGTCAACCTGTCCATGGAGTTCTTCATGGGCATCTCCCCTCCTTGCAAGCTCCAGATGCGGCCGCAGCACTCCCGATTTGTCCTGTTTCGAGAAATGCGCGCGGCGCGCTCTGCGCCTGGTTTTCCGTTCGCCCGGCGCCGGCTCGCCCTCGTCGAGCGAGCGGTCGACCAGCGTCGTCAGCACGCGCATCAAGGCGGCCGGCGAAAATAGCGTCATGCGATGGACCCGTCCTTGGCGGCGACGGCCAGGGCGGCCGGGCGCAGCTGCGGCTGCCCGACCAGGCGGCGCGCCTCGTAGGCGGCTTCCGGCGGCAGATCGACGGTGCGCGAAAACTCCTGCAGCGCGCTTTCATCGGTGATCAGGAAGTCGAGGATCGCCGTCAGGTGGCGCGGATTGGGCGGCCGCATCTTGAGATCGGCCGGCGACAGACCGCTGCGCAACAGGAAGCGGTCCCACTGACCGCTCCGGCTGGCGACAAACCCCAGGGCGCGCAACGCCACGGCTTCCGGGCTATCGAGGACCGCTTTTCGCTGCACGTTCAAACCCCCTCCGGTGACAGCCACGACCAAAATGTGATTTTTTGTGAGTTTTCTGTGGCTGTTGAGCCAGACGATCCTATCAGCCAATTACCTAGGCGCTCATTGGGGGGACTCCCTATGTCCGGCCCGGAATCCACCTAGACACGAAAGCGTCACTCACGTGGCCATGGCGCCACAGTCTTGAAGTTGTTCGAAGCTTAGGCACGGTAAGGAGCCCATTGTGGAAAACTTGGGCGGAACTGGCACTCCGCGGCCGCCGTTGCTTGAGACAGCGGTATCATGAGCTACGTTGATCGCGTCATTCAGCCCGGCGAGGACGTCGTCTATCGGGCGCCGTTGCATTGGGTCATCTATGCGCGCGGCCTCCTGTTCCTCGCGGTCGGCGGGCTGGCCCTGGTGATCGGCGGGTCCTTCGCCGCGACCGAACCCGACAAGATGCGGGGCATCGGTGAGCTCGCGATCGCCGGTCTCGGCCTGATCGCGGTGATCGCGGGAGCAATTAGCGTCATTGTGGCCTTCGTGCGTCGGCGGACGACCGAGATCGCCGTCACCACGAGGCGCGTGATCTACAAGACCGGCGTGATCCGCCGGCTCACCAGCGAGCTCAGCGTCGAGAAGATCGAGACGGTGCTGGTCGAGCAGGGGATCCTCGGCCGCATCCTGAATTACGGCACGGTGATCATCCGCGGCACCGGCGGCGGCCTCGAGCCGGTGCAGAACATCGACGATCCGCTGACCTTCCGCAGCAAGCTGACGGCGCGGTGATCCGTTAGGCATCGCTGATTGCTGTGGGCCGCTCCATCGGCTTGAAATTCGCGCTTGACCTAAAAGATATCATCGTTAATATCTTTTGGGCCGGCCGTTCGTGCCGGGCGAGGGCAGGATAATGTCGGTTCATCCGCTGATCAAAGCCGACTCATGGCGGCCCGCTTCCGCCAACGGGGCGGCGACGCTCTCCGGCCGGATCGTCGCCTATGTGCGCGAAGCGCTGTTCGACAAGAGCCTCAGGCCCGGCGATTTCCTCGGCACCGAGAAGGACATCGCGGCGCGCTTCGGGGTCAGCCGCATCGTCGCGCGCGACGCCTTCCGCAGCCTGCAGGCGCTGGGGGTCATCGCGATCAAGGTCGGGAAGGGCGGCGGGGCGCGCATCGCGCAGGGCGACCCGCGGCTGTTCGCCGACGCGCTGGCGATCCAGCTCGGCCTCGCCGGCGTCACCGCGGGCGAGATCCTCGATGCGCAGCGCGCCATCGAGACGCTTGCGGCCGAGCTCGCGGCCGAGAACGCCACCGTCGCCGACTTGTCGCGGCTCAAGGGCCTGCTCGCCGAGGCGGCGGGCTGCATCGGCGACGTCACGGCGTTTACCCAGTCATCGCTGCGCTTCCATCTGGCCATCGCCGAGGCGTCGCGCAATCGCGTGCTGCTGGCGCAGCTGCAGTCGCTGCAATTCGTGTCGTGGCCGTCGCGCAACCGAACCCTGACCCGGCCGGTGGCCAAGCACATCCTCGACGTCCATGCCGAGCTGGTCGACCTGATCGAGGCGCGCGACGCCGCGGCCGCGCGTCGCCTGATGGACGGGCACGTGAAAATGATCCGCGCCCGCCGCGTCGCCGAGCGCGACCGCGCGGGTGCCGGCGCCAACCAGACCTGCTGCTGACCGAAGAACCCGTCGATCCAAGGAGGACCCCGCATGTCGAAATTCATCATCGCCCCGCATTTCCGGCTTCAGGAATGGGTGGCCGAGGAGAAGGGCTACTTCAAGCTCGAGGGCCTCGATTACGAGTTCCGCGAGACCATGGGCTCGAAGGACGCCACGATGCACAACCTCGGCAACAAGGTCGGCGCCTATCAGACCATCGAGCAGGGCCGCACCTGCGACATCAGCGGCGCCTGCCACTGGACGGTGAACGTCGCCGCCTCGGCCGGGCACGCCAAGCTCTACGCCGATGCTTATTCGGTGTCGCCGGCTGGGATTTTCGTGGCGCCGGATTCGAAGATCAAGGCGCCGACCGATCTGCGCGGCGTGCCGATCTCGGTCGGCTATCAGTCCGGCAGCCATTATTCGTCGATCCAGGCGCTCGAGCAGTATATGCCGCTCAAGGACATCAACCTGGTGTTCGCCAATGGGCTGCTGTTCAGCCGCATGGCCGACCTGATCGACGGCAAGGCGCAGGCGGTCGCGGTGTTCAGCGGGCCGTATTATTTCCTGGAGCAGCTCGGCTTCCGCAAGGTCATCGACACCACCTTCATGATGGCGTCGAGCATCAGCGGCGATCCCGATCCGGAGGACGTGCGCAAATATTTCCGGGCACTCCGCCGCGCGCAGCGCGACATCGACCTTAGGCCGGAGCTCTTCACGCATTACTACAAGAAGGAGTTCCCGGTGCGCTTCCACGACCAGATGGATACGCGGCGCTGGGGCCCCGGCGAGCGGATCGTCTTCGAGCCCTATACGAAAGAGGTGTTCGAAGAATCGTTCCGCTGGATCCGCGAGCGCGGGATCTTCCCCGATGGTGCCATGGGTGCGGGCAAGTACGAAGACGCCGTCGTCTCGCTCGCGGCGGAGTGAACTGCCCGCGATAACATCCTTATCGTCACCCCGGGCGAGCGGCGAACAGCCGCGCGACCCGGGGTCCATCTATCCACCGGCACGATGGACCCCGCGCTGCGCTGTGTCGCCGCCGACAGGCGCGAAGACGAAGACTGGGCTCCCGCGAGTGTTTAGGGTTGGTGTGGCTGCTAGTCCGTGGGTGGCGGCGCCGATTTGGCAACGGCTGTGAGATTCGGCGGTGATCCGGTGCGAACCACATAACCCTCATAAAGCTGCACCATGACCGTGTGCGCACTCTTTCGTTCTTCCGCGAGAATGGCGACAGACACCGGTATCGTTTCCGTCCACGTTGTTACGGCCCAGCTTCCACCGTCATCCATCGACATAGCGCCGTGCGCGATTGCGTTACGCATCCTGAGCAGCCGCGGGATTTTGCGAAGCGCCGCGATTGCATCGGAATTCCGGGTCTCGTTGTCGGCCTTGAGGAGCTTCACGAGGCGATCGACGCGAGCCGCCAACGGATGTGTGCGGCCCAGGAATTCCTGTGCAGCAGCCCGACTGACCTCCGTCGCCAGAAGCCAGGCGGCGACGAGCAATTCGATCGCGCCGAGATTTTGGAACAAGGTGCCGGCAAGTCCAACGATTTCGGCTGCAGCCCTATTCTGCTCCGCGGGTACTGCAGATGCAGGTGTGATGCCGTCCACCATCCGCTCGTCATCCTTCGGCGGGTGTGGCTCTTAGGGGAGCGGGGCGCTCTGGCTGGTCAGGGCCGCCAGCGCAGCAGGGCGGCGGTGCCCAGTCCCCACACGCCGTTGATCAGGAAGCCGCGCCACAGCGAGAAATCGAGGACGATCGGCTGGCCCTTGAGCGGGGCGACGATCAGGCGGCCGACCAGGGTCGGGCCGAGCGCGCCGAAGATCAGGGCGGCGATCCAGTACATGGCGCCGTCGGGGAATTTGTTTTCAACCCAGCCATAGGCGATGCCCCACAGGCCGCCGAAGAAGGCGAGCGACCAGATGGCCGGGACGCCGAATGGCGCCGTCCGGGCGAAGTTGAACGGCGGGTTCGGCACGGTCCCCATCAGGTACCAGACGCTGAACACCGCCTGATGGAAGACGATGGTGGCGATGAAGCCGGCGATGAACAGGCTGGCGATGGAATGCCGGAACGAGAGCGCGCGTGTCATGGCAAGTTCGGACATGATGTGGTCCCCCCTGGATGTCCTGACCCTGGCAACTGCGACGGACGGCTGGTGTTTTTTCTTTGATCCTACCGTAAGCCGCTACCGCGGCGCAAATTACGGCTGCTGGGACAGCTGGGGCAGCTCGAATTTGCCCGCCCATAGCCCGCGCCCGGTCTTCTGCGCCGCCTGCTCCTGCGCCGCATAGTCGCTGGCCGCGGGATCGGCGAGCGCCCAGCCCTGGTCGACCAGCCACGCCGCGACGTCGAGGCCTTGCCGGCCGCCGAGATAGCAGATGGCGGTCGACGCCTCCGGGGCCGCGTCGTCCATTGTGTCGCACAGCACCCAGTGTCGCTCGAGGCGCTCGGCCAGCGCCCAGCTCGCATCCTGGCCGCAGCGCCAGGCGGCGCCATTGCGCTCGCAGATCTGGCTTTCGGCCGGTGCGGCGATGCCGTAAAGCCGGATCGGCCGGCCCCCGATGTCGATCGAACTGGCGTCGATCACGTGCGCCGGCCCGGTAATCTCGGCCGCGTGCGCGGCGGACGCCGTCGCGACGAGGGCAAGGACCAAGCAGGCGGCAAGACGGGCGATCATGGTCGTGGGCTCGACGGCGCTCCGGTGGCTAGCGATCGGGTCCCAACGATTGACATGGTCCGGCTTTGCGCCGGTGCAAGTCTCAATTTAAGATGCCGCTTCAACAGCGGCTCGCAACCAGAGGTCGCATGACGGGGGAAATGAATGAAGCGGTGTCTTGCCGGACTTGTCGGATGTGTGATTGCCATGCTGCTGGCCGCCCAGGGGCCGGCGGCGGCGCAGAGCGATGCGGAAAAAGTCGGCGCGATTGTCGAGGGCGCTTGGTACGGACAAGTCGAGGGGCTCGACCGTCCGGATCGTTACCTGGAGATCCTGGCCGTCGAGCCCGCCGCCGGCGGTTTCACGGCGACGGTGCTGTTCGGCTGGGCGGACGGACCGGTCAGCCCGGCACCGGCGCGCGTCACGCTGGAAAATGATTCGGTCAGCCTGGCGTTTACAGCGCGGACCGGGGCGTCGCTGCGGGTCCGCTTTGACGGAACGAGCGCGGCGCAAGGCACCTATCAAATGGGACGCCCGCCGGAGCGCAAGATCGCCTACAGGCGGCTGACCGAGCGCGCGGAGTTTGAGGCGCTGAATGGCGTGTGGAGCGCCACGCGCAACCAGCAGACCCGGATCTTCGACATCAAGCGGGTCGTTGGCAACGAAGACGGTGTCGTCATCGCCATCGGACAGTTCGGCATCGTCGAAGACCCGAGCTCGATCCGGCAGCTCGTCGCCACCGTCGACGGCGATCCCGGCCAGGCGCGCCTTCGCTGGCAAACCGGTGCCACCGCGGGCGATCTGCGTCGAACCAAGCCGGACGAGCTGTCCGGAACCTTCAGCGTCGCCGCGGCTCCCGGCGCCAAGGCGGCGGCCGATCCCATCGTCTTTCATCCGGCCTCCGCGGCCGCGGCCGGCAAAGTGGGCGGGGCCGTCATCGAGGTCGGCCGGCCGTTCCCCGACCTCCAGCTGGTGACGATCGGCGGAAAACGGGTCAGGCCGGCGGACTTCCGCGGCAAGACCGTGCTGGTCTCGTTCTTTCAGTCCTGGGATGTCTGGAGCCTCGACGAGCTCAAGGCGTTCCGCGTCGCCAAGGCCCGCTATGGCGACCGCATCGTCATCCTCACCGTGAACTACGGCATGTCGGGCTCGGATCGCGTGCCGCCGAAGCCCGGCGCCGACCGGTCCGGGATCGAAGCCTTCACTACGCCCGAACCGGTCGCGGTGAAGCGCCTGCCGTCCAACTGGGTCATCGATGCGAACGGCATCGTGATCGAGCGCATCAACTACATGCCGGCGCATACGCTCCTGGCGCTTCTCGACAAGATGGTGAAGTAGTCCGGGCGGTTACCGCCGCCGCTCGACCGCTGCAGCGGCCGTGACAAATACCGCGCCGGCTTGTGGTTTCCAGGTGTTAGACCTTACATAAGGAGTTTGACGCAAATCGTTGCGGCAACGGAGCGAATTTGCCACACTCCGGCCGAGGCTGCCCGTCCGGTCGGGGGAGCGGGTCAAACCAGACGGGTAGATTGAAGAGGAGCGAGATATGGGTTCGATGAGCATATGGCACTGGCTGATCCTGCTGGTGATCGTGCTGCTCCTGTTCGGCGCCGGTAAGGTTCCAAAGCTGATGGGCGACATGGCCAAGGGCATCAAGGCCTTTAAAGAAGGGATGAAGGAAGCGACGTCTGACGAGACGCCGAAGCCCAGCGACGCGTCGCCGGCCGCAGCCCAGGTGCCGCCGCCGGAGATCAAGAAAGACACGGCGAAAGTCTAAGGCTGGATCGCGGGCGGGTGCCCGTCTCAGGACTGCGGTTGCAATGTTCGATTTGAGCTGGAGCGAGATCCTCGTCATCGGCACGGCGGCGATCATTTTTATCGGCCCGAAGGAGCTTCCGGGCGCGCTGCGGGCGGCTGGCCAATGGGCGGCGAAGGCGCGGGCGATGGCGCGCGAGTTCCAGACCAGCGTCGACGACATGATCCGCGAGAGCGAGCTCGAGAAGATCAAGACCGAGGTCGACAAGATCAGCGGCGGCGGCCTGCAGCAGCACATCGAACGGACGATCGATCCCGAAGGCGACATCAACAAGGCGCTGAACGCGCCCACGTTCACGGAGCCGTCCGCGCCGCCGGCGCCGTCGTCCGCCGACGCGGCCCCGTCCGGACCGCCCCCCTCCGAACCGCCCCCCTCCGAACCGTTGTCGGGGCCCGTGCCGCCGGCGCCGCCGGTTGCGGCGGATGTCAGGCCGGCGGAGGCTTCGCCGTCGCCTGACGCGCCGCATAAGCCGACCTGAACGTCCGTGCCGGAAACAAACCTGTGAGCGCGCCCGACACCGTCGATCCGGTGGAAGACAACAAGATGCCGCTGATGGCGCATCTCATCGAGCTGCGCCAGCGCCTCATTTACTCGATCGCCGCCTTCCTCATCTGCTTCGCCGCCGCATACTATGTTTCGCAGCCGATCTTCAATTTCCTGGTCGAGCCGCTGCATAAGGTCTACGAGACCAAGCCCGACGCCCATCGCCTGATCTTCACCGCGCCGACCGAGGCGTTTTTCACCTACATGAAGGTGGCGTTTTTCACCGCCGCCTTCGTCTCCTTTCCGGTGATCGCGAGCCAGATCTGGCTGTTCGTCGCCCCCGGCTTGTACAAGCACGAGCGCTCGGCGTTCCTGCCGTTCCTGATCGCGACGCCGGTGATGTTCCTGCTCGGCTCGTCGCTGCTCTACTACCTCATCTTGCCAATGGCCCTGAAGTTCTTCGCCAGCTTCGAGGTGCCGGCGGGCGAGGGCGTGCTGCCGATCCAGCTCGAGGCGAAGATGAGCGAATATCTGTCGCTCGTCATGACTCTCGTGCTGGCCTTCGGCATCAGCTTCCAGCTGCCGGTGCTTCTGACGCTCCTGGTGAAGGTCGGCATCTTGTCGGCGGAAACCCTGTCGGCGAAGCGGCGATACGCCATTGTCGGGATCGTCGCGTTTGCCGGCGTGGTCACGCCGCCGGACGTGTTCAGCCAGCTTAGCCTGGCGATCCCGATGTACGTGCTCTACGAAAGCACGATCTGGATCGCCAAGCGCATCGAGAAGGAGCGCGCCAAGCGCGAGGCGGCGGAGGCCGCGGCGGAGCAAGCCGAGGAAGCGGCCAAACGGGCGGCGACGGCGGCGGCGGCGTCACCGGGCGCGGCCGGTGCGGCGACCCCGCCGGTCGATGAGACCGACTTCAACCAGACGCGTTGAGTCGGCCGCCGGCATACGCTCGACATAGCGCTACATACTTTTGCCCACTTGCGCGGCGCCCGTCGCGCCCGGATAACCCCGGTCCGCGGTATATCGGGGCGCCGCCGTCGTGTGCTGGACAGCGCGCTGAACGCCTTAATCTGGCAGTGAAGATGATCGATCCTGAGTTGTTCAAGAGCGCCGTTGTCCGACAGGCCTACGAATACTGGCTCGGCAAGTGCAGCGGCGACCGGCTGCCCCGTCGTGCCGATGTGAAGCCGGCCGAGATGCGGGGGATGCTGCCCTACGTGTTTCTGGTCGATGTCACCCACGCGCCGCTGGTCTTCCGGTACCGGCTGGTGGGAAGCCGGATCACCGACTGGGCGGAGCGGGAATATACCGGCCGGGCCGTCGACGAGCGGGACTATGGGCCGCACTGGCAGCGGGTCTTCGACATGTATGCGTCGGTCGTGGCCACCCGCGGGCCGCGGCGGGATATCTACACGGCACCGTGGGTGAGCCGCGAGTTCTATCATTACGAGCGGGTCGTGGCACCCCTGTCGAACGACGGAACGATCATCGACATGCTGTTCGGCGCACTTCACACGCTGCCGCCGGAGCAGGTTTAAAGGGCGGCGGTCAGGCGGCGGCGGAGCCGGAGGGCAGGCGGACCGTTCCCTCGCCGGTCACCCGGATCAGATGCAGGCCGCTGGCGGACCGCTTCGCCGTCTGCTTGGCGTCGGCGATCATGGCGCTGATGTCGTCCAGCGACATGGGCGAGCGGCCGGGCTGCAGCTCGAATGCGATCACGCTGACCCGCATCAGAGGGAACGTGCGCGTGCCGCCGTCGCGGTCGGTGGCGACCAGCCCGCCGGCCGCGCGGGACTCCGGATCGTAAAAGCTCTCGATATCGGCGCGGAACTTGTCGGCCACCATGCGCAGTTGAAGCCGGAACTGCTCGAACGGCATGTCGCGCGCGCCGGCAAAGAAATCGTCGCCGCCGATATGGCCGACGAAGCGCTGATCGCCGATCAGCTGCTTGCCGAGCATTTCCGAGAACAGGATCAGCGCGCGGTCGCCCTGGCGGAAGCCGAACTTGTCGTTGAACGGCTTGAAATTGTCGAAATCGAAATAGGCGAGGGCGTAGGGGGTGTCCACCTCGCCCAGCGCCCGGCTCACAAACTCGTAGATGCGGCGGTTGCCGGGGAGCCGGGTCAGCGGATTTTGATCGCGCGCCGCCGAGAGATTGCGTTCCGAGATGATGTTCAGCAGCGTGCGGCTGTCGAGGAACCCGGCGTATTTCATGTCGCGCAGCACGATCACGCCCTCGTCGCCCTGGTCCTGGACGTAGCTCTCCACCAGCCGCTCGATCGGCGAGTGGATGTCGACCACGGGGCAGCGCGACAGCACCGTCATCACCGATTTCCGGTACGATGCGTTGGACAAAAGATCGCGCCCGTAGGGATTGTAGAGATAGCCTTTCACGTCCTGCTCGCGAATGAGGCCCACCGGCCGCTGATCGGAATCGAGGACGATGATGAAGGTCCGGCTCGGGTTGCGCCCCAGGATCGCCAGCGCCTCCGACAGCGAGGCGCTGGCGGAGATGGTGGGTGCCACGATCAGATGGGCGGCGATCTGGTCGGGTGCGGCTTCGCGGGTGCGGCGGTCGCGCCCGACCAGGTTCTCGACGATGGCGTAGCGGTCGAGCAGCTCGGCGGTCTCGACCGTCGGCCGCTGGATCAGATAGCCCTGGAGAAGGTCGCACCCGAGCTCGCGGCAGACCGCGAACTCGGCCTCGGTCTCCACACCCTCGGCGACCACGAAGCGGCCGAGCAGGTGGGCGAGCTTGACCATGGTCTCCGCCAGGACCCGCTTTTGCCGGTCGCGCTCGATCCCGGCGATGAAGAAGCGGTCGATCTTCACGAAGTCGGAGGGACAGCTGTAGAGGAGCTCGAGGCCCGAGAAGCCGCGGCCGAAATCGTCGATGGCGAGGCGGAAGCCGTCGCGGCCGAGCTCGCCCGGAATGTCCCCAATCCAGGCTTGGCCGTTGAGGCTGTGCCGCTCGGAGATTTCCAGACACAGCGATGCGGCGGACAGTCCGAATTTCGCCAGCGCCTGCATGGCGCTGGCCCGGTGGTTCGGGTCGACCAAGGCGCCGCGGTTATCGGCATTGCAGAACAGCTTGATGTTGCGGTGGTGCGCGAGCGTGACGAATTTCTCGATCGCCCGCCCCCATAAGGCCGTCTCGACCAGTGGCAGGACGCCATCGGCATAGGCCGTGTCGAACACGGCTTGGATGGAGTCAAATCCGGCGGCTTGCGTGTTCCGCAGCAGCGCTTCGTAGCCGTAGCAGAGCCCCGTGTGCACGTTGACGATGGGCTGGAACGCATGATCGAGCTTGACGATCCGCGTCGTCCATGTGCTCGGCAGCGCGCTGTTCTGCGCGTCGACATTGTCCGCGTTGGGCATGGCTGATCGTGAGGTTAGTGGCCGTGTAGGAGTGGATCAGGCTAGCGAACGCGTGTGACCGCTCTGTTACATCGCACCGACAAAGAACTGAATGATTTGAGAAAACTTCGCGGCATATGCTACAGCTCGGGCAACAAAGCACGGTTACAGGGAGAAAACGTATGCGCGGCGTTCGGCGCGGCCTGCTGGTCGTTGCGTTTACCATGGTCGCCGCGGGTGCGGCAGCGCAAACCAGTTATCCAACCCGGCCGGTCAGGGTGCTGATCGGTTTCCCGCCAGGGACCGCGGCCGACGTGACCGGCCGTCTGGTCAGCCAGAAATTGAGCCAGACATTCGGCCAGCAGTTCGTCGTCGAGAACCGGCCGGGTGCGTCGAGCACGATCGCCGCCGAGATGGTCGTGCGGGCGCCGAAGGACGGCTACACGCTGCTTCTCGGCTCGGTCGCGAACACCATCAACGCGACGATGCTGAAGGATCTCAGCTACAGCTTCGAGAACGACCTGGCGCCGGTGGCACTCGTCACGACGGCGCCGAACATCCTGGTCGTGCATCCGTCGCTGCCCGTGCACACGGTGCAGGAGCTCATCGCCTATGCGAAGCCGCGGCCGGGCGAAATCTTCTACGCGTCCAGCGGCAACGGCACGTCGCCGCATCTCTCGGGCGAGCTGTTCAACCTGATGGCCGGCGTCAAGCTCGCCCATGTTCCCTACAAGGGAAGTTCGGACGCGGTCACCGACCTCCTGGCGGGCCGCGTCACGGTGACGTTCTCTCCGGTGTCCACCGTTCTCCCGCACATCGCCTCGGGAAAGCTGCGGGCACTTGCCACCACCGGCAGCGACCGGGCCGCCGCGATGCCCGAGTTGCCGACCGTGGCCGAATCCGGGTTGCCGGGCTACGAGACCTCCCTGTGGTTCGGCGTGCTGGCGCCGGCCTCGACGCCGCGCGACGTCGTCGAACGGCTGGCGGCCGCGATCGATCAGGCCCTCGCGTCCCCCGACATGGGCGCGCAGCTGGCTGCGCAAGGCATGACCCCGGCGTTCCGGGATCCGCAGGCATTCGCGGCGTTGATCCACCGCGACACCGAGAAGTGGGCTAAGGTCGTGGTGGCGTCCGGCGCCAAGCTGGATTGAACCGCTGCCGGCCGCCGAGGGAGGAACGATGACTCACACGGTCCGCCGCGCCGGCAGGGCGGCGCTGATCTTATTCGCGCTCGCGATGGTTGGAGCGCCGGCGGTGCTGGCCGAGACGGATTATCCGGCGAAGCCGATCAAAGTGATTGTCGGGTTCCCCGCCGGCAGTGTCGCCGACGTCGTGGCCCGCCAGGTCGGCCAAAAAATCGGCCAGGATTTCGGCTGGCAGTGGATCGTGGACGACCGGCCGGGTGCCGCCGGCAATATCGCCGCCGAGCTGGTCGTGCGCGCGCCGAAGGACGGCTACACGCTGATGATGGCGACGATCGCCAACACCATCAACGCCACCGTCTATCGGAACCTGTCATTCGATTTCGCCGCCGATCTGGTGCCGGTCATGCTGATCGGCAGCGTGCCGAACGTGCTCGCGGTCAATCCGGCGCTGCCGGTGAACAGCGTTCAGGACCTGATCACGCTGGCGAAGGCGAAGCCCGGCGAGATATTCTATGCATCCTCGGGCAACGGCACAGCGGCGCATCTGTCGGGCGAGCTGTTCAACCTCATGGCCGGCGTCAAGCTCGCCCATGTTCCGTACAAGGGCAGCCCGGAGGTGATGAACGACTTGCTGGCCGGCCGCGTGATGGTGACCTTCACGCCGGCCTCGGCGGTCTGGTCGCATCGCCAGGCCGGTACCGTGCGCGTCCTCGCCTCGACGGGGCCGCAGCGCACCGTGGTGGCGCCCGACCTGCCGACGATCGCCGAATCTGGTCTCCCCGGGTTCGACACCTCTATCTGGGTCGGCCTGCTGGCGCCGTCCGGCACCCCACCCGAGATCGTCGAGCGCCTCGCCAAGGCGGTCGGAGCGGTACTCGCGACCCCGGAGATCAAGGAGCAGTTCGCGCGCCAGGGCATGGACGAGATCGGACTGGGGCTGCGCGCGTTCAAGGACTTCATCCGCCAGGACATCGAGAAATGGGCCAAGGTCGTCAAGGTCGCCGGGGTCCGGGTCGATTGAGGCGGGGCGGCGAACGCAAGGCCGGTCACGCCCTATGCCGTACCGCGGTTGACTAACTGGCCGGCTGGTGGCAAGCCGTAGCGTCATTGTTACGCTTGACTAGCGCCGCGCCGCAGGCGAGGAAGTAGCGTCGGACCGCCGGCACGCGCTGGGTTGACGGACCGAATTGAACCATTCAGGAGGATAAGAAATATGCCCGTCGTCACGCTGAAGCACATCACCGCGGGTCTCGCGGAAGATAAGGAGCTGCCGAAGAAGCAGGTGCAGGAGCTCCTCGAGGGCTTTGTCGACGCGCTGACCAAGAACCTCAAGAAGGGTGAAAAGATCCGCATCCCGGGTTTAGGGATTTTCGTCATCGCCAAGCGGGCCGCGCGCATGGGCCGCAATCCGGCGACGGGCGAGCCGATCAAGATCAAGGCCAGCAAGAAAGTTCGCTTCCGGCCGTCCAAGGAACTCAAAGAGTCGGTCTGATCCAAGCGGGCGGTTCCGCCCCGCGGCCCTGCCAGAGACGCAACAACGGAAAGGTCGTGCTGTCGGCGCCCGCGCCGCGCTGTGCGACCTTTTCCAATGCCGTCTCGTCCTCTCTGATTCCCGCCGCGCTGACGATCCGCCGCCAATTCTCCACACCGTTGCGGATGTGCTGCGGCAGGTCCACCGGGGTGCTGGCGATCGGCTCGATGCCGTGCGCCACGAGGGCCTCGCGCAAGTCGGGCGTGCCCACGGCTTTGATCAGGTCGGATTGAGCCGGCGCCCGATTCCGGCCGCGTTGCAGCGGGGATCGCCGGACCGAATGGTGCGGCGGCGACGTGATAAGCTTCCGTCCCTCGCCATGACGCTGAGCACTCGCCATTTCCTGGTGAACGACGACGAAGTGCGGCCGCTGACCCAGACCGTCAACGAGCGGCTTCGTCGCGGCGAGATGCGTCTGCCCCAATACGCCGGGCGCGAGCTTCATATCGTCGATGTGACGGTCGAGATCGAAAATCGCGTGCCGAAGAAACTCCGCAACATCGAATCCGCCACCGTGTCGCTCGACGAGCATGGCACGGTCAGGTCGCGGCTGCTGGACGACCTCAAGGCATCGCTGGCGACCGCGCGCGGCAAGACGTCGGCGCGGTGGGCGCGATGGTCGCCGTCGAAAGCGCAGATCGACCGCATTACGGCGCTGGCCCTGGGCCGGAGCAAGTCGCGGCTG
>DASWFO010000188.1:0-10511 GCA_036394195.1 Alphaproteobacteria bacterium | reverse complement strand
CGATGCCGATCTCGGCGTCGCGGCTGCACAGCAAGGCGAACATCAACATGACTCCCGAGCAGGCCATCGAGCAGGTGGCCCAGGTCTGCCGCGCGCGGGACGCTCTTCCCGCCGGTCGCCGCCCGGCGGTCGAGGCCGGCGTGTCGACCGCGTTCGGCTGCACCATGGAAGGCCCGGTCTCCGAAGACATCGTGATCCGCATGTCGGTCCAGCTCGCCGAGGCGGGCGCCGACACGGTGAACCTCGCCGACACGACGGGGATGGGAAACCCGGCACAGGTGAAGCGCGTGTTCACCCGCCTGAAGCGGGAGCTCGGCGACAAGGCCGGCGGGGCGCATCTCCACAACACGCGCGGCCAGGGCCTCGCCAACGTCGTCGCCGCCCTCGATGCCGGTGTGCGGACATTCGACAGCTCGCAGGCCGGGCTCGGCGGCTGTCCCTATGCGCCGGGCGCCACCGGCAACATCGTCACCGAAGACCTGGTATTCCTGCTGGAATCCATGGGGCTGTCGACCGGCATCGATCTCGAGGCGCTGATCGCGGCGCGGCGCTTCATCACGGATGGGCTGCCCGGCGAGGCGCTGTACGGCCACGTCGCGGAGGCCGGCCTGCCCAAGGGCTTCGTGCCGGCGTCGCGGAGAGTGGCGTGAGCCGGCCGCTGCCGCTGCAGGACATCCGGGTCGTCGAGTTCTCGCACATGGTGATGGGGCCGAGCTGCGGCCTGGTGCTGGCCGATCTCGGCGCCGACGTGATCAAGATCGAGCCGGTTGGGCCCTCATCCGAGACCATGGGGGACAACACCCGGCGGCTGCCGGGGTCCGGCGCCGGCTTCTTCCCGGCCTACAACCGCAACAAGCGCAGCCTTGCCCTCGATCTCAAATCGCCGAAAGCCCTGGCCCTGGTGCAGCGGCTGATCGCCAAGGCCGACGTGGTGATCGAGAACTTCCGGCCCGGCGCGCTCGACGCGATGGGGCTGGGCTACGACGCGCTCCAGGCCGGTAATCCCGGACTCATTTACTGTTCGCTCAAGGGCTTTCTCGCCGGGCCGTACGAGAACCGCGCCGCACTCGACGAGGTCGTGCAGATGATGGGCGGCCTCGCCTATATGACCGGCCCGCCGGGGCGGCCGCTGCGCGCCGGCGCCTCGGTCAATGACATCATGGGCGGCATGTTCGCCGTGATCGGCATTCTCGCCGCTCTGCACGAACGCAAGCGTACGGGCGACGGCCAGCTCGTGCGCAGCGCCCTGTTCGAGAACAACGTGTTCCTGGTCGCCCAGCACATGGCGCAATACGCGGTCACCGGCAAGCCGGCGGCGCCGATGCCGGCGCGCCTCTCGGCATGGGCGGTCTACGACGTGTTCGAGACCGCCGACGGAGATCCGATCTTCATCGGCGTGGTCACCGACACGCAGTGGCGCGCCTTCTGCGAGGCGTTCAAGCGGCCGGACCTGCTCGCCGATCTCGACCTCGCCACCAATCCGCAACGGGTCGCGGCGCGCGAGCGCGTCATCCCGGAGCTGCGCACGCTGTTCAAGCAGTACTCGCGGCAGGACATCGTGGCGATCTGCGAGCGGGTGCGCCTGCCGTTCGCGCCGGTGACGAAGCCGGAGGATCTGTTCGACGATCCGCACCTCGCCGAGCCCGGAGCCATGGTCGAGGTGACCCTGCCCGACGGGCGGACCATGCCGATACCGGCGCTGCCGCTGGAGATGAGCGGCCAGCGCCTCGGCCGCCGTCTCGACGTGCCGCGCGCGGGCGAGCACAGCGCCGCGATCGCGGCCGAGCTCGGCCTGGCGCCCGAGCTCATCCAGGAGCTGATCGCGGACAAGGTGCTGGGCGTCGACGCCGGGCCGGTCCCCACGCCGGGGGACGCGGGCGATGCGGCCTCGGCGTTCAAGCGACGCACCGGATAACGGTCCGGTGAATTGACCGGGCGCGTCCGGGCGCGCAACATCTGCCCCAACGAACGACGTTACCGTCTGAAACAGGGGGAGACCATGCAACGAGCTCTGACCTTATTGGCCCTTGGCGCGTGCGCGAACGCGCTCGTCAGCCTGCCCGTGTCGGCGCAAGGCGCACCCGAAGTGACCCTCACGCGCCTCGCTTGCGGGGCGGATCGTGCGCCGGCGGACATGAACGAGCGCTTCTCCGATACCTACGCCTTCCCCGGGCTGAAGCTGCCCTTCGTGTTCAGCTGCTACGTCGTCAAGCACGGCGACGACTACCTGCTCTGGGACACCGGGTTTGCCATGGACACGCCGACGGCGGCGAAGACGAGCGTGGTGGATCAGCTCGCCCAATTGAAGGTAAAGCCCGAGCAGATCAAGTTTGTCGGCATCAGCCACTATCATGCCGACCACACCGGCCAAGTCGCCTCGTTCCCGCAGGCGACCCTCCTGATCGGCAAGGGCGATTGGGACGCGCTGAGCAGCCCCAAGCCGGCGGCGGGCGTGAACGCCCCGCCGTTCGCGAGCTGGATCAGCGGCGGCGGCAAGGTGGAGCCGCAGCCGGGCGACAAAGACGTGTTCGGCGACGGCACGGTCATGATGTTGAGCACGCCGGGACATACGCCGGGCCATCACAGCCTGCTGGTCAAGCTGCCGCAGACCGGTGCCGTGATCCTCACCGGCGATGCCGCGCATTTCCATGAGAACTACGACAGCAACGGCGTGCCCACGTTCAACACCGATCGCGCCCAGACGGTGGCGTCGCTCGAGCGCATCAAGACGATCGCCGCGAATCTCAAGGCGACCGTGGTGATCCAGCACGACGCCCGCGACGTCGCCAAACTGCCGGCGTTCCCGGCCGCCGCGAAGTAGATATCGACGTCACGTCCTGGGCCGAGGCGACGCCTGCGGGGCCGCCGCCGCGGCATGGTTCCCTTTGCCGAAACCGGCTCGCGATATTTAAGCGGAAATCGACAAAACCCGTGGGCTTTCAACAAGAGCGCCGCGGGCGTCTGCATCACACTCCGGCCGTGACTTTACGGGTCCAACGCTGGAGGAGGACTTATCGTGATCAAGACCTCGCTTAAGATCGCCGCGGTCGTATTGACGTCCGCCCCGGGCGTGGCCGCAGCCCAGTCCGCAGTGATCGATCCGGCGGTGCCGGGGAGCGGCTATCAGGTTCCACAGACGCCACGCACAGGCGCGCCGTCGTTGAGCGCGGATCCGGTGGATTTGTCGAAGCCGGGCAGCGGTTACCGGGCTCCGGCCGCCACACCGGCCGACGTCAAGCCGTTGTCTGCGGATGTGCAGGATCCGGGCACCCCGGGCGATGGATACCGGACACCGACTCCGATGGAGCGGCCGGCTGTCGATCGCAAGTAAGCGGATCGCGCGCCCTAGTCGACCTTGGCCCCGGAGATCTTGACCACCTCGCGCCAGCGCTCGATCTCGGTGGCGTCAAAAGCCGCGAACTCTTTCGGCGGCATGGTGACGGGCTCGGCCCCGGCGTCGACGATGCGGCGCCGGTACTCCGGGTCCTGGCCGATCGCGGCGATGGTGCGATAGAGCCGGTCGACGATCGCGGCTGGCGTTCCGGCCGGCGCGAAGAGGCCGAGCCACGCGGTGGTGACGAAGTCCGGCACGCCGGCCTCGGCCATCGTTGGCACGTCGGGCAGCTGCGCCGAACGCTCGGGGCCGGTCACCGCCAGCGGCCGCAAGCCGCCGGCGCGGATGTGCTGCAGCGACTGCGGGATGAAATCGCACATCAGCTGGATGCGGTTGCTCAGCAGGTCCTGCATCGCCGGCGGGCCGCCGCGATAGGGCACGTGCACGATGTCGAGGCCGAAGCGGGCCTTCAGCATCTCGCACACGAGATGCATGTTGGTGCCGCTGCCGGGCGAGCCAAAGTAGATCTCGCCCGGTTTCGCCCGCGCATACTCGATCAGCTCGCGCACCGAGGTCACCGGCACCGCCGGGTTGACCACCAGCACGTGGACGATGCGGGCGACCAGCGAAACCGCCACGAAGTCCTTCAGCGGATCGTAGGGCAGGGATGGGTACAGGCTGACATTGATCCCATGCGTGGCGCTGCTGCCCATCAGGATGGTGTAGCCGTCGGGCGGTGAATGGGCCACGACCTCGCTGCCGATGGCGCCGGCGGCGCCGGCGCGGTTATCGACGATCACCTGCTGGCCCACGCGCTCGCTCAGCGACTGTGCGACCACGCGCGCCACGATGTCCACTGGCCCGCCGGCCGGAAACGGATTGACCAGCTTCACCGGGCGGGTCGGCCAGGTCGCAGGCTGCGCTTGGGCCGCCGCAGCGCCAAGAGCCAGTCCCAGGGCCAGCGCCGACAATCGAACCAATGTCACGGCGATACTTCCTCCAGCACGCGGCCGCGCGTCTCGGTAAGGAGCAGGCCGCCGACCAGCGCCCCGACCATCGCCACCCCGGCGAACATCAGGAACACCGCGCCGATGCCGAAGCGGTTGAGCACGAAGCCGACCGCCGCGGGTGCGATCGCCGAGCCGAAGCGCAGCCACACCGTGGCCGTGCTGCAGCCGAGGGCGCGCAGCCGCGTCGGGTAGATCTCCGGCGTGTAGAGATAGCAGGACAGCGAATTCAAGCCGATGAACGGATAGGCCAAGGTCGCGCACAGCAGCACCATGCCGGCGGTGGATGCGCCCTCCATGCCGAGGACCAGAAACGGCAGCGCGCCGGCGGCGAAGGCCAACGCGAACCAGCCGCGCCGGCCGGTGCGGTCGATGCACAAGGCCGCGGTGGTCGAGCCGATCAGCCCCGCCGCCTGGGTGATGAGCGCGTATTTCAACGCGGTCGGCACGTCGAGATGGAACACCGTGCGATAGAGAGTGGGCAGCCAGGCGGTGACGCCGTAGGTGACGAAATAGGCGCAGAACCACAGCGCCCACACGACCAGCGTGCGGCGCAGATAGATGCCCTGGAACAGCTCGCTCCAGCGGGTCGGTGCCGCCACCTTGTCGCTCACGGCCGGTGTGGCCGCGGCGGGCGGCAATGCGATGCCGCGGCTCACCGCATCGGCCTCGATCTGGCGGATGACCTTGTCGGCCTCGGCGAGCCGACCCTTGGTGGTCAGCCAGCGCGCGGATTCCGGCAGCAGGCGCCGCAGCACCAGGGCCAGCAGCGCCGGCACGGCCCCGATGACGAACATCACCGGCCAGCCGAACTCCGGGACGACCCAGTAGGCGATCAGCGCCGCCGCGACCAGGCCGACCGAAAAGACAAGCTCGTAGAGCAGCACGAAACGGCCGCGGCCTTCTGCCTTCGCCATCTCGTTGATGTAGGTCGCGGCGATCGGCACCTCGCCGCCGATCCCGATGCCCTGCAGCAGCCGGAACACAAGGAGCGACTGGTAATCCCAGGCCAAGGCGCAGACGAGGCTCATCGCCGCGAAGGCGCCGATGCTGAGCACCAGCGCCGGCATGCGGCCGGCGCGCTCGGCCAGCCAGCCGAACAGCAACGCGCCGATGATCTGGCCGACGAAGCCGGCCGAGATCAGCCAGCCCACCTGCTCGGGGTTGAGCTTCCACAGGCCCACCAGCACCGGCAGCACATAGGCGATCACCTGCAGGTCGAAGGCGTCGAAGAACGTCGCCGTGCCGACGATCATCCGGGCGCGGACGTGCCATGGCGTGTGGGGAAGGCGCTCGATGCGGGCGATCAGCGCGCCCGGGGTGAGCTCCCCCGCGTCGGTCGTGGCGTTCATGTCCTCCCCCTAAGTCGTTGGTGCGTCGATGGTGTCGACAAACAACGGCTTGGGCAAGGCCGTTGGCAGCGTGATAACGTAGCCCGCCATGGCGACGACACTTCCGAATTCCGACCTCGGCCGCTATTCGCGCGAGATCACCCGGCTGAACGTCAAGCCGCTGTGGGAGCGCACCACCGGGATGAAGCCCGGAACGCCGGCCGCGCCGACGCTCTGGCGCTACGCCGATCTCCGCCCCGAGCTCATGCGCGCGGCCGCGCTGATCGCCACGCAGGACGCCGAGCGCCGCGTGCTGATGCTGGAAAATCCCGGCCTGCCGGGCAGCGGCTATATCACCAGCAGCCTGTATTGCGGCCTGCAGATCATCCTGCCCGGCGAGGTGGCGCCGGCGCATCGCCACACGACCAACGCGCTGCGCTTCGTGATCGAGGGCGAGGGCGCCTACACCAGTGTCGACGGCGAGCGCGTCTCGATGCACCCCGGCGATTTCGTGGTGACGCCGGGCTGGAGCTGGCACGATCACGGCCATGCCGGCAGCGGGCCGGTGATCTGGCTGGATGCCCTGGACAACCCGTTCGGCCAGTTCTTTGGCGCGACGTTCCGCGAGAACTATCCGGAGGAGACATACCCGCTGCGGCGCGCCGAGGGCGACGCCGCGTCGCGCTACGGCGCCGGGCTCCTGCCGCTGGACCACCCTGCGGACCAGCGGGCCTCGCCGCTGCTGGTCTATCCGTACGAGCGCACGCGGGACGCGCTGTACCGCCTGTCGCGCGGCGGGCCGGTGCATCCGGTGCACGGTGTGAAGCTGCGCTACGCCAACCCCGCCGACGGCCGCCATCCGTTCCCGACCATTGCCGTGTTCATGCAATGGCTGCCCGGCGGCTTCGCCGGCGAGGCCTATCGCGCCACCGACGGCACCGTGTTCAATGTCGCCGAGGGGACGGGAAGGGTGGTCATCGAGGACGAGACATTCACCTTCGCGCCGCACGACGTGTTCGTGGTGCCGCCATGGTGCCGCTACCGGCTCGAGGCCGGCGGCGACTGCGTGCTGTTCAGCTATTCCGACCGCGCGGCCCAGGAAGCCCTCGGCTTCTGGCGCGAAGAGACGCTGAGCTAACAGCAACACATGGACGACCCACCCCCCACCCCGCGTGGCCCGCAAACGCTCCAGTGGAGCGTTTGCGGGCGCCCGACGCGCCTCCCCCGCAAGGGGGGAGGGAACGACAGTGCCGAGCTCTTCACTCCCTCCCCCTTGAGGGGGGAGGGTTGGGGTGGGGGTGAGGACGACGACGCGGTTGTTCGCGGATCGGAACGCGGGCGGGCCTGATGGACGTCTTCGACCCGCGCCGGCCCGAGATCATGGCGGATCCATATCCGGTTTACGCCACCTTGCGCGAGCGCAGCCCGGCGTATTGGAGCCCGGTGCTGCGCGGCTGGGTCCTGACCCGCTATCGCGACGTGCGCGCGGCCCTGGTCGATCCGCGCCTGTCGGCCGACCGCATCACGCCGTTCATGGACAGCCTGCCGCCGGCGCGCCGCGTGGCGCTGTCCGGGCTCGAGCTGATCCTGACGCGCTGGGCCGTGTTCGCCGATCCGCCGGCGCACACGCGCCTGCGCGGCCTGATGAACAAGGCGTTCACGCCGCGCGCGATCGCCACACTCCGCTCGCGCATCGAAGCAATCGTCGGCGGGCTGCTCGACCGGTTCGCCGGCCGCGACGAGATCGACCTCATCGGTGATTTCGCGTATCCGTTGCCGGCGACGGTGATCGCCGGGATGCTCGGCGTGCCCGAAACCGATATCGACCGGTTCAAGATCTGGTCGGACAACCTCGCGGTCTTCGTCGGCAGCGCGCAGACGACACCCAACAAATACGACCGCGCGGCGTATGGTCTCGCCGAGATGGACGGCTATTTCCGCGCCGTCATCCGCGCCCGGCGCACCGCACCGGCGCGCGACGACGTGATCGGCGGCCTGATCGCGGCGGAGGAGGGCGGCCAGGCGCTCAGCGAAGATGAGCTCGTGGCGACGGCGATCCTGATCTTGTTCGCCGGACACGAGACGACGACGAACCTGATCGGCAACGGCATGCTGGCCCTGCTGCGCCATCCGGCCGAGCTGGCGCGGCTTCGGGCGCGGCCCGATCTCGAAGAATCCGCCGTCGAGGAGCTGCTGCGCTATGACAGCCCGGCGGCCAGCGTGACCCGCGTCGCGGCGGAGGCGGTGGAGCTGGCGGGCCGCAGGATCCCGCGCGGCGACCGCCTGTTCCTGATGATCAACGCCGCCAATCGCGACGGCGAGCAGTTCGCCGAGCCGGATCGGCTGGATCTCGGGCGGACGGAGAACCGCCACGTCGCGTTCGGCTTTGGGCCGCATTACTGCATCGGGGCGCCGCTGGCGCGCCTGGAGGCGCAGATCGCATTTCAGGCGCTGGTGAAACGATTTGCCGCGATCGAACTGGCGCCGCAGCAGCTCGAGTGGAGCGACAATCTGGTCCTGCGTGGGCTCAAGGCGCTGCGGCTGCGGCTGCGACACGCAGCTTAGAGACAACCCCTCACCCGCTCGCTGCCGCTCGCGACCTCTCCCGCAAGGGGAGAGGTTCACTATGAGCGCGCACAATGGAACCCTCTCCCCTCGTGGGAGAGGGTGGCCGCGAAGCGGCCGGGTGAGGGGGCCGCTTTACAGAAACTCCTTCACCGTCTCCGGCGGGCGGCAGATCCGCGCCTTTTTTTCTGTCACGACGATGGGCCGCTCGATCAGGATGGGATGTGTCGCCATGGCGTCGAGCAGGGCGTCGTCGTCCGCCTTCGCAAGCTTCAGGTCGGCGAAGGGCTTTTCCTTCCGGCGGACCCCGTCGGCGGGGCGCAGCCCCATCAGCTTGAACAGCCGCTTGAGCTCGCCGCGCGACGGCGGCGTCTTCAGATATTCGATGACGACGGGCTCGCGGCCGGCCTCGCGCAGGGCGGCCAGCACTTTGCGTGACGTGCCGCATTTTGGGTTGTGATAGATTGTGATCGTCATAGGTTCTTCTCCCGGGTGCTGGGATCGTGTAACGCTTGCCGCCGGATTTGGCGAGCGGCTCCGGCCATAAGGGGGTGCGGATGTCCATCGATCCGGTGCTTTTGTCCCGCCTGCAATTCGCCTGGGTGATCGCCTGGCACATCCTGCTGCCGGCGTTCACCGTCGGCCTGGCCGCGTATATCGCGGTCCTCGAAGGGCTTTATCTGGCGACGGGGCGCGCCGCCTATCTGCGCATCTCGGCGTTCTGGACCAGGATCTTCGCCGTGTCGTTCGGCATGGGCGTGGTGTCCGGCATCGTGCTGCCGTTCCAGCTCGGCACCAACTGGAGCCGCTACGCCGACGTCACGGCGAACGTCCTATCGCCGCTGTTCGCCTACGAAGGGCTGATGGCGTTTTTTCTCGAGGCGGCGTTTCTCGGCGTGCTGTTGTTCGGACGCAAGCTCGTCCCGCCCTGGGCGCATTTCGTCGCGGCGTTCATGGTGGCCTTCGGCACGCTGCTGTCGGCGTTCTGGATCCTGGCGGCGAACAGCTGGATGCAGACGCCGGCTGGGTACGACGTGATCGACGGCCGGTTCTTCCCCAGGGACTGGCTGCAGATCGTTTTCAGTCCGTCGTTCCCCTACCGCCTGACGCACACGGTCACCGGCTTCTACATCACGACCGGTTTCGTGGTGGTCGGCGTGGCGGCCTACCTGCTGCGGTGCCGCCGCTCGGTCGACGAAGCCCGCATCATGCTGTCGATGACCCTGGGGCTGCTCGCCGTTCTGGTGCCGCTGCAGATCTTTCTCGGCGACCAGCATGGGCTGAACACGCGCGACCATCAGCCGGCGAAACTGGCCGCGATCGAAGCGCATTGGCAGACCGAGGCGCGGATGCCGCTCGCCTTGTTCGCCATCCCCGACGAGGCGAACGAGCGCAACCGCTACGCCATCGAGGTTCCGGTGCTCGGCAGCCTGGTCCTGACCCACGATCCCAACGGGGTGGTGCGCGGGCTCAAGGACTGGCCGCCCGACCAGCGGCCGCCGGTGGCGATCCCATTCTTCGCGTTTCGGATCATGGTCGGCATCGGCCTGGTGATGCTGGCCATGGTCGCGGCCGGGCTGTGGCTGCGGCTCCGCGGGCGCCTGTTCGACGCGGTGTGGTTCCACCGCCTGTGCATCGTGACCGCACCGCTCGGCTTCCTGGCCGTCATCGCCGGCTGGGTCACGACCGAGGTCGGCCGGCAGCCGTGGACGGTGTACGGCCTGCTGCGCACGGCGGACTCCGTGTCGCCGTCGCTGACCACCGCGGACGTCCTGCTATCGCTGCTCGGCTACATGCTGGTCTACCTGATCATCTACCCGACGGGGATCTTCCTGATGGCGCGCCTGGTGAAGCGGGGGGCGGCGGAGGCGGAAAACGGCGAGGCGGAGGTCGAAGGCGGTCGTCCGCGGGCGCCGGCGCAGGTCACAGTCACGCGGCCCGCGTCATGACCGTCGCGGTTCTGGACTTCGTGCCGATCTGGACCGTGCTGCTCGGGCTCGCCGTGTTCTTCTATGTGCTGCTCGACGGCTTCGACCTGGGTGTCGGCATCCTCCACGGGCTGGCGCGCGGTGCAGAGGCGCGAACCTTGATGATGAACTCGATCGCGCCGATCTGGGACGGCAACGAGACCTGGCTGGTGTTCGGCGGGCTCGGCCTTCTGGCGGCCTTCCCCCTGGCGTTCGCGATCGTCATCCCGGCGGTTTATTTCCCGGTCCTGGTGATGCTGCTGGCGTTGATCTTCCGCGGCGTCGCCTTCGAGTTCCGCTGGCGCGA
>DASWFO010000187.1:0-49056 GCA_036394195.1 Alphaproteobacteria bacterium | reverse complement strand
TCCCTTGCGGCCATGGCGACGGCCGCGGGACTGGAACGGCGCACGCTGCTGCGGCGGTTCGCGAGTGCAACGGGCATGAGCCCGATCGAGTATTGTCGGGCCGTTCGCATTGCGCGAGCGCGCGAGCTCCTGGAGGGCGGGAACACTTCGCAGAAGCAGATCGCCCACTCGCTCGGCTATGAGGACGTGGCCTCATTTGCACGTGTATTTCGCAAGGCCGTAGGCTTGGCGCCGGGAGCCTACCGCAAAAGGTTTGGTCGTAAAGGCATCTCGCCAGCCGATTTCGCAGCAAAAGATGGCTCACGTCAGAAGAAGCGCATATTCGAGGCCGGCCTTCAGACGGGCTGAACGAGGCACCGTCACTTGCCGACCGACCTTCCAGAATGCATTGTTACCGCGGATTACGTCCCGCCAATCCGGAGGCAAGATTTCTCTCGTAGCGTGCTCGCGCGGGAAAATCCATTCTCGCGGCCGATAGTGGCCGAAACAGAATTCGTGAGCACCCTTGACGGCCATTTTAGTTACTACTTACCAGGTCCGTTATTGGCACGATTCCTGAAGTGTCGCCAGTGGCGAGTGACGGCCGCTTACGCTTCTAAAGCGGACTCGGGCAAGCTGGTCGAAGGCGGGTTTATGAGTTCACGCCCTAACCGGCGTCCGCGTTCCATTCGGCTCGCACGTCGGGATCGCGCTCGCCGGGGCGCGCATCACGTGCCAGCGCGGCGAACTCCTCCGGCCGCAGGAGCCGCGCCACGGCCCACACCGCCATGGCGCGGACCAGCGGTGAGGGATCCCGCAGGAGCCGGGCGGCCGAAGCGGCGAGCGCCGGCTCGCCGCTGTTGCCGATCGCAATCAGCACGTTGCGCACGAAGCGGTCGCGGCCGATCCGCTTGATCGGCGAGCCGGAGAAATGGGCGCGGAACGCCGCGTCGTCGAGCGCCGCGAGCTCGGCCAGGCGCGGCGCCGCCAGATCATCGCGGCCGCGGAATTCCGCGGTCGCCGTCGGCGTCGCGAACTTGTTCCACGGGCAGACGGCCAGGCAGTCGTCGCAGCCATAGATGCGGTTGCCCATCGCGGCCCGGAACTCGCGCGCGATATGCCCTTTGTGCTCGATGGTGAGATACGAGATGCAGCGGCGCGCGTCGAGCCGATAGGGCTCCGGGAACGCCCGCGTCGGGCAGACATCGAGACAGCGCCGGCATTCGCCGCAGTAATCGGCTTCGGCCGGATCGGGCGCCAGGTCGAGGCTGGTCAGCACCTCGCCGAGGAACAGCCAGGATCCGAAGCGGCGCGAGACGAGATTGGTGTGCTTGCCCTGCCAGCCGAGTTCGGTCGCCGCCGCGAGCGGTTTTTCCATCAGCGGCGCCGTGTCGACGAACAGCTTCACCTCGGCGGCGAAGGTCTCGTGCATCCAGCGCGCCAACACGCGCAGGCGTTTTTTCATGACGTCGTGGTAGTCGCGGCCGCGGGCGTACACACTGACCGTGCCGCGGTCGGGTTCGCCGAGGCTCGCCAGCGGATCACCCGCCGGCCCGTAATTCAGCGCCACCACGACGGCACTCCGCGCCTCCGGCCACAGAGTCTTCGGATCGGCGCGCCGCCCGGCCGTCTCCTTCATCCAGCCCATGTCGCCGTGCAAGCCCTGGGCGACGAACTCGGCCAGATGGCCGCGCGCCGCCGCCGAGCTCTCGGCGCGGGCGAACCCCACGGCATCGAAGCCGAGCTCAAGCGCCCGGGCGCGGATCTGATCGTGAGCAGTGGCCATGCCAAAAATTGTAACGCGCCGCGAAGGCCGGCGCGCCTTTTCCGTGGCCGTCACGCTTCCCATATTACCCTTAGAAGCAACAAAGGCCGGGAGAACGGCTCCATGCTCGCAATGCTGAGCTATGCCGACTGGTCTGTGCCGCTGTCGCGCAAGGACATGACCTTGCGTGAGGCCGCGGCGGAGCTTTCGTGCGTCGGTGCCGCCCCCGACGACATTCCGTTGATGGTGCGCCTCGCCGAGAACCCGAGATACAACCTGTTCCACGGCGCGGTCGACCTCAAGACCCACGATTACATTCATTGCGTTCTCGGGCGCGGCCTGCTGGCGAAGGACGAAGCCTTCGTCATCGGCTTCACCATGGGCAGCACGAACCGGCTGAGCGCGACCGAAGAAAGGCTGTTCACCCTGGTCGCCGAACGGCTGTACCCGGGCATCTACCGCTTCACCCGCGAGGACGTGCGGGTGTTCCGCGACGCCGTGCGGCTGGCATTCCTCTGCGAGAGCCCGCCGCTCAACCAGGTCGACTACGGCGCTCATCTCGGCCGAACCCTCGGCGAGGTGCGGCGCCGGCTCCGCATCGACGAGCCGCTGCTCAGCGCCTATTACGCCATCGAGAAGAAGCGCTATCCGCACGCGCCGGAAAGCCGGCGGCTCCTGGATTGAGGCGCTTTGGCCACTGGATCGGTTGAATCAACGGTCGACGGTCACGTCAACGGTCCGACACACGAATTTGCGCGCTGGGCCAGAGGATTCCCCGAACCGTTGATGCGTTGACCCGGTTTCCAGGGTGATACATTGGGCATCATCCGTGGGACGAAAAGAATTGCAGAATTGCGCTGGCGAAAAACCGGGCCGCAATTCTTTTTGCGCTTATTCGCGAGCGTTTCCAGCGGCTTGCGAAAGTATTGCAGTATTGCGTGGGTTTTGGGGGGCGGCCGCCACCGACGGTAATCCCAGCCACTGGCTCGCATCGTCGCCCTGGGTTTGCGGGCGGCTTCGCGCCCTGCAGGAAATTGGAGCTCCTCGCGATGGCGACCGCGCTATGGGCTCAGCGGTGCCTCGGGTCGAGCGCGTCGCGCAGGCCATCGCCCAGCAGATTGAACGACAGCACGACCAGGAAGATCGACACGCCCGGCCAGACCGCCATCCACGGCGCGTTGCCGATGTAGTTCTTGGCGACGTTCAGCATGCTGCCCCAGCTGGGTGCGGGCGGCTGCTGGCCAAGGCCGAGAAACGACAGGCTGGCCTCGGCAATGATTGCGGCGGCGATGGCGAGCGTCACCTGGACCAGCAGCGGCGGCACGATATTTGGCAGGATGTGGCGCACGGCAATCCGGAGATGCGAATTGCCGATTGCCCGCGCCGCCTCGACATAATCCTCGGTCTTGACCGTCAGCACCTGCGCCCGCGCCAAGCGGGCGAACACCGGCGTGGTGGTGACGCCGATCGCAATCATGGCACTGGTGAGGCTCGGCCCCAGGGTGTAGGCGAGCGCTATGGCAAGGATCAGCGGCGGGCAGGCCAGCATCGCATCGGTCATCCGCGAGATCAGCGCGTCGACCCAGCGGCCCATGTAACCGGCGAGCATGCCGAGCGGCACGCCCAAGGTCAGGGCGATGGTCACCGACACCACGCCCGCCAGCAGCGATGCGCGCGCGCCCCAGATCACGCGCGACAGCATGTCGCGCCCGATCTCGTCCGTGCCGAACAGATAGGCGCCGCCGGGCGGCTTGCGCACGGCCAGGAAGTTCGTCTTCAGCGGATCGTACGGGGCGATGTAGGGGGCGAGCACCGCAAGTGCCACGAAGAACAGGATCACCGCCAGTGCCACCATGGCGCCCCGGCGGCGGACCAGCCGGCGCCAGGCACGCTGTGCCGGCGTCAGCTCGCGGACGGGGGCGGCGATGTCGGCAGTTGCGCTCATCAGCCGCGCATCCGTGGGTTGACCAGAAAGTACCCGAGGTCGGCGAGCAGGTTCAGCGTGATATAGGCGGTCGCGGTGAACAGCACGACTCCCTGCACCACGGCGTAGTCGCGGTTGAACACGGCGTCCACGATCAGCTTGCCGAACCCAGGCACGGTGAAGATCGTCTCGGTCAGGACGGTCCCGCCCAGGAGCTCGCCGAAGCCCAGCGCGCCCAGCGTGATCACCGGAACCAGCGCGTTGCGCAGCGCATGACGCAGCACCACGACACGCTCGTCGAGGCCCTTGGCGCGGGCGGTCCGCACGTAATCGGCATTGAGCGTCTGCAGCATGGCGCTGCGCGTATGCCGCATCAGCACGGCGGCGAAGGAATTGCCGAGCACGAAGGCCGGCATGATCATCGCCGCCAGGTTCGCCCTCAGGTCCTCGAACGGGCTCACGTACCCCGACGCGGGCAGCCAGCCGAGCGTCACCGCGAACAACAGGATCATCATGATGCCGAGCCAGAAATTCGGCGTCGACAGCCCCCACAGCGCGAACACGTTGGCCGCGTAGTCCCACACGGTGTCGCGCTTCACCGCCGAGATGACGCCCGCCGACACCCCGATCAGGATCGCGATCACGATCGCCATCGACGCGAGCTGCAGGGTGACCGGCAGCTTCTCCAGGATCAGATCGAGCACCGGCCGCTGGATGCGGATGGATTCGCCGAGGTCGCCATGCAGCAACGCACCCAGCCAGTAGCCGTAGCGGACCGGCAGCGGCTCATCGAGGTGCAGTTTCTGGTGCAGGTACGCGATCACGTTCGGATCGCGGTCCTCGCCGGACAGCGCCACCGCCGGATCGCCGGGCAGCAGCTGCTGCAGCCCGAAGATCAGGATCGACACGAAAAACAGCGTCGGCACGATCGTCGCGAGCCGCTGGAACAGGTAGTTGAACATGCGGCGTGTCTTTCAGTTCAACTTCAGGTCTTGGACCCTGAGGAGGCCGTCCGGCACCAGGCGCACACCGCTCAACCGCGCGCTATAGGCCCACAGCCACTTGCGGTGAAGGAGGTAGATGATCGGCCGATCGGCGAGCACCTTCGCCGCTACCTGTTCATAGGCACGGGCGCGCTCGGCGGGCTCGAGCGTGGTGCGCGCCTCGTCGATCAGCGTATCGACCTCCGCGTCACAGTAGCCGGAATAGTTCGTCGGCCCTTTGCAGGTGAGCCGGGTCTGGATGTTGCCGTCGGGATCGGCGCGGCCGCTCCAGGCCACGACATACGCCTCGAACTGTCCCTTGTCCGCCATCGCGAGCGAGGTGGTGAATTCCGTCGACTGGAGCTTGATGTCGAAGCCCGCCTCCTGGGCCATCGCCTGCACGACCTGGCCGAGCTTTTGGGCGTCCGACGTCGTCGGGGTCAGGAGCGTGACCGCGGGATTGGGCGTTCCGGCCTGGCGCAGCAGGGCTCTGGCCCGGGCGACGTCGCGCTTGGGAATCGGAAAGTTCTTGGCGTAGTACGGATTGCCGGGCGCCACCCATTGGTTCCCAGGCTCGGCCTCACCCTCCATGACGACCTGCACGAGGGCCTCGCGATCGAGCGACAGGTCGAGCGCTTCGCGGACGCGCGGATCGCGCCCGAGCGGAGTCTTTTGCGCAAGCTCGCTCTTGCCGACGTTGATCGTGATCCCGTAATAGCCGATGTCGACGATCCGCGAGATCTTGAACCGGCGGTCGCTCTCGACCGCCGGGATGTCGGAGGCCGCCGCGCGCTCGATGAAGTCGAGCTGGCCGGATTGCAGATTCGCCAGGCGCACCGTCGAATCGACCATCGGCACATAGACGACGCGGTCGAAATGGATCGCGTCCTTGTTCCAGTAGCCGGAATAGCGGTCGAGCACGATCCGGTCCTGCGCCACCCGGCTGACGAACCGGAAGGGACCGGAACAGATCGGATTGGCGGCGAAATTGGCGCCCGCCGCGCGCGCGGCTTCGGGCGCCACCATCATGCCGGCGCGGTCGGCCAACGTCGCCAACAAGGGTGCGAACGGCGACGACATCTCGATCCGGACCGTGTCGGGATCGACGACGTCGACGCGCGTGATCGGCCCCATCTCGGTGCGGCGGGACGAGCCCGGCAGGGTGAAGTGGCGGTCGAGATTGAACTTGACCGCCTGGGCATCGAGTTTCTCGCCGTCGTGGAACGTGACGCCGCGGCGCAGCTTGATCAGCAGCGACTTGTGGTCCCCCGACCACTCGTAGGCCGTGGCGAGCTGCGGCACGATCTTCAGCTGCTCGTCGATGTCGAACAGCTTGTCGCAGAGTGCGGAGAACACGATCCGGCCGACGAAGGTCCGCGCCAGGGTCGGATCGAGGATGTCGGGATCCTCGGCCAAGCCGACGCGCAGCACCTGTCCGTGCGACGATGCCGCGCCGAATACCAGCACCAACGCCAGCACGGCGCCGAGGGCGGCTCCACGCCCCTTTGCAAGCATCGGCGTCATATCCGGCCGCCGGTCAGTTGAATTTCAGGTCCTGCAGCCGCACCAGGCCGTCGGGGACGGGGCGCAAACCGCTGAGCTTGCCCGTATAGGCCCACAGCCAGTTGCGGTGATAGAGGTACACGATCGGCCGGTCTTTACTCTCGATCGCGGCATGCCGCTCATACGCCTTCAGGCGTTCGGCCGGGTCGAGCGAGCGTCGGGCGTCGTCTAGGGCCGCGTCGGTCTCCGGCTTCGAGTAGCCGGAATAGTTGATGGCCCCGTTCGTGTAGTGCATCGGATAGACGTTGCCGTCTGGGTCCGACCGGCCGCTCCATTCCAGCACATACGCCTCGAATTGGCCCTTGTCGGCGAGGTCGAGCGAGGTCGAGAACTCGGTCGACTGGATCTTGATGTCGAACCCGGCCTCGCCGGCCATCGCCTGGATGATCTGGGCGAGCTTCTGCGCTTCGTTGGTTGTCGGCGTCATGAGCGTGAAGCTCGGGTTGGGGACTCCGGCATCCTTCAGGAGGGCCTTGGCTTTTGCGACATCGCGCTTAGGGATCGGAGTGTTCTTCGGATAATACGGATTCTTGGGCGAGACCCACGCATTGCCGGCCAGCGCCTCGCCTTCCATGGCGACCTGCACGATCGCGTCGCGATCGAGCGACAGCTCGAAGGCCTCGCGCACCCGTGCGTCGCGGCCGAGCGGGTTCTTCTGCGCCATATCGCTCTTGGCGAGGTTGATCGTGATCCCCTGGTAGCCGAGCCCGACCAGCCGCGCCAGCTTGAAGCGGCTATCGCGGGCGACCGCCGGCGCATCCGACGGCGCCACGCGCTCGATAAAGTCGAGCTGGCCCGATTGCAGATTGGCCAGGCGCACCGTGTTGTCCACGACCGGCAGATAGACCACGCGGTCGAAATGGATGGCGTCCTTGTTCCAGTAGCCCGGATAGCGCTCGAACACGATCCGGTCCTGGGCCACCCGCTCCACGAACTTGAACGGCCCCGAGCAGACCGGCTTGGCGCCGAACTTCTCGCCGGCTTCGCGCGCCGCCTTCGGCGAGACCATCATCCCGGCGCGGTCCGACAGCAGCGCCAGCAGCGGCGCGAACGGCCCCGACAGGTTCAGCCGGACCGTGTGCGGGTCAATGACGTCCACCGACGTCACCGGCACCAGCTCGCCGCGCCGGTTGGAGCCCGGCATGGTCTTATGGCGCTCGATGTTGAACTTCACGGCCTCGGCGTCGAACGGCTCGCCGTCCTGGAAGGTCACGCCCTGGCGGAGCTTGAACACGATCGACTTGTTGTCGGGCGCCCAGTCCCAGCTGGTGGCGAGCTGGGGCGCGATCTTGAGCGTCTCATCGATGTCGACCAGCTTGTCGCAGAGGGCCGCGAAGACGATCCGCCCGACGAAGGTTCGCGCCAAAGTCGGATCGAGGATATCCGGATCTTCGGCCAAGCCGATGCGCAACGTTTGCGCATGAGCCGGCGTCTGCGCAATGCCGGCGATCACCGCCAGGGCGATGCCCCAGCGGACCATCCACGACGTGACCCTCATCCTGCTCCTCCTGTGCGGCGCTTTGAGGCGCGACTTCGTTGCAAACACCATACCGGCGGCCACCCGCTAAGTCGAACCCGCGCCGGCGGCACCGGACTGGAACGCCGCCTGCAGCCGTGTCAGACGGTCGTTCGCCGCCATTTGACCGCCGCCGGGCACCAGATCGCGCGGCGGCTCGATCTCGCGCCAGAAATGACAGGCCACCGAGTGACCGCTGCCGCTCGCGAGCAGATGCGGCTCTTCGCTGGCGCAGCGTTCGCGCGCGTACGGGCAGCGGGTACGGAAGCGGCAGCCGGACGGCGGTGCCAGCGGGCTCGGCACGTCACCCTGCAGGATGATGCGCGCCCGCTTGGCCGTGGGATCCGGCACCGGGATCGCGGAGAGCAGCGCCTGGGTATAGGGATGGCGCGGCCGCGCGAAGAGATCGCGCTTGTCCGCGTGCTCGACGATCTTGCCGAGATACATCACCGCGACCTTGGCCGCGATATGCTTCACCACCGCGAGGTCGTGGGCGATGAAGATATAGGCCAGCCCGAACCGCCGCTGCAGGTCCTGCAGCAGGTTGATCACCTGGGCCTGGATCGAGACGTCCAGCGCCGACACCGGCTCGTCGCATACGATCAGCCGCGGCTCGACCGCCAGGGCGCGCGCGATGCCGATGCGCTGGCGCTGCCCGCCGGAGAATTCATGCGGATAACGCTGCGCGTGCTGCGGCGCGAGGCCGACGATGCGCAGAAGCTCCGCCACCCGGCGTTGCCGCGCCGGGCCCTCGGCGAGGCCGTGCAGGACCAGCGGCTCGCCGACCATTTGGCCGACGGTCATGCGCGGGTTGAGCGAGCCGTACGGGTCCTGAAAGATGATCTGCATCTGGCGCCGGAGGGCGCGCATCCGCGCCTCGTCGAGCGCGAAGATGTCCTGGCCGTCGAAGAGGACGGATCCCGAGGTCGGCTCGAGAAGGCGGAGCACCAGCCGTCCGGCGGTCGATTTGCCGCAGCCGCTCTCGCCGACCATCGCCAAAGTCTCGCCCGCCGCCACGTCGAAGGTGATGCCGTCGACGGCGCGCACCAGGCCGCTGTCCCGCCGAAACAGGCTGGCGCGGACGGGAAAATGCTTCACCAGGTCCTGGACCCGCAGCAGCGGCCCCGAAGCGGTCATGCCGGAACCTTTGCCTCGAGCGGCGCCTTCCAGCAGGCAGCCTGGTGGCCCGCCGTGATGTCGCCGAGCGGCGGCAGGGCCCGCCGGCACTGCTCGTCCGCGAACGGACAGCGCGGATGAAACGGGCATCCGCCGATCGCTTGCAACGGGTTCGGGACCTGGCCCTCGATGACCGCCAGCCGCTCCTGCTCGACATTGAGCTTCGGGATCGAGCCGAGGAGGCCGATCGTGTACGGATGCTGCGGATTGGCGAACAGCGCCTGCACCGGGGCGCGTTCGACGATGCGGCCGGCATACATGACCGCCACGTCGTCGGCGATCTCGGCAATCACGCCGAGATCATGGGTGATCAGGATGATCGCGGTTCCCGTCTCGGCACGGAGGGCCCGCATCAGGTCCAGGATCTGCGCCTGGATGGTGACGTCGAGGGCGGTGGTCGGCTCGTCGGCAATCAGCAGCCGCGGCTCGCAGGCGAGCGCCATGGCGATCATCGCCCGCTGGCGCATGCCGCCGGACAGGCGGTGGGGATATTCGTCGAAGCGCTGCTCCGGTGAGGGAATGCGCACCACGCGCAGCATCTCGATGGCGCGCGCTTTGGCGGCCGCCCGCCCGCCGCCGCGGTGGCGCAGGATGCCCTCGACGATCTGGTCGCCGACCGTGAACGCGGGGTTCAGCGAGGTCATCGGCTCCTGGAAGATCATCGACAGCTTGTTGCCGCGCAGCTCGCGCATCCCCGCGGCCGGCAGCTTCAGCAGGTCGACGCCTTCGAACAGGATCTCGCCGCCGGCGATGCGGCCCGGCGGCTGTGGCACCAGGCCCATGATCGACAGCGAGGTGACGCTCTTGCCACAGCCCGATTCGCCGACGATGCCGAGCGTGCGTCCCGCCTCGAGTTTGAAGCTGACGCCGTCGACGGCGCGGAACTCGCCGCCGTCGGTCGCGAAATAGGTCTTGAGGTCGCGCACCTCGAGCAGCGCCGTCATGCGTCCTCGCCGCGGTCGGCCTTAAAGCGCGCGATCTCGGTCTCAATCGCGGCGCGGTCGAAGATCCCGGCCGGCCTCGCCCGGCTCGGCAGGCACGTGAGAAACGGCTGAAAGCGCTCGAAGCTCTTGTCGTAGAGCCGGCGCAGCTCGGCCAGCGGCTCCTCGTGATCGTCGACCCGCAGGTCGAGGGCCGGATAGTCCTCGCTTGTATAGATCAGAAGCGCCGCCGCCTGCTTGCCGCGCTTGTCACCGCCCGCCGCCTGGCCAGCCTCGAGGGCGCGGAGGAGGCGCTCGGCAAACGGCAGCGCCTGTGCTGCTTCGTACGCCGCGGCACTGTCTTCGATGACGCGCGGGCCCGCCAGCATGTTGCCGGCGACCGAGAACTCGTCGCGGATCACATGCCCGCACCAATCGATGCAGGCCGAGCCGGTGAACGCGGCGCTGCGGCCCTGCCGGTCGATCATGTGCAGTTGCCGATGATCGCGACCCTGGTCGGGGGCGGTCAGCGACTTCACCACCTCGGCCGGCGGGATGTCCTGCTCCAGGAGATCGAGCCCGCGGCGGCCATAGACAGGATTGACCAGCGCCTGGGTGGCGAGCGCCCCGACCCCGCTCCGGGCATGCGCACAGAGCGCGCCGACGGCGAAGAAGCGGGTGGCGATCGCCACGCCGAACGCGGTCCCACGGTCATGGCGGGCGACGATCGACCAGGTCATGGACATCCAATGACGGCACAGCGCCAGGAACGGCGCGGCACCGCAGGCTTTAGCAAGGAGCGTGCCGCACCTCAAGCTGGTCGCAAGTTCACGTATTCGTCAGGTACTGGGCGCCGCGAAAGCGCGGCCACGCTATGATCAAACTCCTATACCATCGGCTGCGAGGTCGCTTGCGTCCCGGCCCCGCGCGTCGCACAGTCGGACCAGAGGTTTATCGTGTCAGACGCGGTCCGGTTCCTGCTGAATGGCGAAGAGCGCACGGTCGACGGTCTCGATCCGACCACGACCGTGCTCGAATATCTGCGCAATCATGAGCGCCGCTGCGGCACCAAGGAAGGCTGCGCCGAGGGGGACTGCGGCGCCTGCACGGTGGTGCTGGCCGAGGCCAACGCCCGGGGCAGCATCGACTACCGCGCGGTCAACTCGTGCATCCGATTCGTCCCGGCACTCGACGGGCGGCATCTGATCACGGTCGAGGGCCTGCGCGAGGCCGACGGCAGCCTGCACCCGGTGCAGCGGGCGCTGGTCGACTCCCATGGCTCGCAATGCGGCTTCTGCACGCCTGGTTTTGCGATGTCGCTGTTCGCCCTCTGGCATAACGACAAGTCGCCGACGCGCGAGGACGTGCTGCAGGTGCTAGCCGGGAATCTGTGCCGCTGCACGGGCTACCGGCCGATCCTCGACGCCGCCCGCCACATGTACGAGGGGCCGAGCGACGACAAGTTCGACCGCGATCCCACGATGTATGGCCGGCTGAAGCGGCTCGGCCGCCTGACCGGCCTGCATTACACGGCCGGCGGCAAGGAGTTCTTGGCACCACGTAGCCTGGGCGAGCTCGGCGAGATCCTGAAGCGGAATCCGGACGCCGCCCTGCTCGCCGGGGGGACGGATTTCGGCCTGTTCGTGACCAAGCAGCATCGCGAGTTCCAGCGCATCGTGTGGCTGGGCGAAATCGCCGAGCTGCGCTCGGTGGCGACGGCGGAGGGCGTCCTCGAGATCGGCTGCAACGCCACCTGGGCCGACGCGCTGCCGGCGCTCGAGCGCTACTGGCCGAATTTCGGCGAGTTCGTGCGCCGCTTCGCCTCGCCGCCGATCCGCAACGTGGCGACCATCGGGGGCAATATCGCGAACGCCTCGCCGATCGGCGACGGCCCGCCGGCGCTGATGGCGCTCGACGCCAGTGTGGTTGTGATCGGGCTGCATGGCGAGCGCGAGATGCCGCTCGAGGAGTTCTTCGTCGATTATCGCAAGACGGCGCTGCGCCCCAGCGAGATCGTGGCGCGGGTTCGCGTTCCGCTGCCGTCGCCGGGACTTGAGTTTGCCGCCTATAAGCTGTCGAAACGGCTCGATCAGGACATCTCGTCGGTGTGTGCCGCGTTCGCGCTGCGCATCGAGGGCGGCACCGTGAAAGAGGCACGGGTCGCCTTCGGCGGCATGGCCGCCACGCCGAAACGCGCCAAGGCGGCGGAGGCGGCATTGATCGGTCGGCCATGGACGACCGCCACCGCGACCGCCGCGGGTGCCGCCCTCGACCAGGATTTCGCGCCGATCGACGATTTCCGCGCCAGTGCCGCCTACCGGCTCACCGCGGCCAAGAACCTGCTGCGCCGGTTCCACCTCGAGACGACCGGGGTCGCGAACGCGAGGATCGCCTATGGCTGAGACTCGCATCCACGGCGGCGTCACTGCTGCGATCCCCCACGACAGTGCCGCCAAGCACGTCACCGGCGAGGCGGTCTACACCGACGACATTCCGGAGCCGCCGGACCTGCTGCATGCCTATGTCCTGATGAGCCCGCGCGCGCATGCGCGGATCCTGCGCATCGACACCGAGGCGGCCGCCGCGGTACCTGGCGTGGCGGCGATCGTCACCGCGGGCGACATTCCCGGCCGCAACGACGTCGGGCCGATCTTTCCGAACGAGCCGGTCCTTGCCACGGGTGTCGTCGAGTACGTGGGCATGCCGGTGCTGGCCATCGCCGCGACCTCGGTCAAGGTGGCGCGCCGGGCGGCAGCGCTGGTACAGGTCGACTACGAGGACCTGCCGGCGATCCTGTCGATCGAGGACGCGCTCGCCGCCAAGGCGCTGGTCTGTCCGCCGCACGAGATGAAGCGCGGCGACACCGCGCGCGGCCTTGCGCGAGCACCGCACCGCCTGCGCGGCGAATTCCGCTGCGGCGGCCAGGATCATTTCTACCTCGAAGGTCAGGTCGCGATGGCGCTGCCGCAAGAGGACGGCGATATGCTGGTCCTTGCCTCGACCCAGCATCCGAGCGAGATCCAGAAGATGACGGCGCGCCTCTTGGGGCTGCCCGCAAATTCGGTCACCGTCGAGGTGCGCCGGATGGGCGGCGGCTTCGGCGGCAAGGAGACCCAGCCGTCGATCTTCGCCGGCATCGCGGCGGTGCTGGCGGCGAAGGCGAAGCGGCCGGTGAAGCTGCGCCTCGACCGCGATGACGACATGATCATGACCGGCAAGCGGCACGACTTCCTGGTGCGCTACGAGGCCGGGTATGACGACCAGGGGCGACTCCTGGCACTCGACATGATCCTCGCCGCGCGGGCTGGCCACGTCGCCGACCTGTCGCCGTCGATCGTCGATCGGGCGCTGTTCCATGCCGACAATTGCTATTTCATCCCCGATGTGCGGCTGATCGGGTACGCGTGCCGCACCAACACGCAGTCGAATACGGCGTTCCGCGGCTTCGGCGGGCCGCAAGGCATGCTGGCGATCGAAAACCTGATCGACGACATCGCCCGCCGGGTCGGCCGCGACCCGCTGGAGGTCCGCAAGCTCAACTACTACGGGACCGAGACCCGCAACGTGACGCCGTATCACCAGGCGATCGAGGACAACATCATCGGCGAGCTGACCGCCGAGATCGAGCGCTCGGCGGCCTATGGCCCGCGGCGGCGGGAGGTCGAATCCTGGAATCGCGCCTCGCCGGTCCTGAAACGCGGCCTCGCGTTCGCGCCGCTGAAGTTCGGCATCTCCTTTACCACCGCGTTCCTGAACCAGGCCGGTGCGCTCATCCACGTCTACACCGACGGATCGGTACATCTGAACCACGGCGGCACCGAGATGGGCCAGGGGCTGATGACCAAGATCGCGCAGGTCGTGGCCGAGGAGTTCCAGATCGACATCGGCCTGGTGAAGATCACCGCCACCAATACCGGCAAGGTGCCGAACACCTCGGCGACCGCAGCGTCCTCGGGTGCCGATCTCAACGGCATGGCGGCCCAGGCGGCGGCGCGCGAGATCAAGAGCCGCCTGATCGGCTTCGCCGCGATGCAGTTCAAGGTGCCGCCCGGCGACATCAGCTTTGCCGGCGGGCGCGTCCACATCGGCGAGCGTAGCCTGCCCTTCGGCGAGCTCGTCGGAATGGCATACAAGGCGCGCATCCAGCTCTCGGCCACCGGGTTCTACCGCACGCCGCTCATCCACTACGACCGCGAGACGGGATCGGGTCATCCGTTCCTGTATTTCGCCTACGGCGTGGCCGTCGCCGAGACGCTGGTCGACACCCTGACCGGCGAATACAAGGTGACCCGCGCCGACCTGCTGCACGATGTCGGCCGCTCGATCAATCCGGCGATCGACATGGGCCAGATCGAAGGCGGATTCATCCAGGGCATGGGCTGGCTGACCACCGAAGAGCTGTGGTGGGACAAGACCGGCGCCCTCAAGACGCACGCGCCGTCGACCTACAAAATTCCGGTGGCGCGCGACCTGCCGGCAGATTTCCGCGTCCAGATCTACAAGGCGGGCGTGAATCGCGCCGAGACCATCCACCGCTCCAAGGCCGTCGGCGAGCCGCCGCTGATGCTGGCGAATGCGGTGTGGCTGGCGCTCAAGGACGCGGTCGCGGCCGCCACCGAATATCGCGTCCCGCCGCGGCTGGACGCGCCGGCGACGCCGGAGCACGTGCTGATGGCCATCGAAGAGGCGCGGCGGCGGGCGGCCCAGCTCGAACGGCCGCTGCTGGCGGCGAGCGCGGACTAGATCATGACGTTTGGATTTTTCTCTAGGTTGCCCCACCCCCACCCTACCCTCCCCCATCAAGGGGGAGGGATTATAAGAGGGTGCCTCATTCCGACTCCCTCCCCCCTTGCGGGGGAAGGTTGGGATGGGGGGTGTCTATGACCGCGACAGACCCCAACGACTGGCTGTCGGCGCTCGCGGACCTCAAGGCCCGCGGCGAGCCATGCGTGCTGGTGACGCTCGCCGACATCAAAGGCTCCGCCCCCCGCGAGAGCGGCACCAAGCTCGTTGTCACGATCTTCAGCCAGAGCGGCTCGATCGGCGGCGGACATCTCGAGCTGAAGGCGACCGAGCTGGCGCGCGCGATGCTGCGCGACGGCGTCGCCGAGGCGCGGCTCGAGAGCTTGTCGCTGGGACCGGCGCTCGGCCAATGCTGCGGCGGCAAGGTGACCCTGCTGCTCGAGCCGTTCGTGCCGTCGGATTTCACGATCGCGCTGTTCGGCGCCGGCCATGTCGGCAAGGCGCTGGTCGGCGTGCTGGCCGGAGCCCCCGCGCGGGTCTTGTGGATCGATTCGCGGCCCGAGCAGTTCCCGGCCGACATCCCGCCCAACGCGACCCGGATCCTCACCGATTACCCCGAGGATGAGGTGAAGGACGTGCCGCCCGGCGCCTACGCGCTGGTGATGACCCACAGCCACGACCTCGATCTCCAGATCTGCGAGCGGCTGCTGAAGCGCGGCGATTGCCGTTATGTCGGCGTGATCGGCTCGGCGACCAAGCGCCGGAACTTCGAGGGCCGCTTGGCGCGCAAGGGCTTCTCGGCGGAGCTGATCGGCCGGCTGCGCTGCCCGATCGGCCTGCCGGGCCTCGAGGGCAAGCATCCGCGCGAGATCGCGATCGCGGTGGCGGCCGAGCTGCTGTCGCTGCGCGATGCGGCGCGCCGAGAGAGGCCCGCCGTATCGCCCCCGAAGGCGGAGACGACCGCCGCATCATGATCCTCGGGATTTTCCTGTATTGCGCCGTGGTGGCGGGCCTCGCGGCGGCGGTCACGTATGGCGTCGCGCGGCGGCGGCTGCTGCTCGACCATCCCAACGAGCGCTCGTCGCACGCCACACCGGTCCCGCGCAGCGGCGGCCTCGGCATCGTGACCGCGACCGTGCTCGGCATGCTGGCGCTCGGCATCGACGGCCATCCGGCGGTGCTGCGCGACAATGCGTTTTTCGCGGTCCTGCTCGGCGGCCTGATCGCCGCAATGGGCGGGTTCGCCGACGACGTCAGCACGCGCTCGTTCCTATTCAAGCTCGGCGTGCAGTCGGCAGCCGGCGGCATCGCCATCGCGCTCGGCCTCGTCGTCGACACGCTCTACATCGCCGGCATCGGTCCGGTCCATCTGGGGGCGTTCGGCCCGGTGGTCACCCTGCTGTGGCTGGTCGGGATGACCAACGCCTACAACTTCATGGACGGCATCGACGGCCTCGCCGGCGGGACCGCGGTCATTGCCGGGATCTTCCTGACCCTGGCGGCGATCAACCTGGCTCAGATAAATGAGTCTACGATCGCCTGCACGCTGGCCGCGGCGAGCCTCGGATTCCTCGTGTTCAACCTGCCGCCGGCGAAGATCTTCATGGGCGACGTCGGCAGCCAGTTCCTGGGCTTTGGCTTCGCCGCGACGGGGGTGCTGATGGCGCGCTACGACACCACCGGCACGCTGATCCTGCTGGTGCCGCTGCTGCTTTTCCACTTCATCTTCGACACCGCGTACACCGCGATCCGGCGCGCGCGGCTCGGCGAGAACGTGACCCAGGCGCACCGCTCGCATCTCTACCAGCGCTTCGCTCATTCCGGCTTCGGCCACGGCCGCGCGACGGCGCTGCTCAGCGCCATCGCCGTGCTGCAAGGCGCCGGCGCCCTGTGGATGGTCCAGCTGCCGCCGGCGTCGCGCCCGCTGGTCTTCCTGCCGGCGCTGGCGCTGCAGCTGGTCTATCTCTGCGTCGTGGTCCGGCGCGAGAACGCGAAGGCGCGCGCAAGCGCTTAGTGGCTGGACCGCTCGCGCAGTTAGAGCCGAAAGAAAAACTCGTCATGCCCGCGAAGGCGGGCATCCATTTTTCCGTCGGCACGATGGACCCCCGCTTTCGCGGGGGTGACGAATCGTATTTCGGTTCCCTTAGGCCCGTTTACAGCGACGGAAAGCCGACCGGGTGGGCGTCCTCGACCGCCTTGGCGACGCCGAACGCGACTTCCTCGCCCCAGCGCGGGCCGACGACCTGCAAGCCCACCGGCAGATTGGCCGCGGTAAAGCCGCACGGCACCGAGATCGCCGGCAGCCCGGCGAGGGTCACCACGAAGGTGTGGGCCACCCAGTCGATATAGGTCTTGAGCGGCTGGCCGTTGATCGAATCCGGATGATTTTGCTCGACCGGGAACGGGCCGACCGCCGTGCACGGCGTCAGCAGGCAGTCGTAGCGCTCGAAGAAGCGCCGGAAGGCGTGGAAGATCTGCGCCTGCCCCTGCTCGCCGAGCGCCAGGTCGCGCGGGCTCTGCGACAGGCCGAGCCGGATGTTGCCGGCAATGTTCGAGCCGAGCTTGTCCAGCTTGCCGAGATGATGCAGATGCCGGGTCAGCTGCGCCTGGGCGCGGAGCTGGATGAACGCCGAGCGGCCGATCGACAGGTCGAGATCGGTCTCCTCGACCGAAGCGCCGGCGTCTTGCAGCTGGAACGCGGCCTCGCGGCAGATGCGCTCGAGCTCATGGTCGACGCCGATCTTCGCCGGGTCGGCGCAATACGCCACACGCAAGCCCGGCTTGATGCCGGCGCTGGCGGCGGCGACGAAATCACGGCCCTCCATCGGCACGACCAGCGGCGAATACGGGCTGGGCCCGGCCATCGCCTGGAGCGCCAGCGCCATATCGGCGACGCTGCGCGCCATCGGCCCGGCGACGCTCAGGATGTCCCACGGCGTCGGGTTGGGATAGCGCGGCACCAGGCCCGGGCTCGGCCTAATCCCGACCACGCCGCAGAACGCCGCCGGCGTGCGCAGGCTGCCGCCGAAATCCGTCCCTTCGGCGATCGCGAACATGCCGCAGCGCAGGCCCGCCGCACCGCCGCCGGTGGAGCCGCTGGCGCTGAGTGCGGGGTTCCACGGATTGCGCGTGGCGCCGAACACGGCGTTGAACGTGTGCGCGCCGGCGCCGAATTCGGACGTGTTGGTCTTGCCGATGACGATGGCGCCCGCGGCCTTGAGCCGCTGCACGACCAGCGCGTCCTCGGCCGGCACGTTATCGGCGTAGAGCGTCGCGCCGTAGGTGGTGCGGATGCCCGCGGTCGCGGTCAGGTCCTTGATGCCGACCGGAACGCCAGCGAGCGGTCCAACCGGCCGGCCCGCGGCGAGGTCCGCCTCAAGCTTCCGGGCGGTGTCCAGCGCGTGATCGGCGGCGAGCGTCACCACCGCGTTCACCAGCGGATTGGTCCGCTCGATCGCCGCCAGATGCGCCTCGACAACTGCCACCGGCGAGATCTCGCGGGCGCGCACGCGCCGGGCGATCTCCGCAGCACCGAGTTTCGTGATGTCGTCCACTGTCGCCGCCAGCGACGCCGCCTCTTGCGGCGCCGTCGCGCCATGGACGTCGGTCGCGACGCTCACGTCGGGACCGGCGACCGCCTCGGCAACAGACGCTGTCTCTTGCGGCGCGGTCGCGTGGGCTGTCGCGTCATGGACTTCGGTCGCGACGCTGACGTCGGGACCAGCGACCGCGTCGGTAGCCGGGCTCGGCTCGCCGCTCGTCGTCTCGCTCGTGGCTGTGGGCTCGGCGCTGTCAGGAACCATTATGCTCACCGTAGTTGCGGGAATTGGCATCGGGGTGGCGGGCGTCGCGCCCACCGTGAGAATCACCGGGTTGTCCGAAGGTACGGCGATGGCGATCGAAGCAAGACGGGACGGAGGCGCAATCCGGAGCCATCGACGAACCGAACCAACCACGCGCGCGACGAACGAACGAAACCAGCTGTAACCCAAACCCAGGACCTTCGGTACTTCCGGACGGTAGCGGCAGATGAGTGCAACGGCCGCCGCTTTACGAATCGGCGCGGAAGATTGCCACAGACCGGGGGCTCAAGTCTTGCCGTACGGCACCCTAGCTCCTACTCTGGTCTGGAAAGGAGCCGTCCCCCTGCCCGATTCCGGTTCGGATGCTGCACCGCAGCGCCGCAAAGGCGGCGCCGAGCTCGTCCATTCCGTGTGCCCGCACGATTGCCCGAGCACGTGCGCGTTGCTGGTTGAGCGGAAGGACGAGCGCACGATCGGACGGGTCTATGGCGACCCGGACAACGACTACACCGCCGGCGTCGTATGCGCGAAGGTCGCCCGCTACACCGAGCGGGCGCACAATCCGGACCGGCTGAAAACCCCGCTCCGCCGCGTCGGCGCCAAGGGTGACGGCCGCTTCGAGCCGATCGCGTGGGACGCCGCCCTCGACAAAGTCGCCGAGGCCTTCATCCGCGCCGAGCAGCGTCACGGCAGCGAGGCCGTGTGGCCGCATTTTTATGCCGGCACGATGGGCCTGGTGCAGCGCGACGGGATTCACCGCCTGCGCCATGTGAAGAAATATTCCGGGCAGCACTCGACGATCTGCAACACGCTGGCGCGCAGCGGCTATCTCGCCGGCACCGGCGCGCTCTGGGGCTCCGACCCGCGGGAGATGGCGGAGAGCGATCTGGTCGTCATCTGGGGCACCAACGTGGTCAGCACCCAGGTCAACGTGATGCATCACGTGACCCGCGCGCGCAAGGAGCGCGGGGCCAAGCTGGTCGTCGTCGATCCCTATCGCAACGCCACCGCCGAGGCGGCGGACATGCACGTGATGCTACGGCCGGGGACCGACGCCGCGTTCGCCTGCGGCGTCATGCACGTGCTGTTCAAGGAAGGCTTCGCCGACCGCGACTACCTCGCCCGTTACACCGACGTGCCGGACGAGATCGAGCAGCATGTCCGCTCGCGCACGCCGGAATGGGCCTCGGGCATCAGCGGCGTCCCGGCGGCGCAGATCGCCGAGTTCGCGCGGCTCTACGGCGCCACGAAGCGCAGCTATCTGCGCCTGGGGTTCGGCTTCTCCAGAAGCCGCAACGGTGCGGTCAACATGCACGCCGCCCTCTGCCTCGCCGCTGTGACCGGGGCCTGGCGGCATCGCGGCGGCGGCGCGTTCTTCGGCAACGCCGATATCTATCACTGGAACAAGACCATGATCGAGGGCACCGACGCGCTCGATCCCAAGATCCGGATGCTCGACCAGTCGCGCATCGGGCCGATCCTCACCGGCGACCGGCTGGACCTCGGCGACGGGCCGCCGGTCACGGCGATGATCATCCAGAACACCAACCCGATGGTGGTGTCGCCCGACCACATGAAGGTGCGGGCGGGATTCGGCCGCGACGATCTGTTCGTCTGCGTGCACGAGCAGATCATGACCGAGACCGCGAAGATGGCCGACATCGTGTTGCCGGCGACCACCTTCCTCGAGCACGACGACGTCTATCAGGGCGGCGGCCACCAATACATCCAGATCGGGCCGAAGATCATCGAGCCCTATGCCGAAGCCCGCGACAATCACAGCGTGATCCGCGACCTGGCGAAGCGCCTGGGGGCGCGGCATCCGGGGTTCGAGATGACGGCTTGGGAACTGATCGATTGGACGCTGAAAGCGTCCGGCTGGCCCGACGCCGCCACGCTGCTGGCGAACAAATGGCACGACTGCCAGCCGGATTTCGAGCGGTCCCATTATCTCGACGGCTTCAAGTACCCCGACAAGAAATTCCACTTCGCACCCGACTGGTCGCGGATCGGCAAGAGCTACGGGTCGATGCCGCGCCTACCCGACCATTGGTCGGTCATCGAAGAGGCGACCGCGGAGCTGCCGTTCCGCCTGGTGACGGCGCCGGCGCGCAGCTTCCTGAATTCGAGCTTCAATGAAACTCCGTCGTCGCTGAAGCGGGAGAAGCGCCCGACCGTGCTCATCCATCCGTCAGATGGCCGTGCCCTCGGGATTGCCAACGGCGGCCTGGCCCGGCTCGGCAATAAGCGCGGCACGGTTCTGCTGCATGCGGCCTATTTCGACGGCGTGCAGCCCGGTGTCATCGTCTCCGAAGGGCTGTGGCCGTCGTCGGCCTTCATCGAAGGCATCGGCATCAACGCGCTCACCGGTGCCGATGCGGCCGCCCCGAACGGCGGGGCCGCGTTCCACGACAACGCGGTGTGGGTGAAACCGGAGAGCCAGTAGGCGATTTTCGCGCCGCAGCAAGATTCGTCGTCAGCGAGCCACCCGCAATCTTCGCGGAGCACCGCTCGTGACAATTCTGGGGCCGAAACGCTGATTTCGCCCCGCCTGCATTAAATCGTGGCCCCGGTCGTTGTACCTGCACCCGACGCGGGTTCGGCGCGCATCACCGCGCACGTTCCCCCGCTGTGACCTGGAGGACGCGATGAAAGCTCACCGATCTTCCCGACCTCGGCCCTTGACGCTGCTGCTCAACAGCCTTGCGATTTTCGTGGTGGCGCTCGCCGCAGCCGGCTGCATCATCGAAGAGCGGCGGCCCTATTATCACCACGAGCACTGGCACGGCTGGCACGAATGGCGCTAAGCGGGAGGACATGATGAAGACGCTCTTATTGTGGTCGGCCGTCGCGGGGCTCTGCGCCGGCTTCATGGCGAATTCCGCGGTTGCGGAAGACAACCATTTTCTCGGCCAGTGGCAGTGGAACAAGGCCCGCTCGAAGCTGGCGCCCGACGAACCGGCGCCGCAGGATGTCCGGGCCAATATCCAGAACGCCGACAACGGCGCGATCCGCTGGTCGGCGGAAATTACCGACAACAACGGGCGCAAGCACGCCGAGACCTTCGACGGCAAGCCGGACGGAACATTCTATCCGGTTCAGGGTGCGGGCGATGGGGTGACGGCGGCGTTCACCTGGAACGGGGGCACGCTTCAGTCGGTGTTCAAGCATCCAAGCGGCGGCGCCGACACCCAGTCCTGCCACGTCGAAGCGAATAACAAGACGATGGCGTGCAATGGGACGTGGACCGACGGCAAGGGCGTGAAGGAGACCTACATCGACGTCTACGACCGCATCTAGCGCACCGCTTGTAGCCTGAGCATTCAGAAGCGATCGCGCTTGTCGTTTCTGGGGCGCCCGGTCTTAATAGGCGCATGACCGACATCTATGTCGACGGCGACGCGTGCCCAGTCCGCGCCGAAGTCTATCGCGTCGCCGAGCGGCTGAATCTGAAGGTGTTGGTCGTCTCGAACGGGTCGCGGCCGATCCTTCCGGCGCGCGATCCGAACGTGAAAATGATCGTGGTCGGCGAAGGTGCAGACGAGGCCGACAACTGGATCGCCGAGCGTATCGCGGCGGCGGATATCTGCGTGACATCAGACATCCCGCTGGCCGCGCGCTGCCTTGGCAAGGGGGCCCGCGCCCTCGCCCCGAACGGCAAGGCGTGGACCAAGGACAATATCGGCAACGCGCTCGCCGGCCGCGAGCTGTCGCGGCATCTGCGCGAACTCGGGCATCAGGGCGGCGGACCGCCGCCGTTCAGCAAGGCCGACCGGTCGCGTTTTCTCAGCGCGTTGGACGCCGCGGTACAGGCCGTCCGGCGCGAGCTTCAAAAAGGAGAGTCAAACCCATGACCGACACCGCCCCGCATCTGCGCCTGACCTGCGCGGGCGCGCAGAAGATCCTGAGTGCCGCGATGGCCAAAGCCGCGGCCATGAAGATTCCGCAATGCATCAGCGTTGTAGATGACGGCGGCAATCTCCTGGCGTTCGCCCGGATGGACGGAGCGCGCGTGCTCAGCATCGATTCCTCGAACGCCAAGGCGCGCACCGCCGCGTCCAGTCGGCTGCCCACCGGCCAGATCGATGACACGCTCGGGATCAAGCTGGCCGTGGCGGCACAGGGACGGTTTCTCAATTTGCCTGGCGGCTTGCCGATCGTGGTTGACGGTCATGTGATCGGCGGGATCGGCGTCGGCTCGGGCACCGGCGAGCAGGACACCGAGGTGGCGAAGGCCGGCATCGCCGCCCTGGCCGGCGCCAAGGCGTGGTGAGAGCGCTTAGTCCCGCAGCCCCAGATAGACGAGGCCGCCGACGACGGCGACGACCGCCACCGCCGCCGCGGCCCGCGACTCGTATTTCCGCGTGATCTCCACGAAGCGCGGGCCGAACCATTTGATGAGCACCGCGATCAGGGCGAAGTGCAGGCCGCGGCTGATCAGGGTGGCAAGGCAAAACAGCAGCACATTCATATGCGCGACACCGGCGGCGATCGCGGCGAACTTGAAGGGGATCGGCGTCAGCGCCTTGAAGATGATGATCCACACGCCCCATTTCGCGAACATATCCTGGAAGGCCTGGAACTTCGCCATGCCTCCGTAGATCCCCACCAGATGGGCGCCGATGTGGTCCCAGGCCAGGGCGCCGATCCCATAGCCGACCAGGGCGCCGACGGTCGCCGCAACCGTGCACAGGATGGTGAGTCGCCACAGCTGCTTCGGCTGCAGCAGCGCCATCGGCACGAACAGGACGTCGGGCACCAACGGCAGGAACGACGCATCGGCGAATGCGATCGCAGACAGAAGATAGGGTGCGCTCGGATGGTTTGCGTACTTCTCGACGTGGGCGATCCAGCGAACTCTCATATCGGCTAGTGGATCTCCGGATCGGGCGTCGGCTGACCGCGCTGCAGGAAGTCAAAGTCGCAGCCCTTCTCGGCCTGGGTCACGTGCAACGTGTGCAGGAGACCGAAGCCGCGGGTGTAGTGCGCGGGCGGCGCCGTCCACGCGGCGCGGCGGCGCTTCAGCTCCGCCTCGTCGACCTTCAGGTTGAGGCGGCGCGCGTTCACGTCGAGCTCGATCAGGTCCCCGTCCTTCACCAGCGCCAGCGTCCCGCCGACATGCGATTCCGGCGACACGTGCAGCACGCAGGCGCCGTAGCTGGTGCCGCTCATCCGGGAATCCGAGATCCGGACCATGTCGCGGACCCCCTGCTTCAAGAGCTTCTGCGGGATCGGCAGCTGGCCCCATTCCGGCATGCCGGGTCCGCCCAGCGGGCCGCCGCTTTGCAACACCAGCACCGAATCCTTCGTCGCCGGCAGGTTGGGATCGTCGAGCCGCGCCGCCATGTCGTTATAGTTCTTGAATACGATGGCCGGCCCGGTGTGCTTCATGAACTCCGGTTCCATCGCCGCGGGCTTGATGACCGCACCGCCCGGACAGAGATTGCCGCGCAGCACCGCAAGCCCGCCCTCGGCGTTCAGCGGGTTGTTGCGCGGCCGGATCACATCGTCGTTGTAGACGCCAGCGCCGGCAATGTTCTCCGCCACCGATTTGCCGCTGACGGTCGGGACGTCGAGATGCAGCAGGTCGGACAGGCGTCCCATCAGGGCGCGGAGACCGCCGGCGTAATAGAAATCCTCCATCAGGTATTTGCCCGCCGGCCGGATGTTGCCGAGATGCGGCGTCGAGCGCGACAGCGCGTCGAACTTGTCGAGATCGAGCCCCGCGCCCGCCCGCCCGGCGAGGGCGATCAGATGGATGATGGCGTTGGTCGATCCGCCCAGCGACATAGCCACGCGCACCGCGTTCTCGAATGCCTTCGTGGACAGAATGTCGCTCGGCTTCTGATCGTTCCATACCATCTCGACGATCCGCCGGCCGGACTGGGATGCCATGCGGGGATGCGCCGAATCGGCCGCCGGGATCGACGAGGCGCCGGGCAAGGTCATGCCGAGCCCCTCGGCCGCCGCCGCCATGGTGGACGCCGTCCCCATCACCATGCAGGTGCCGAACGAGCGCGCGATACCGTCCTCAATCTCGGTCCAGGCCTGGTCGTCGAGATTGCCGGCCCGCTTCTCGGCCCAGTATTTCCAAGTGTCGGTACCGCTGCCCAGCGTGACACCGCGCCAGTTGCCGCGCAGCATCGGCCCGGCCGGCACGAAGATCGCCGGCAGGTTCATGCTGATGGCGCCCATCAAGAGGCCCGGGACGGTCTTGTCGCAGCCGCCGAGCAGCACCACGCCGTCCGCCGGGTTGGCGCGCAGCAGCTCCTCCGTCTCCATGGCCAGGAAATTGCGGTAGAGCATGGTCGACGGCTTCATCAGGGTCTCGCCGAGCGACATCGCCGGCATCTCCATGGGAAAGCCGCCGGCCTGCCAGATCCCGCGCTTCACCTCTTCCGCGCGCATCTTGAAATGGGCGTGGCAGGGATTGGCGTCGCTCCAGGTGTTGATGATCGCGATCACCGGCTTGCCGGCGTAGTCCTCGGACGCGAAGCCCTGTTGCTTGGTCCGCGACCGGTGGCCGAACGAGCGCAGATCCTGCACCCCGTACCAGCGATGGCTCCTCAGCTCTTGCGGGGTCTTGCGCGGCATCGGCGATCCTCTTCGTAAAACAAAGGCGTCAGCATGGTGCGCGAAGGCAGGCCCGAAATCCAGCCCTGCGGCCAGACCCAAGTCCTACATCCGCGACGGCAGGTACAGGGCAATGATCGGAAACGCGATCAGGATGATCAGGCGCAGGATGTCGGTGATGACGAACGGGATGACGCCGGCGAAGATCGTCGAGATCTTGACGTCCTCCACGACGCTCTTGATCACGAACACGTTCATGCCGACCGGCGGGTGGATGAGGCCCAGCTCCACGGTCATGACGATGATCACGCCGAACCAGATCGGATCGAAGCCCAGTGCCTGGATCACCGGAAAGATGATCGGGATCGTGAGGATGATCATCGCCATCGCATCCATCAGGCAGCCGAGCACCAGGTACATCACCATGATCAGCGCCAGCACGCCGTAGCGGCCGAGCCCGAGGCCGGTGAGAAACGCCGTCACCTTCTGGGGTGTCTGGGTCACCGCGAGGAAGTAGCCGAACAGCAGGGCGCCGATCAGCACCGTGAACACCGCCGCGGTCGTGCGCGTCGTCTCGAGCAGGGCGCGGCGGATCTCGGCCGGCGGCAAGCGGCCGCGCGCCACGCCGATCAGGAACGCCCCGCCGGCGCCCATCCCGGCGGCCTCGGTCGCAGTGAACAGGCCGCCATACAGCCCGCCGATCACGAAGACGAACAACAGCAGCGTCGCCCAGATGTCGCGCGCCGCCGCGAGGCGCTCCGGCCACGAACTCCGCTGTCCCGCCGGCAGGAACTTCGGGCGCAGCCGGCCGATGACGGTGATGGTGAGCATGTACATCGCCACCGCGAGGAGACCCGGCAGGATCCCGGCCACGAACAGCCGGCCGATATCCTGCTGCGTGATGATCCCGTACACGGCGAAGACGGTCGACGGCGGGATCATGATGCCGAGCGTCCCGCCGGCCGCGATGACGCCGGTCGCGAAGCTCTGCGGATAGCCGTAGCGCCGCATCTCCGGATACGCGACGGTCGAGAACGTCGCCGCGGTGGCGACCGACGAGCCGCAGATCGCGGCAAAACCGCCGCACGCGGCGATGGTGGCGATGCCGAGCCCGCCGCGCAGGTGCCCCAGGAAGGCGTTGCCGGCGCGGAACAGTTCGCGGCTCATGCCGGAGGTTGACGCGAAGGCGCCCATCAGCAGGAACAGCGGGATGACCGCGAAGGTGTAGTCGGTCACCGTCCGCATCGAGGTCTGCGCGATCAGCTTCAGCGCCGGCCCGCCGCCGACCAGATAGGCGAAGCCGGACACACCGACGAGCCCCATGGCCATGCCGACGGGTACCCGCAGCAGCATGAGCACGAACAACACCACGAAGCCGGTGACGGCGGCGGCATCGGAGCTCATGCCGCGGCTACTCGCCCGGCCTGATCGCGCGGGGCCTCTCGATCCAGTCGGGATGAAAGACCAGCCGGTAGGTGCGCACGGCGATCAGCAGCACGGCCGACACGTCTCCCAGCCAGGCGACGGCGAAAAACGGCCAGGTCGGCAGGTTGAGATCGAACGTGAGCACGTTGTCGTAGTAGGTCTGCACCACCTTGTCGAACAGCATGACGGTCTGGACGCTCACCACGAACAGCAGCACGAGGGTCGCGAACACGTCGATCGCGCACTGCCATTTCGGCCCGACCAAGCTCCACAGCAGATCGACCGTGATGTGCGTGCCGCGATAGCTGGTCGCGGCGATGCCCCAGAAGATCAGGATGCCCAGCAGGAGGCGGCCGAAATCGTAAGCGTCCGGAATCGACCAGCCGAAGAAATAACGCAGCAGCACCGAGACGAACGTGTCGAGCGCCACCACGCCGACGAAGAACGCTGCGAGCAGCTCGATCCCGTCGATAAAGCGATTGGTGTGGGCGCGGGTCAAGGTTCTGTCATTGCGAGCCCACGGGTCCCGCCGAAGGCGGGCCCGGGGACAGGCTCCGCGAAGCAATCCAAGAATTCGACTCTGAATCGATTCGTCGCTCGGGGTTGCAGGGGGCTTCGCCCCCTGCAGGAAATTGGGCTCCTCGCGATGACGGAAATCGATTCCACTTACGCGAGACGCGCTCAGTAAGAGGCGTTGTGCTTCTTCAGCGATGCTTCGAGCTCGCCCATCACCGCCTTCGGATCGAAGCCGGCGCGAGTGACATTGTCCGCCCATTTGTCGCGCAGCGGCTGCGCCGCCTTCTTCCAGGCCGCGGATTCGGCGTCGCTCAGGCCATACACGTCGTGTCCGGGCAGCTCCTTCATCTTCGGCCGGCCGGCGGCTTCGAAATCGGCCCAGGGTGCGGCGACCCGCAGTGCCCACTCGTTGGTGCAGTGGTCGTCGATCACCTTCTTCTGGCGGGCCGACATCGCGTTGTACTTGGCCGAGTTGATGACGTACACGAAGGTCGTCGTGTAGAACGGCGCGTCCATGTGGTACTTCACCACGTTATCGAACTTGAACAGAAAGACGGAACCCCAGGGGAACGTCACGCCGTCGGCGACGCCGCGGTCCAACACGTCGCGGACTTCGGGGGCCGACGCCTGGACGTTCGTCCCCCCGAGCGACGTGATGAAGGACGCCATCGTCGCGTGGGCGGGGCGGATCTTCATGCCCTTGAGCTGCTCGGGCAGCGCGACCTTTTGTTTGGTCATGTGCAGGGTGCTGGGATCGTTGACGAAGGCGAAGCAGAACTTCACGTCCTTCATCTCGCGCGCTGCATATTTGCGGTACCATTCGTCCACCGCCTGCGTGCCGTCGGTGGCGTTCTTGACCAGGAACGGCAACTCGCCGGCGCCGATCACCGGGAACCGGCCGGGCTGATAGCCGGGATTGACGAACACGACGTCGGCGATGCCGTCGCGCGCCATGTCGTAGTGATCGAAGGCCTTGCCGAGCTGCTCCGACGGGAAAATGCTGACCTTGATCGTGCCGTTCGAGGCTTTCTCGATCGACGGCCCCCAGTCGTTCGTCGCCGACTCCACGAGCGGATGGGCCGGCGGCACCCACAAGCTGAACTTGAGCTCGACGGTGCGATCCTGGGCTTGTGCCGGTGCCGCGAGCGCCAACGCGAGGGCGGCGGCAAGCAGACTCGTTTTCATCGATCCCTCCCTGGATGTCGACCGTCTTGGCTGACGATCTCCCTTTATTCGGAAGCGTAGCCAGCCGCCCCCACTGCCGCAACGCATTTGTTTGAGTGTAGAACAAATTGGCGGGCGCCTCCGTTATCAGGCGTGCTAGTGTCCGGATAACCCACCACGCCCACGAGACCACCCTATGCCCGACGCCTTTATCTGCGATGCCGCCCGCACGCCCATCGGCCGCTACAGCGGCGCGCTTTCGTCCGTGCGCCCCGACGACCTGCTGACGGTCCCGATCAAGGCGCTGATGGGCCGCAACCCCAAAGTCGATTGGGCCGCCATCGACGATGTGATCATGGGCTGCGTCAACCAAGCCGGCGAGGACAACCGCAACGTCGCGCGCATGTCGCTGCTGCTGGCGGGGCTGCCGGAGACGGTATCCGGCGCCACCGTCAATCGGCTGTGCGGATCGGGCATGGAGGCGATCGGCATCGCGGCCCGCGCGATCAAGGCTGGCGAGACCGAATTCATGCTCGCCGGCGGCGTCGAAAGCATGAGCCGGGCCCCGTTCGTGATGGGGAAAGCCGAGACGGCGTTCTCACGGAACGCCGAAATCTTCGACACCACGATCGGCTGGCGCTTCGTCAACAAGCTGATGCACGAGAAATACGGCACGGATTCGATGCCGGAGACGGCCGAGAACGTGGCCGAGGAGTTCCAGGTCAGCCGCGCCGACCAGGACAAGTTCGCGCTGCGCAGCCAGCAGCGCGCGGTCGCCGCCATCAAATCGGGGCGCCTCGCCGAAGAGATCGTCGCGGTGACCATCCCGCAGCGCAAGGGCGACGCGGTCGTGGTCGATCGTGACGAGCATCCGCGGGACACCAGCCTGGAAGCGCTGGCGAAGCTGCCGACGCCGTTCCGCAAGGGCGGGACCGTGACCGCCGGCAATGCGTCCGGCGTCAACGACGGCGCCTGCGCCGTGATCGTCGCCTCCGAGGCTGCGGCCAAGCGCCACGGCCTGACGCCGCGGGCGCGGGTGGTCGCCGCCGCGACCGCCGGCGTGCCGCCGCGCATCATGGGCATCGGGCCGGCGCCATCGACCAAAAAGCTCCTCGAGAAGACCGGCGTCGACATCAAGAAGATCGACGTGATCGAGCTCAACGAGGCATTCGCGGCCCAGGGGCTTGCCGTGTTGCGCATGCTGGGGCTTCCCGACGAGGCCGAGCACGTGAACCCAAACGGCGGGGCGATCGCCCTCGGCCATCCCCTCGGGATGAGCGGCGCCAGGCTGGTCACCACGGCGACGCGCGAGCTCGAGCGCCGCAAGGGCCGTTACGCTGTGACGACCATGTGCATCGGCGTCGGCCAGGGCATTTCGATGCTGCTGGAGCGCGTCTAGTCCGGCTGGCAGTCCTGCCGCCCTTTTTTTATCACTGGGCTCTTCATCAATAACGCTTGATCCTGCAGGCTCGCTTGTCCAGGGCGGGAGGCCCGGTGGCGCGCCAATGCTGAAGATCGTCAAGGACTTGATCCTCAAGACGTCGCGGTCGTTTGGCTTTGAAATCATGCCGCTGCGCGACGTGTGTGAGCGGGACTTTGCGATCCATCTCGGCCAGCTCTTCGACGAGTTTGGCATCGACTGCGTCTTCGATGTGGGCGCCAACTCCGGGCAATATCGCGATTTCCTGAGAGAGCGCGTCTTCTACGCAGGACTGATCGTCTCCTTCGAGCCAGTGGCGCGAAACATCGACATCCTCAGGCAGCGTAGCCAACGCGACCGGCACTGGATCGTCGAGGATTATGCGCTGTCGGCACAAACCGGGACCTTGAGCATAAACGTGACCGCCGAGAGTCAACTCAGCTCGTTCCTGACACCCGATTACACGAAACTGCCGCGGATCGAGGGTTTCAACGTCGTCGACCACACCGAGACGGTCGCGACAAGAACGCTCGACGACGTATTCCCCAAGCTGCGCGAGCGACTGGGCTTCCGCAACGCCTACCTGAAGATCGACACCCAGGGCCACGACATGGAGGTGCTGCACGGCGGCATTCAAACTCTGGATCAGTTCTGCGCCCTGCAAACCGAAGCCTCGGTGATCGGCATTTACAAGGACATGCCGGGCTACATGGAGACGATCAAATACCTGGGCGACCATTATTTCGATGTCACCGGTTTCTATCCGATCCAGCGCGATCGCCGGCTGCGCCTGATCGAGTTCGATTGCGTCGCGGTGAATCGTGCCGTGGCCCAGATCGAGCGCGCGCCCGGTCCGCGACAAAAGGTGCCGCGCGACGGCCGCGCCCTCGTGGAAGCGCGCCTCTGATATCTATTTTTTGCGGAAATCAGCCCCGCAATCCGCGACATAGGCCACCGTTTGGTCACTGGCCATTGACCCCCAAGAGGCGCCCCCTGACCCTCGCCAGGAGGGCCCGCGCGGCGCTCGCATGCTGAAAATCGTAAAAGATTTCGTGCTCAGGACGTCCCGCTTCTTTGGCTTCGAGGTCCTGCGGCCCGGCGATATCGAACAACGGGACTTCGCGATACATCTCGGCCGGCTGTTCGCGGAATTCGAGATCGACTGTGTCTTCGATGTCGGCGCGAACACCGGCCAGTACCGGGATTTCCTGCGGGATCGCATCGGCTACCACGGCCCGATCGTTTCGTTCGAACCGGTCGCGCGAAATGTCGACATCCTGAGGCAGCGGAGCCTAAGGGACCGGCATTGGGTGATCGAAGGCTATGCGCTGGGCGCCGCACCCGGCTCAGCGAGCCTGAAAGTGGCCGCCGAGAGCCAATTCAGCTCCTTCCGCGAATCGGACTATTCGAAAGTGCCGCGGGTCGACGGGTTCAATGTCGTCGATCACGACGAATCCGTGATCATCAGGACGCTGGATGACGTGTTTCCACCGCTGCGCGCGAGATTGGGATTCCAACGCCCCTACCTGAAGCTCGATACGCAAGGCTATGACATGGAGGTTCTGCGCGGCGCAGGCCGAACGCTGCCCATGTTCTCCGCCCTGCAAACCGAGCTGTCGGTGATCGCGATCTACAAGAATGTTCCCGATTACCTCGAGAGCATAAAGTTCCTCACCGAACACCACTTCGACGTGAGTGGTCTGTTTCCGATCAAACGCGATCTCAAGCTGCGCGTGATCGAATTCGACTGCGTCACGGTCAATCGCGCCGTCGCCCAGCTGGGCCAGGAGCAGCGGCTGAAAGCGCCGCCGACAAGCCGCACGACGGTCGACGCGCATCTCTAGGGTTGGATCCATATGCAGCCCCGCGCCGACCACCAAACATCGCGCGGTCTGAACGACCCCCTCACCCTCTATACTAAGAGCCCCTCTCTCGTTCGCGCTGGCATCCGCCCGCGCTCACGGCCTCTCCCCCATCGGAATGCGGGCGAGGGGAACTTTTAAATTACTGCCAATAGCTCGCGGTCCGGCGGAGACGGAACTCCCAGGTGTCGGTCACGCGGTTGATCTGCGGCGGCTGAAAGCTGCCGATCAGCGCACCCTCGCTGAAGATGCCAGTGAACTTTCCCGTGTAGCCGGCGCGTTCGGGCAGAACGAATTCGAGGCGGTTACCCTCGATCGTCGCCGGGACCAGCACCGGCACCTCGAGATGGCCGCCGGCCCCCTGGAACAGGACGTGATAGCCCTCGCGCGACGGGATCACGAAGATCTCCACACCCAGCAGGCTGGCGCGCGTGCGATTGAAATACATGTCGCTGTACACGCCGGCGATCTGCGGCGGCTCTTCTGCCGGCACGAACCCGGACAGCAGCAACAGGACCGCCAGCAGGAGCATCGGTCGTTTCACCGCTCAGCCCTCCGCTTTGTCGGGCCCGGCCACGATCCCGCTGTCGTGCAGGTCGCCGATCTCTCGGCCGCTCAGGCCCAGGACGCGGCCCAGCACCTCATCGGTATGTTCGCCGAGCAGCGGCGCCGGCGCCGGCGGCACGCGGCCGACGGCGGAGAAGTCGAGCGGCGAACCCGGCATCAGGTAGCGGCCGATGCCCGGCTGCTCGACCGCGGTGAACATCGGATTGGCGGTCGAGCAACGTGGATCGTCGCGGACCATCTCGCCGAAATCGCGATAGGGCCCCCAGCAGACGCCGTGCTTGTCAAAACTCGCCGCGACCTCGGCGAACTCGCGCGCCGCGATCCAGGGCCCGAACAGGGCAAACAGATCAGTGCGCCCTTCGAAGCGGTCGCCTTCGCGCGTGAAATCGCGGCCGGCCCGCCGCTCGATCTCGGCGACCGCGGCGCCCGCACCTGTGGCCTCTAAAAGCCCCTGCCACTGCTTCAGCGTCAACGCGACAAGCATGATCCGCTTGCCGTCGCGCGTGACGAAGTCGCGGCCCAGGGCGCCGTAGAGATCGTTGCCGTAGCGCGCCCGGACGTCACCATTGATCTGCGCTTCGGCGATGTGGCCGAGATTACCGGCCATGGCGAACGCGACATCCGCCAGCGCCAGCTTGATGTACTGGCCCTGACCGGTGCGGCCACGGTGACGCTCGGCGGCCAGCAGGCCGACCGCCGCCGTGACTCCGGTGGCGACGTCCCAGGCCGGCAGGACGTGGTTGATCGGACCGTCATGGCCGACGGGACCGGTCGCATACGGAAACCCGACCGCGGAATTCACGGTGTAGTCGAGGGCGGCGCTTCCGTCCGGATTGCCCACCACGTTCACCATGATGAGATCGGCGCGGCGCTGTTTCAGCGTGTCATAAGCGAGCCAGCCGCGCGCCGGGAAATTGGTGACGAAGAGGCCGGACTCCGGGCCCGGTGCCGTGATCAGGGCCGTCAGCAACTCGCGGCCGCGCGGATGCCGCGTGTCGACGGCCAAAGACTTCTTGCCCTTGTTCAGCCCGGCCCAGTAGAGGCCTTTGCCGTCGCGCGTGACGGGCCAGCGGCGATAGTCGAGACCGCCGCCGATGGGATCGCAGCGAATCACCTCGGCGCCGAGCTGCGCCAGGGTCATTCCGCCGAGCGGTGCGGCGACGAACGCCGCATGCTCGACGATCCGCAGGCCGTCGAGAATTCCCGGCATCACGCCTCGGGTGTGAACAGCGAGACCCCCAGCATGGCGCGCCGCTTCAGCCACGGGCTCGGCCGGTAGCGCGGATCGCCATAGAACGCGAACAGCCGCTCGAGGATCGTGAGGACGCGCGCGGCGCCGATCTTGTCGCCCAGGGTGAGCGGGCCATCGGGATATCCGAGGCCGAGCTTCACGCCGAAATCGATGTCCGCCGGGGCGGCGATCCGCTGCTGGGCGATATCGGCGCCGAGATTGGCGATCATCGCCACCACGCGGGGGACGATGAAGCCCGGGCTGTCGTGGATGACGCTGACCGCGGACCCGTCGGCCGCAAACAGCGCATGCGCCGCGTCGCGATGCACCGCCTCGGTGACCGGCGTGGTCATGATGGTGCGCCGACCCTTGAGGCCATAGAGCGTGTCCACCGCGACGGTCCGCTTGGGGTCCAGGTTCAGCGCGGTCGCGGTTGTCGTCGCGTCGTCGCCGAGCGGCACCACGATGCACAGCGAGTCCTTGTCGGGCGTGGCACTGCGGTCGAGCTTCACGTCGAGCCTGCCGGCCAGGTCGCCGATGATGGCGCGGACGTCCCGCGCCCCGGGCCCGATCCACACCGCAGGCGCGCGGACATTCGGGACCGGCGGCTCGGGCGGGCGGACGATCGTGCCGTCCCGGTACTCGTAGAACCCCCGCCCGACCTTGCGCCCCAAGACGCCGCCGATCGTCCGCTGCTGCATCAGCGCCGTCGGGCGGTAGCGGGGTTCGTGAAAATATTGCGTGTAGATCGCGTTCATCGCCGGAAACGAGACGTCCAGGGCGGTGAGGTCCAGAAGCTCGAACGGCCCCATGCGGAACCCGGCGGCCTCCCGCATGACCGCATCGATGGTCGCGTAATCGGCAATGCCTTCCTGGACGATGCGCAGCGCTTCACTGGTATAGGCGCGGCCCGCGTGATTGACCAGGAAGCCCGGGCTGTCCTCCACGCGCACCGATTTGTGCCCGGCGAGGCGGGCGACATCCTCCAGAACGTCGAGAACCCCGGAGGTCGTGCGCACGCCGCCGACCACCTCGACCAGCTTCATCAGCGGCACGGGATTGAAAAAGTGATATCCGGCGACGCGCTCCGGGCGCTTGCAGCCGGCGGCGATCGCGGTCACCGACAGCGACGAGGTGTTGGTCGCGAGGATGGCGTCGTCGCGGACGATGTCCTCGAGCTGCTTGAACAGCGTCTGCTTGGGCTCGAGCTGCTCGACAATGGCCTCGACCACCAGCCCGCAGGGGGCGAGATCGTGCAGCGAGGCGACCGGCTGGACCCGCCCGCCCGCCGCCGCCGCTTCGTCCTGGCGCATTTGTCCCTTCTCGGCGGCGCGGGCCAGCATCTTGCGGACGAATTCGCAGGCCTCTGCCATCGCCTGGGCCTGGGCGTCGAACAGCCGCACCGGGAATCCGGCCGCGGCCGCGATCTGGGCGATGCCGCGCCCCATCACGCCGGACCCGACGACGCCGATCGGAAACTCGGCGGGCGAAATCGTGCCTTTCATCTCATACCCCAATCCGGCCTTAACTCAGTTCCGGCCCTCGAGCAGGCCGCGCGCGACGATCTGCGCCTGGATCTCGGCGGCGCCCTCGAAAATATTCAGGATGCGCGCGTCGCACAACACGCGGCTGATCGGATACTCCACCGCGTAGCCGTTGCCGCCATGGATCTGGACACCGTTGTCGGCATTCGTCCAGGCGACCCGGGCCGCCAGCAGCTTCGCCATTCCGGCCTCGATGTCGCAGCGCCGCCCCTCGTCCTTCTGGCGGGCCGCGTAATAGGTGAGCTGACGCGCCAGCATCGTCTCGACCGCCATCCAGCCGATCTTGCCGGAGACGCGCGGAAACTGGAGGATCGGTTTGCCGAACTGCCGTCGCTCGCCCGCGTAAGCCAGCGCCAGCTCGAGCGCGTTCTGGGCGACGCCGACGGCGCGCGATGCCGTCTGGATGCGCGCCGTCTCGAAGGTTGCCATCAGCTGCCGAAAACCCTGGCCGGGAACGCCGCCGAGGAGGGCCGTCACAGGCACTTCGAAGCCGTCGAAGGCGATCTCGTATTCCTTCATGCCACGATAGCCGAGCACCTTGATCTCGCTGCCCGACATCCCCCTGGCCGGGAATGGATCGGCAGCGCTGCCGCGCGGCTTCTCGGCCAAGAGCATGCTGAGACCCTTGTAGCCGGGCTCCGGCTCGGTGCGGACCAGGAGCGTCATCAGGTCGCTGCGGGCCCCGTGGGTGATCCAGGTCTTGGCTCCGGTCACCCGGTAGATATCGCCGTCGCGCACCGCCCGGGTCGAGATCGACGCGAGATCGGAGCCCGCATTCGGCTCGGTGAACACGGCGGTCGGCAGGATCCGCCCGCTCGCGATCGCCGGCAGATATTTCGCCTTCTGCGCCAGCGTGCCCGATTGCCGGATGAGCTCGGCGGCGATTTCCGAGCGCGTGCCGAGCGAGCCGACGCCGAGATAGCCGCGCGACAGCTCCTCGGACACGACGCACATGGCCAGCCGGCCAAGGCCGAGGCCGCCCTGGTCCTCGGGCACCGTGACGCCGAACACGCCCATCTCGGCGAGTTCGCCGATCACCTCCAGCGGAATCAGCTGGTCGTGGTCGTGCCAGTCCGGCGCATGCGGAACCACGCGCGCCTCGATGAAGCGTCGGATCTGATCGCGAAAGATCGCGAGCGCCTCGTCCTCGATCCCGAACGCCCCGAACTGACCGTCGACAGCCAGGCCGGCCAGGCGTTCGCGCACCGCCGGTGCGTTGCCGCTTGCGATCAAGGCGCCGGCCGGGCGGAAGACGCGGTCGGCCTCCGCCGCATCGAGGCCGAAATCGGACGGACGGACGATCTCGCCCGGCGCCAGTGCCACACCGCCGCGAAGCTGGGCGAGATATTCGCCGAATGCGGCTTGCAGGATGAGGCGCTCACGTTCGTTGGCATTGCCCTGAAGACGGAGGCGCTCGGCCCAACCCAGGATCTGCCGCAGCGCCTCGACGGTGGTCGCGATCCATGCGAGACCATGGGCGGCGAATTGATGGCGTTCGAGCAGCGCCGGCTCGACGGCGCCCGACGGCGCCACCAGCGCGCGCACGCTCTGGCGCACCATCGCCTCGTACGCCGACGCGGCGGCGAGGCCGTCGGCGCAGCTCTTCCAGAGATCGGGAAGCTCGAGCGCCGCCCGATCGCGGTGCGGTGTCGCTGACATCCAGGAGAGCGTAGCCGGCCGGGGGCTGGCATGCCACCCCTTGAGATGGCCGGCCGCGTCACTTAGGCTGCCGGCAACGGTTTACGTCCCCTACGATCTTCCCGAATCATGACCCGTCGCGACCGGCTCGATACGCTGGCGTTTGCCGTGATGCTCGGCTTATGCCTGACCTGGGGGTTCACCCAGGTTCTGGCCAAGGTCGCCAATGCCGGCATTTCGCCGCTGCTGCAGGCCGGCCTGCGCTCGACCGGGGCCGCGCTTCTCGTGTGGGCGTGGACGGCAGCGCGCGGCATCCGGCTGTTCGATCGCGACGGCTCGCTGGTGCCAGGGCTCGTGGCCGGCCTGCTGTTCGCCGGCGAGTTCGCGCTGATCTTTTGGGGCCTCGAATTCACCACCGCGTCGCGCACGGTCATTTTCGTTTACAGCTCGCCCTTCCGCGGTCGCGCTTGGCGTCCATCTGTTCGTGCCGGGCGAGAGGCTGCGGGCGATCCAGGTCGTCGGCCTGGTCGGCGCCTTTGCCGGCGTGGCTCTGGCCTTCTCCGGCGGCCTGTCCTTGCCGACCAATCGCCAGCTGATCGGCGACAGCATGGCATTGGGGGCCGGCGTGCTGTGGGGCGCGACCACGGTGCTGGTAAAGGCGACCCGCCTTGCCCGGATCGCGCCGGCCAAGACGCTCTTCTATCAGCTCGCCGTATCCGCGGCGTTTCTGCCGGCGGTGGCCTGGGCGCTCGGCGAGCCGGGGATCTTCGCGCCGACACCGCTGGTGGTCGGCTCGGTGCTCTTCCAGACAATCGTCGTCGCGTTCGTCTCCTATCTCGCGTGGTTCTGGCTGATCGCCAACTACCCGGCCGGCCGTCTGGCCTCGTTCACCTTCCTGACGCCGCTGTTCGGGGTCGCCGCGGGTTGGGCGGTGTTGTTGGAGCCGATCTCGTTCGACGTCGTGATCGCACTGGGCCTCGTCGGGGTCGGCATCTATCTGGTCAACCGGCCGCCGCTGGCTGCGAAGCCGATCATGCCCGAGCTGGAAGAGCTGGGCTGACGGCGGGCACCCTCAGGTGAGCGCCGCGATGCCGGCACGCGCGCAGTCCTCATCGCGCTCGCCGCTGTCGGCCCCGCTCACGCCGCAAGCACCCCACACGACGCCGTCGCGGACGATGGGGATGGCGCCTCGGCTCGGAACGCGGGGTCCCGACGCGGCGGCCGCCAGCGTCTTGCTGATGCAGGTGCGGTCGGTCATGCCGGCGGCGCCCTCCATTCGCTTGAACGCAATGAGCCGACCGTCGCTGTTGCACACCGCGACACTCACCAGCGCGTGCAAGCCGTGGGCCCGCGTGATCGCCGCCGCCACGACGCTATTCGCTTCGGTCGAAGTCAGTGACAGGCGCGTTTTCAGGTGGGGTCTCCCTCATGACCAATCCCGGCCTCTCCCGGTGGAACGCCGACGCCGAGCATTGGTTCAACCGGAAAGGACCCAAGAAGACATTCATGTCCCACGCTGCCCCGTCACTTCTTGCCCAGAGAACGAAGGCATCGCCGACGCGTTATGTCATCGGCTGGTCACACAGGAGCATGCCATGAGCGTCCCGAAGGATCATGCGCCGGCGCGGATTTACCGCCCGGCCAGCAACGCGATGCAGTCGGGGCGACGGACGCCGGCGGATTGGGTGCTGGAATTCGAGCCGGCCGGGCGCCAATGGCCGGATCCGCTGATGGGCTGGATCAGCTCCCGCGACATGGACCGCCAGGTCACGCTTCACTTCAAGACCAAGGAGCAGGCGATCGCCTATGCCGAGGCGCACGGGATCGCCTACATCGTGGCGCAACCCCACGACCGGACAGTCAAGCCCAAGAGCTACGCCGAAAACTTCCGACCCCGCGCCACGCCGCGCGCTTGACCGCCGAGCCGGCGGGCGCCGCCGTCGTCCGGTTCACTGCGATTGCATCCTCCTCTCGAAGCCGAGGCCGCACCGCACGCCGAGCAGGACGTCGACCTCCTGCCCGTCCGAAGAGAGGGGCACGGTCAGGTGCTCGTATTTCGCAAATTCGCGGCGTGGCGTCGGCGCGTGATAGAGGCCATAGACGGGCTCCCGCCGGTCGACGACGGCGGCGAGCCGGAGATAGACGTTCGGATATTCCTCGGCGGAGCTCGCTTCGTCGACATATCCGCCGGTCACATCCTGTGCGAACAGCTCGACGATATGCGTACCGACTAGCCGGTGGCGGAAGCGGTAGCAGCGGGGATGGCGCTCGACGTCGAACATGATCACGTATCTGAGGAACGATCTCATCTCGACCGGATCGATCTTATCGCGACCCGGAATGCGCCCATCCCGACATTTGCTCAGCCAATAATCATAGAATTGACGCAACGCCGGATGGCGCGCGTGAGCGGGAAAGTGAAATGGCATGACCCTTCCGACAGGGGCTGAGGCTTGCGACTGTGCCTGTGGCGGAGGCGGCTGGACGGACGGATCGACGTTTCGCCGCGATGGAGCCGCGAGATCTTGCGGTCCGGTGCTCTGGCTGCCGGAATACACCCGGCGCCCTTACATCCTCAACCTTCAGGCGTACGACTACAGGGAGGCCGAGCTGAGACGCCCGGAACTCCCGTGTCGGTCATCTAAGACGACCCGGCCCCTGGCCGCACATGAAATGATTGCATACCGGCATTGTGAGCCGGAATACACAGCCTAACGGTCGCGTGTCGCCGGCCGGCGAAGGCCGCGCAGGAATATCTCGATCACGAAATCGATGTGACGTTCGAGCTCCTGCTGCGTCGGAATACGGGTCGGATTGAGAACGGCGCGATTGTACTGAGCACCGCGCAGCGCGCCGAGAAAGCAATCGGCCAAGAGCTCCGGTTCGGAGGTTTCCAGCAGGCCGGCATCGGCGCATTTGCGGAAGAACTTGGCGACGATCTCGAGGGCGACGCGCGGCCCGAGGCGATAAAACGCATCGCCGCTCTCCGGCTTGCGGCCGCTTTCGCCGGCGGCCATGCGAAACATCGCCAGGCGCTTGGGATCGAACGCGACCTTGCAATAGGCGAGGGCGATCCGGCGCAGGCTCTCGGGCAGCGAGGTGCAGACATGCACCTTGTCGACCGCACCGGCGAATTCATCGCCGCACAGTGCCGCGACCGAGCCGAACAAACCTTCCTTGTTGCCGAACAGCGCGTAGACGGTCGCCTTCGAGCCGCCCGCCCGCTCGACCACTGCGTCCACTGTCGAATCGGCATAGCCGTGCTCGAGGAAGACCTCCCGCGCCGCCTCCAGAATCGCCTGTCGCCGTCCCGCTGTCGTCGAGCGCTCGCGCTCCGCGCCGCGGGTTTCGCTCACTGCCTTGGCTGCTGTGGCCATGGGTCGTTCCTCTTGGTCTCTGCGTCTCTCCCAGTCCGAATGTAATGTACCGTTTGGTAAGTGTCCAGCAAGATCTGATTTATTCCCAGAGCTGCCCCGTGCCGGACGCATGAATCTAGATTAAATTTAGATTTATCAATGGTGTGACGGCCGTCACACCCTTCACTACCTCTTGACCGTTTCCGCTAAAAGTGTAATTTGCGCATATGTACTGTTCGGTACAGTACAGATCCAAGGAGAAACGTCCATGTTGAAATCCACCCTCAGGCTCGCCGCCGTCGCCACGGTCCTCGTCCTCGGCAGCGCCGGCGCCTTCGCCCAGGAGAACCCGTACACGAAAGCGCCGCCTCCGACGCCGATGTCCAGCCTGCACCAGCAGGCGCAGCTCAACCATGATCCGGACGCGTGCGTCCGGGCCGTGGACAAGATGCAGGACAACGTCGGGCTCCGTATCCACGGCGACGACGGCAAGAACACACGGATGTACGTCAACACGTTGCTGGACACAGCCCGGAATGCAGCGAGAGCGGGCGACGATGAGGCCTGCTGGCACTGGTACGACAAAGCCTCGAATAGGCTCTGAATAGCAGCCGCTAACCAAGCACTCACCCGCGCGGGCGACACTTCGGTCGCCCGCGCTGCTGTCACCAGGAGGGGCTCTTGTCCAAATCTTATTTCGCTCTCGTCACCGTTTTCACCGTTCTCGTTCTCGGCAGCGGCGCGGCCGTTGCGCAGCAGACCCCGATGTCCGCGGAGCACCAGCAGGCCCAGCTGAACCATGACCCCGATGCCTGCTCCAAGGTCGTGGAAAAGGCCGCGGACGACATCGGGCTCCGCATACAGGGCCTGGAGGGCATGAGCACCCGGATGCTGAAGACCGCGCTGCTGCAGACCGCGCGGAATGCGGCCACCGCCGGAGACGACCAGAAATGCTGGTACTGGTACGACCGCACGCAGAATCTCTCCCGCTAACCCGAACACCCGCGCGGGCGATACTTCCGTCGCCCGCGCTGCCGTCACTAGGAGGGGTCATGTCCAAAGCTTATTTCGCTCTCGCCACCGTTTTCACCGTTCTCGTTCTCGGCAGCGCCACGGCCTTCGCGCAGCAATTTCCGGTTTCCGCGGCGCCCCAGCAGGCCACGCTGGCGAAGGACCCGGCCGCCTGCGGCAACGCCGTCGACCGCGCCGCGGACAACGTCAGTCTGCGGCTCCATCAGAACTCCCCCGGCGGCGACACACGGCAGCTCGTGATCGCCTTCCTGCTGACCGCCCGCGACGCCGCCTCGACCGGCGACGAGCGGACGTGCTGGTACTGGTACGACCGGACGCAGAATCTGGCCCGCTGATCCCAACACCCGCGCGGGGCGGCGGCCCTGCCGTCCCGCGCGGTTCTCGCTTCCACACCTAGCCTACGAGTAAACACCATGACGACACGTTACTTCGATTTCTCAGACCAGACGTCCCGGCTCGGCGAGTCGGTCACCCGGTTCGTCGCCTCGCCATGGCATCTGTTGCAGCGGTCGGCCCAGGCGGTCGAGCGTCGCCGCAAGGCGGCGCAGGTTCGCGCCGACCTTGCGTCGCTCGATCCGCATCTGCTGGCGGACATCGGCTTGCGCCGCTCGCTGATCGATCCCGCCCGCTTGTGCGAGCCGCCCTGCGGCTGATCCGCCGCGGCCGTCAGGCCGCCTGGCGCAGCGCCGCCTCCAGCTGATCCAAGAGGCCGCGCGTACCGCGCTCGCGGCTGCCAGCATCGTCGTAACCGTCGAGGAAGACGCCCTGCTCGGTGAGGACCAGCCGGGTGCCGGTCCCCTGCGGCTTGAACTCGATCGTCGCCAGCGACACAGAGATCCGCCGGTCGTCGAGATGCATGCCATAGGCGTAGACGATCCGCTCGTTGGGAACGATATCGAAATAGCAGGCATCGAAGTCGGTCACCGGTCCGCCGGCGATGGCGCCCCGCACGCGCTCGCGTCCGCCGACGCGGAAATCGAGCTTGCGCTCCAGGACACTCCATTTGCCGGCGGGGCCGACGAACCAAGCCGCCTTGGCCTCCGCCGTCGACCAGGCGGCGAACACCCGCGCCGGTGCCGCGGAATACGTGCGTTCGATGACGAACGTGGCGTGATCGGCAGATCGCTTGGTCATGACTTTCTCCGTGGATGTGCTGGGTCGTCTTGAGCCGCAAGGTATTCGCCGAGCCGGTCGAGAGCGCGTTCCCACATGGCGCGGCGGCCGGCGATCCAGGCTTCGGCCTTGCGCAGGCCCGCCGGCTCGATCCGGCAGGTGCGCACCCGGCCGACCTTCTCGGACCGGACGAGGCCGCTCGCCTCCAGCACCTGCAGATGCTGCATCACCGCCGGCAGCGACATGTCGAGCGGTGCCGCCAGGTCGCTGACCGACGCCGGCCCGCGGGCCAGCCGTTCGACCATGACCCGCCGCCCGGGGTCGGCCAGCGCTTGGAACACGAGATCGAGCGGGGCTGCGCCCTCATAGTTAAGCATGTGCTTAACTATGAGGGCGCGCCGGAGTTTGTCAAGCGCCGCCGCTCAGCGGCCGGCGACGTAAGCCGCCAGGCGGTCGATGGTTTGCGCCCACCCGGCGTCCATGCCGTCGAGCATGCGCGCGACATGGGCGACCCGACCGATGCCGACGGCGCGACTCTCGACGGTGAGTTTCGTCCGGGCCCCCGCGTCGCCGAATGTCACGGCGGTGAGCCCGTCGAGAAGCGCATCGCCCTTCTCGTCGACCGGAATATTGGTGAACACCAGCCGGCCCGGTGCCGCGATCTCGCGGACGATCCCGGTCATCGGATACTCGGCGCCGTCCGGCGCCCGCATGACGATCCGCAAACGGCCGCCCGGGCGGGCCTCGATCTCGCAAACCGGAGCGGTGAAGCCGTTGGGGCCCCACCACTGCCGCAACTGGGTCGGGTCGGTCCACGCCTTGAACACGCGCTCGGGCCGCGCCTCCAGGAGACGGGTGATGACCAGTTCGCGCTCGGGCTTCTCGAGGCAGTTGAGGGGGCTCATGACATTCGTCGCGGTTCGGGTGATGGATCGACGGCGCTACTTCGTAGCCGCTAGCTCTTTGCGGCGTTCAATCTCGCGTTCGATCGCCCGGCTGACCACGCAGTCGGCCGCCTCCACGACCTCCCGGACCTCGAGCTCAACGTTGGCGTCGACCGGTGGCCAGCGCCTGGCCCAGTCGATCGCCTCCGGCTTGGACCGGACCTCGATGAGGAAGTAGCCGGCCAGCAGCTCCTTCGATTCGGTGAACGGGCCGTCCATCACGGTCGGCTTGCCGCCCGCGAACCGGATGCGCGCACCCTTCGAGGTCGGCTGCAGCCCCGAGCCGGCCAGCAGCACGCCGGCCTGCGCCATCTCCTCGGCGTACTTGGCCATGGCGGCGAGGAGCTCCTCGGGTGGCCGACCCCCTTCGGTGACTTTGTCAGCCTTGCGCAGGATCATGAACCGCACGATTGCCTCCTTACGTTTGAGCGCGTGGGGCGGAAACCGCGCCGCTTACGCTTCGGCCAGAGCCTTCAGGTTGGCCAGACCGGTTTCGAATTCCTTGCCGATCATGCTGTCCATGTCAAAAAAAACGCTCATCACTTTCGCGACATAGGCGAAGGGACCGTCCATCGCCCAGGTGACGGTCGTCGCGTTGCCCTCGGGTTTAAGCGTGAACTCGGCGACGTTGTGGGCTTCGAAGGGCCGCGCGAAATCCAGCTTGATCGTGACCTTGGACGGCGAAGAATCTTCGACGATCTCCATCCGACCGGCCCCGACCTTGCTGTTCCCGTCCCAGGCATACACGGCATCCTTGCCCCTGGTCGTGGCGCCGTAGGTTCGCTGCATCGCCGGATCCAGCTTCTCGTAGGGCGACCAGGTCCCCCATTTCTGGAAGTCATCGATAAGGGCAAAGATCTTCTCCGGCGGCGCCTTAATGGTGGCCGTCCGGGCGACGCGGAATGTGGCGGGCTTGGTCGCGGCCACGACCAGAACGGCAGCGACCAGCACAACCACAACGGCGCCGACAATGGCGAGGGCTTTGAGCATGTCAGGCCGCCTTCGGGTCGCAATAGACCATCCAGGACACGCCGAAACGGTCGGCGGCCATGCCGAAGCGCGGCGAGAAGAAGGTCTTGGTCAGGGCCATCTGCACCTGGCCGCCCTCGCTGAGCGCTGCGAACAGCCGGTCGGCCTCGGCGACGCTGGGCGCGGTGATCGACAGCGCGAAGCCCTGGAAGTTCGGCTGCCCCTGGCAGCGGCCGTCCGATGCCATCACAGTCGTCTCGCCGATGCGGACGCAGGCATGCATCACCTTGTCGCCGGCTCCCGGGGCGCACATGTTGGGATCCGGGCTGTCCTTGAAGCGCATCAGCATCATGACTTCGGCGCCCAGCACGCGCCGATAGAACTCGAGCGCCTCGTCGGTGCGTCCATCGAACATAAGATAGGGTTGAACCAGCATGGTCTCGCCTCGCGTGGTTGGGGTTGATGACTTTACGGCCTACTTCTTCTTCGCGAGCTCTTTGCGGAGCTCGATCTCGCGATCGATCGTCTCGCTGGGGCCGAAATCCTCCGGCTCGAACACCTGCCGGATCTCGAGCTCGACGTCGCCGTCGAGAAGCGGCCAGAGCTTGACCCAGTCGATCGCCTCCTGCTTCGACTTCACCTGGATCATGAAGTAGCCGGCGAGCAGCTCCTTCGATTCGGTGAATGGGCCGTCGATGACGGTCGGCTTGCCGCCGGCGAACCGGACGCGCGTCCCTTTCGAGGTCGGCTGCAGTCCCTCGCCGCCCAGCATCACGCCGGCCTTGGCCATCTCCTCGGCGTATCTGCCCATGGCGGCGAGGAGCTGTTCGTTCGGCATCACGCCGGCTTCGGTCTTCTTGTCGGCCTTGCGCAAGATCATGAAACGCATGGTTTGTCTCCTTACCTACCGGTGCTCGACGGCACGGGTTCGACAGCCCAAGGACGAATGGACCGGCCCCCGTCCGACAAAGAAAGCGAAATTTTCGTGAAAGCGGGTCGGCGGATCAGGCGGTCTGCCGGTCGTTCATCAACCGGTCAAGGTGCAGCCGGATATGGGCGGCTTCCTGCGGCGTGCGGGCGAGCGCGATCGCCCGGTCGAAGGCGACGCGCGCCTCATCGGCGCGGCCGAGCTCCTTCAGGAGGAAGCCCTTGACGCCGAAGAAGTGGAAATAGCCGGACAGCTGACCCGCGAGCGGCTCGACCATCTCCAGGGCCGCGGCGGCGCCGCGGACCTTGGCGACGGCGACGGCCCGGTTGAGCGTCACCACCGGCGACGGCTGCAGGCGCTCCAACACCGCGTAAAGCTGATCGATCTCGCCCCAATCGGTGTCTTCGGGTCGTGCCGCATGCGCGTGGACGCCGGCGATCGCCGCCTGGACCAGATACGGACCGGGACGGCGGTGACGCATCGCCTTGTCGATCAACGCCAGGCCCTCGGCGAACAGGTCGCGGTTCCACAGGCCGCGATCCTGATCGTCGAGCAGGACGATCGCACCGTCGGCATCGAGCCGGGCGGGTGCGCGCGCATGCTGCAGAAGCAGGAGGGCCAGGAGGCCCATGATCTCCGGTTCGGTGGGGAAGAGCCGCAACAGCAGCCGGGCGAGCCGGATCGCTTCGTCGCATAGCGTGCCGCGGATATGCGCCGTGCCGCCGCTGGCCGAGTAGCCTTCGTTGAACAGCAGGTAGATCATCGCCGCCACGGTGCCGACGCGCTCGGCCCGCTCGACCGCGCCCGGCGTCTCGAATGGCACGTCGGCCCTAGCGACGCGGCTCTTGGCGCGGGTGATGCGTTGCTCCATGGCGCTGTCGCTGACCAGGAACGCGCGCGCGATCTCTGCCACCGACAGGCCGGAGACGATGCGGAGTGCAAGAGCCACCTGCTGGACCGCCGGCAGGTCGGGATGACAGCAGATGAAGAGGAGGCGGAGCACGTCGTCGCGATAGTGTGAGTTGTCGAGCCGGTCGGCGAGGTTCGCTTCGGCGTCGTCGAGGTCCGAGATGATGTCGTCCGGGGGCAACGCCTCGGTCTTGCTGCGGCGACGGACGTCATCGAGCGCTGCATTGCGCCCGACCATGATGAGCCAGGCTGCCGGATCGCGCGGCGGGCCGTTCACCGGCCAATTCTTCAGCGCGCGCAGGCACGCCTCCTGGAACGCTTCCTCGGCCCGGTCGAGGTCGCGGAAATAGCGGAGCAGCGCGCCGATCGCCTGGGGACGCGCAGCCGTCAGCGCGCCGTCGATCCAGGCGAGATCGGTCACGCCGGACTCCCGAGACTGAGCGGCTTGCCCGGCAGGAGGATCCTCAAAGGCCGGATTTCGAAGCCCCCGGTTTCGCCATGGCCCAACTCTCGGACGAACGCGATCGCATCCTCGAGGGTCGCACAATCGATTATGTAGAAGCCGAGAAGCTGTTCCTTGGTCTCGGCGAACGGACCGTCGATCACCACAGGTTCGCGGCCCATACGCACCGTCGTCGCCGCAGACGTCGGCATGAGCCGGGCGACCGGGCCCAGTTTTCCGGTCGCAGCCACCTTTTGCATCACCACAGCCCGCTTGGCCAGGAAGGCGTCATCCTGCGCCTTCGTCCAACTCGTGACCTCCGCCTCGTCGTGGTAGCACAGGACGGCATAAAGCATGGCTTCTCCTTGATTTCCCTGAGGACGAACGACTATGCCCGATTCCGACAGGCCGGCCGCGGTTATTTCAGGGCCGGCCGGGACCGCCGCACTGGCGAAACCGCCGGCCAGCTCATAAAGTCCTGAACCGGCCGGTCCGGCCGATGAAACGCCCACCAACCACGAGACGTGAATGAAATTCGCCCACTTTTCGCATGTCTGGGGCAAGCCCGGCATGACCGCGCAGCAGCGCTACGACCAGCTGTGGCGGGAGCTGCAGCTTTGTGACGAGCTGGAGTTCGACTTCAGCTTCTGCGTCGAGCATCACTTCCGCCCCGACGAGAGCTGGATGTCGGCACCGTCGCTCTACGCCGTCGGCGGCGGTGCGCGGACCAAGCGACTGCGCGTCGGCTCCATGGGCTACGTCGTGCCGCTCTACAACCCGCTGCGCCTGGCCGAGGAGATCGCGATCGTCGACCAGATGCTCGGCGGACGCTTCGAATGCGGCCTCGTCCCCGGAATCACCGGGGCGTATTTCGAGCCGTTCGGCATCGACTACAATTTCCGCAAATCGCCGACCCTGGAATTCGTCGCCTATCTCCGCGCCGCCTACGGCGACAAGCAGCCGTTCTCCTTCCATGGCGACAACCACCACACCGAGAGCGCCAAGCTCGCCGTGCTGCCCATCCAGCGGCCGCATCCGCCGCTGTGGATGATGAGCCGCGATCCGCAGACGCTCGAGTTCTGCGCCGCGAACGGCGTTAATCCGGGCTATTTCATCAGCTTTCCGCGCGCGGAAGCCACCCCGCGTTACCGGAAGTTCCTCGCCGACTGGCGCAAGGCCGGCCACGCGCAGACGCCGAACATCGGCTACAGCACCGTCGTCTATGTGGACGAGACCGATGAGAAGGCGCTCGAGGTCGCGGCGTTCCGCGCCAGCCGCGCGTATGAAGGGCTGCTGCCGCTGGGCGCTGCCGGCGACAGCTTCGAAGACCGCGTCGCCAAGAACAAGCTGCGCTTCCACGGCCGCGGCGAGCCGGGCGCCGCCGAGATCATGTCCAACATCTTCGATCCCGATTACATCCTGAAGCACGAACTGGTGTTCATCGGCTCGCCGAAGACGGTCACGGACAAGCTGCGCCGCGCCGCCGGGACGGGGATGTTCAACACGTTCATGGGCGAGTTCAACTTTGCCGACCTGCCGGAGGCCGACCTGATGCGCTCGATCCGGCTGTTCGGCCGCGAGGTGCTGCCGGCGCTGCGGAGTTACGAGCCGTTCTCCTGATCGCCGATCACGGGACGACCACCGCCGGCGGGGGCAGCGGCGGCGCATAGGGTGCGGCGACGACCGTGTAGCCGGGAATCTGATTGCCCTTGGCGTACATGCACTGCATGTAGGCAATGTTGTAGCGCTGCTGGACGCTCATCTGCGACCAGGCGCTGTTCCCCGATGCGGTGCCGGTGCCGAGCAGCGTCCCCGCCGTGGCACCAACGCCGGCCCCCTGGCCGCCGGCGATGGCACCACCCAGCGCGGTGCCCAGAACGGTGCCGACCACCGCGCTCGCGATCACCTGATCGTTGGCCTGCTCGGGAGCGCCCGTGACCTGCTGGCGCGCGAACTGCTTGCAGTAGGCGTCTTCCTCGGCGAACCGCTCGAACGGCTTGCCCGGGGCCGGCAGCACTGAGACGGTCGGCCCGCTCGGCGCCGCCACGCAGCCACTCACCAGCGCCAGAACCGTGATCGTCGCTGTCGCCCTCATGCCGTTCGCCTTCCGCCACTGCCGTGACGGCAAGCAAGCACGCGCGCACGCGGCGCACATTGACGGCTGTCAAGAATCTCCGGCCGACCCGGAGGCGGCTAGGCGCCGAGGATGATGTCGAACTTGCCCAGCAGCGCCCCGTTTTCGATGTCGCCGGCGGCTTCGAGCGGCACGATCACGCGCGCCCGCGCCGCGGGATCGCGGATGGAGCGCAAGAGAAAATCGCTGTCGTTGCGCGGCTCACCGGCGACATACATCTGGGTCGTCAGCCGGGGTGCTGCGGGCGGCCTGACGATGAAGTGGATATGCGGCGTGCGTCCGGGATAGGGCACCGGGCGGATGGTGCGGAAGCGATAGGCGCCGTCGGCTGCGGCTATCGTGCGGCCGTAGCCCTGAAAATCCGGATCCTGACGGCCCGAACGGTCGTTCACGTAGTGATAGACGCCGAACCTGTCGCACTGCCAGATCTCGAGCTGGGCGCCCTGCACCGGCCGGCCGTTGACGTCGAGCACCCGTCCGATCACATGCAGGATGTCGCCGGCGGCTTGCCCGTCACGGCCGCTGACGCGCACCAGATCGTTGTCGACATCGAGCGGAAACGACCGCGGATAGAACGGCCCCTCCTCCTGCACCGGGGTCGCCATTTCGGCTGCCGCACCCCAGCGCGGCACGAGCACAGCCGCCGTGCTCGCCATCAGCAGGCGGCGGCGGGACAGAGGCGGGGTGAAGGGGCTCACGGCATCCTCCTCTACAGTGACCAGCCTATTTCACGCCGCAAGCCCGCAAATCCTGCGTCGAGTCTCAATCGGCTTGCCGGATACCGAGTAGCTTGCCGGTGGCGGCCGCTTGGGCGCGCTGCTGATCGATCGCGGCGGCGAACTCGGCGGGTCCGCCGAAATTAACGACCTGGCCGGTCTCGGCGAGGCGCGTGGCGACCAATGGATCCGCCAGCACCG
>DASWFO010000186.1:0-3189 GCA_036394195.1 Alphaproteobacteria bacterium | reverse complement strand
CGAGCTCCAGGCATTGCGGACGATGTCGGTCTGTTCGGAGGGCTCGCAGCGCGTCGTCACCGCCCACATGACGTCGGCGAGGTCGGAGGGGTCGACGTCGTCGTCCACCACCACGACCAGGCGGCCCATGTAGCTGTTGGCCGCCGCGATCAGGGCGGCGCGCTTGGCGTGACCGTCATAGCGCTGCCGCAGCGCCACCACGGTCATGAGTTGCGAGACGTGCTGCCAGACGCCGACCACATCGGTGACGCCGGCAGCTTCGAGATTGCTCCAGATGCCGGCGGCGCGCAGGGGCAGCCCGAAATGGAAGCGCGGCGGCTTCATGGGCGGCGAGCCGAGCAGGATCGGATCGTCGCGGTAATGGATGGCGGCAACCTCCATCACCGGGCAAGGCCGCTGCTCCGCTGCAAAATAGCCCGTGAACTCGCCGAAGGGGCCTTCGGGCAGGGCGTTTTCGCCAAACGGAAGCAAATGGCCTTCAAGGATGATTTCCGCGTGCGCCGGTAGCGGCAAGCCGGTGAGGGGGCCAGGGCAGACCTCGATCGGCGCGCCCTTGACGGCGCCTGCGAATTCGTACTCGGAAACGCCGGCCGGGAGATATTCGAATCCGGCGACGAACAGCGCCGGGTCTTCGCCATTGACCACCGCGACCGGGCAGGGCTTGCCGTTGTCCCAATATTTTCGCGCAATGATGGCGCCGTGCCGGCCGGCGTGGTCGAACTGGATGGTGACTCGGTTCCGCCCGTGCACCTGCACGCGATAGATCGAGGCATTGATCCAGCCGCCTTCGGGATCGCGCATGACTACGAGGCTGCCCGACCCGATATAGGCGCCGCCGTCCTGCTTGTGCCACACGGGAGCGGGAAATTTGACGAGGTCGACATCGTTCCGACGCCGCGAATTTTCCATGAACGGCGGGTTGGCGACTTCGACCGGTTTGCACGGCGTCAAGCCCTGGCGTTTTGCCATCCACGCCTTCAGGGCGCCGAGCGGCCGCAACAGCGGATCGATGCCGAGCGCGAGCGCCGCCCGTTGTGGGCTCGTGACGGCGTTCGACACGATGCGCAAGCCCGGCGGATAACCTTTGATGGGATCGAACAGCAGCGCCGGACAATCCGCCATGCCGGCCGCCACCTCGGTGATGGCGCCGATCTCATGATGCGGGTCGGCGCCCGCGATGCGCCGCAGCGAGCCGAGGGCGTCGACCTCGGCGATGAATTCACGTAGGTCACGGTACGGCATTGGTGCAACCCTGTTGTGATTTCGAAACTCGCAGCGTTCGCCCTCCCTGGGACCGCGGGCGTCTCGCCCGCTCTGACGCTGGCGGGCGGGATGCCCGCGGTCCCAGGCGAGCGCGTCCCGCAATGACGGCCGATCCTAAACCGCCGCCACGGCGTCCGTGGCTTTCCACTCCCGGCCCAGGGCCGCGCTCGCCGGAAAGATCAGCGACTTGATCACCACCGGCACCGCGCCGGAGCTTTCCAGCATCTCGCCGATGTCGATGAAATCGAACTGCTTGAGTTCGAGTCCGTCGATGGAGACCACTGGATTGGCTAGTTTCATCTCCTCGCGGAAATGAATCCCCAACAGTCCGCCGACATCGCCATCGCCAGCGAGCACCACCGGAAGCCCGCGCCCCAACAGGGCTCGGAGCCCCTCGACCACGCCACGGCAAAACGCATCGAGCCGGTGGAAGGTGGCCGAGCCGGCCCAGGGCACAAAAATCGCAACCGGGGATTCAGATTCCGTAAGGTCGAGGTGCAGCAACGCCTTCTGGATCGCCGCGGCGACTGCGGTGCTGGCAATCGCATCACTGTCGAGTGCGAAGTCCGGCGCGATGACGGGCAGGTTGCGCAGCGGCAGCACGTCGAGCGGCGACACGAAGATCGTGCTGCCGCTCACCTGCGTCGTGTATTGTGATGCGCCGATGACGGTGGCGCGGATGCCCTGCTCCGGCGGCTCCAGTCGCATCCCGGCCGCAACGACGCGGTTGCGGATCTCGGCCGCCAGCAGGCTACCGAGGTCGCCGAAATTGCCGCTCTCCCAGCCATAGACGTACTCGGAAACGCCGCCCGAAAACGTCACCGTATCGACGCGGCCGGCGAAGGCGAGTGGATCGAGGCGCAACAGGCCCGTCGTGTCGACACGCGGAGCGCCGCCCTTCATGGCGTCGAACAGGCTGTCCGCCATGCGGGCCGCAAGCCGTCCGGCGTCGCCGGGCGTCAGCGTGTCGCCGATCACAAGCTTGAGGCCGAGGTCCTCGCCAAAGCGGCGTCCGGCTTCCTCCAGCCGCGTGATGCGCCCCGCCGCATCAGTGCAGACGAGGCGGGCGCCCACATCGATCGCCGTGATGGCGGCCACCGCGCCGTCACGGCACACCGCGATCTTGGAGGTGCCGCCGCCGACGTCGACGTTCATGACCGCGGCGCCATCGCGGATCGAGCGGGCAACAGCGCCGGAGCCATAGGCCGCCATCACGGTCTCAAGGTTGTCGCCGGCGCTGACCGCAACGAGTTTGCCGGCCTGGCGGGCGAATAATTCTCCGATGCGGCGGGCGTTGCTGCGCCGGACCGCGACACCGGTGAGGATCAGGGCGCCGGCGTCGATCTCGTCCGGATCAACAAGAGCGTTTTCGTATTGCTTCTCGAAAAACGCGCCGAGCGCATCGGCATCGATGTCGTCCTCGGAAGTATAGGGGGTGAGCAGAATGTCGGATTGATAGAAGGTCTCGCGCTCCGTGACCACGTAGCGGCTGTCGAGCCGTTCCAGAACGATCCGGGAAAACACCAGGTGTGAGGTCGAAGAGCCGATATCGACGCCGACGCTCAGGATACAGATTTCGTCTTCACCTTCGAGGCTTCGTCCGCTGCTCGAGAAGAAAATCCGGCCGCCCTGTTCATCGGTTTCGATTTTCACTCGTCAACCCCTTTCGGCAGACCTCGTAGGGTGGGCGTTGCGCCCACACGCGCATCCGCACCCGACGACCGTGCCGCAATGCCCACGCTGGCTGACCTCGCCGTTCTACCGCGTGGGCAAAATCGCCGACGATATCCGGACTATACATCGGCCGTACCAGGCGATTTTGCCCACCCTACGACGTGTCGCGCCCTCAAACTCCCTTCGGCAACTCGCCCTTGAAGTTCTTGTCGTAGAACTGCGGCTCCATGCGGTTGACCACGCCCTCGCGCG
>DASWFO010000185.1:0-2086 GCA_036394195.1 Alphaproteobacteria bacterium | reverse complement strand
GACGTCATGCTGGCGAAGTTCAGCCGGGAACACTGGCACGACGAGGACGAAGTCCGGTTCATCATCGAGGGGCGCGGGCTGTTTCACATCCATCCGGCGGCGGGCCCCGTGTTCGCCATCGAAGTCGAGGCGGGCGATCTGGTCCGGGTGCCGCGCGGCACGCATCACTGGTTCGATCTCTGCGTCGACCGGCGCATCCGCGCCATCCGGCTGTTCCAGGACACGTCGGGCTGGACGCCGCGCTATACCGACAGCGGCGTCGACAAGGGATTCGAGCCGGTGTGCTTCGGACCATCGTACTTGACCCGCGGATGATCCTGCTCGACATCGAAGGCACCACGACACCAATCACTTTTGTGACGCAGGTCCTCTACCCCTATGCGCGCACGCACTTGCGCTCGTACCTGCGCCGGTACGGCGACTCCCCCCAGTACCTCGCGCTGATCGCGGCCTTCCGCCAGGAGCACCAGGCGGATGAGCGGGCCGGCGAGCCCGTGCCGCCTTGGGCCCCGGCCGGCGCCGACGCCCGGCCGTCGGTGCAGGCCTACGCCGAATGGCTGATGGATCGTGACCGCAAGTCCCCGGCGCTCAAGGAACTCCAGGGCTACGTCTGGGAGGAGGGCTACGAGCGAGGTGAGCTGGTCGGGCAGGTCTATGAGGACGTACCGCGCGCGCTCGCGCGCTGGCGCGGTGAGAACGTGCGGCTCGGGATCTTCTCGTCGGGCGCCGTGCTCGCCCAGCGCTGGCTCTTCCGCCGCTCCTCAGCGGGAGACCTCTCCTCGTTCCTGCATTGGTATTTCAACGGCCACACCGGAGCGAAGCAGGATCCCGGGAGCTACCGTCGGATCGCCGAGGAAGTCGGCGAGCTGCCCCCCGACGTGCTGTTCGTCTCGGACGTGGTGGCGGAACTGAACGCGGCGCGGACCGCCGGGCTGGGTACCGTCCTGTCTCTCCGGCCAAGCAACCTCCCGCAGCCGCCGCACGATCACCGGGTGGTCACGAGCTTCGACGAGATCCGGTGACCTCAGCCGTGCTCCACACCCTCCTCCGTGGTCCAGCGGGCGGTGAAGAACAGCAACCCCATCGCTGAGTAGCCGAATACGAATGGCCACGCCGGCGCGAGCTCGAGCGTCGTGTCGGCGAACGTCCATTGGTAGGAGTGCATCAGACCGGTCGCGGACAGGACGGCCGCGCACAGGCACCAGGCGGCGGCGACGTTCCAGCGCCGCTCGATCACGCCGACCACCGCCGCCGACAGCACCATCGCGGTGAACAGGAAGCCCTGCTCGAGCGCGAAGGCGCCGGCAATCCAGGTGTCGTTCTTCTGGAACTCCGCGATCAAGGTCTCGGTGAACGGCCCGGCCGGCCCGCCGAGGCCGGCCGCCCTCAATCCGTTTTTCGCGAGCAGCGCCCCCCACGCGCCGATGCCCGGCAGCAAGCCGACCACGACCGCCGGGGTGTGCGCCCGCGGGATCGCATCGAACGCCTGCGCGACGATCATCATGCCGATCCACAGGACGATCGCCATGCCGGCGTCGATCGGTATCGCCCACGCGATCCACGCCAGCGTGCCGGTCAGGCAGATCGCCGTCACGAAGGCGCCGTTCAGGATCGAATAGCCGGCCCGCGCGCCGAGCGCCTTCCACCCCGGATGCCCGATGTAAATGGTCGTCGGAAACGCCGACCCGAAGAGCGCGGCGGCGACGCTGCCGAATCCGTTGATGGTGAGCGAACGTCGCGTCTCGTACGAATCACCCGCCGCTTCGGCGGACTCGATGTTCTGCAGCGACCCGAGGACGTTGAAGAGGCCCATCGCGACGATGACCGACAGGTAAGGCCACAGGTGCCCGCCGGTGATCGCGGCGAGCAGATCGCTGAGGATCGGGACCGGCAGGTGCAGGGTCGCGCCAGCGGGATGGGCGCCGACCGGCGCAATGCCGGTCAGCCACGACAGCAGCGTGCCGATCGCCACCGCGAGGACGCCGCCGGGCACGCGTCCCTTGAATCGCACGCGGCCGAAATACGTCAGCATCACGATCGCCAGCGTCGTCAGGCCGACGAGCGGACGCGCGAAGGTGCGGAACAG
>DASWFO010000184.1:0-10369 GCA_036394195.1 Alphaproteobacteria bacterium | reverse complement strand
CGCGCGCCAATTAAGCTTTGCCGAAGCCCGGCAAACCGGCTAATCAGGCGCGCCCGTTCCCTTTAGAATCGTGTCGATGGGGAATCGATGACCGAGCTTGCCCGGCGCGCGCTGCTGCCGGCCGGCCTGCGCGACGTTCTGCCGCCCGAGGCCGACCACGAAGCCGATGTCGTGAACCGCCTGATGGCGGTGTGCACGGCGCGCGGCTACGCGCGCGTGAAGCCGCCGCTGGTCGAATTCGAGGACAGCCTGTTGGCCGGCTCCGGGGCCGCCATGGGGCCGAGCACGTTCCGTCTCATGGACCCGGTGTCGCAGCGCATGCTGGGCCTGCGCGCCGACATGACGTTGCAGATCGCGCGCATTGCCGCGACCCGGCTGCGTCGGCTGCCGCGCCCCTTGCGCCTGTCCTATGCCGGCCAGGTGCTGCGGGTGAAAGGCGACGAGATCCGCCCGGAGCGGCAGGTCGGGCAGGTCGGCGCCGAGCTCATCGGCGCGCAATCCGCGGCGGCGGATGTCGAGGCGGTGCTGCTGGCGGCCGAGGCGCTAGAAGCGGTCGGCATTCCGCATATCACGGTCGACCTGTCCTCGCCGCGCCTCGTTCCTGCGGTGATTGCGAGTGCCGACCTCGAGGAAGCGGCGGCGCGCAAGCTGCGCGAAGCCCTCGACCGCAAGGATCAGGCGGCGGTCAAGCGGCTGGGCCGCGGCATCGGTCAGCTGTTGATGGACCTGCTCAAGGCCACCGGCCCGGCGGCCCGCGCGCTGCAGGCCTTGTCGCGGCTGGACCTCCCGGCGGACGCGGCGGCCGAGGCGCTCCGGCTGAGCGAGATCGTCGGCCGGCTGCAGTTCGCGCGACCCGAGCTCAATCTCACCGTCGACCCGGTGGAGCTGCGCGGCTTCGAATATCACACCGGTATCTGCTTTACCTTGTTTGCGCGCCGCGTGCGCGGCGAGCTCGGCCGCGGCGGCCGGTATCTCGCGGGCGAATCGCTGATGGCCGGGCAGGGCGAGCCGGCCACCGGCTTCACGCTGTTCATGGACACGGTTCTGAGCGCCTTGCCGGAGCCGGCCCCGCCCCGGCGCCTGTTCCTCCCCTTCGGCACGACGCCGGCCGAAGCGCGGAAATGGCGGCAGGAGGGTTGGATCACGGTCGAGGGGCTCGACGCCGCCGAGGCCGTCGCCGAAGCGAAGCGGCTCGAATGCTCGCATGTTCTGGTGAACGGCGCGCCGCGCGACGTGAAGTAAGGAACGGCCATGCCAAATGTGACAGTCGTCGGCTCGCAATGGGGCGACGAAGGAAAAGGCAAGATTGTCGATTGGCTGTCGGAGCGCGCCGACATCGTGGTGCGCTTTCAGGGCGGTCACAACGCCGGCCACACGCTGGTGATCGACGGGGTCGTCTACAAGCTGTCGCTGCTCCCGTCGGGCGTCGTGCGCAAAGGCAAGCTGTCGATCATCGGCAACGGCGTGGTGGTCGACCCGTGGGCGCTGGTTCAGGAGATCGAGTCCATCCGCGGCAAGGGGGTCGAGATCACGCCGGCGAACCTGAAGGTTGCCGAGAACGTGGCGCTGATCCTGCCGCTGCACGGCGAGCTCGACCGGCTGCGGGAGACCTCGCGCGGGGTCGAAAAGCTGGGCACGACCGGGCGCGGCATCGGTCCCGCTTACGAGGACAAGGTCGCGCGGCGCGCGGTGCGGCTCTGTGACCTCGCCGATCCGACGACGCTCAAGACCAAGCTCGACGACCTATTGCGGCATCATGACGCCTTGCGCCGCGGCATGGATCAGCCGCCGATCGACCGTGCCGCCATGGAGCAGTCGCTGGCCGCCGTGGCGCCCCGCGTGCTGCCGTTCGCCCACCCGGTGTGGCAGCTCCTCGACGACGCGCGGCACGCCAACAAGCGCGTCCTCTTCGAGGGTGCGCAGGGCGCCATGCTCGACGTCGATCACGGGACCTATCCCTACGTGACCTCGTCGAACACGGTCGCGGGGGCGGCCGCCGCCGGTGCGGGCGTCGGCCCCGCCGCCACCGGCTACGTGCTCGGCATCACCAAGGCCTACACCACGCGCGTCGGCAGCGGTCCGTTTCCGACCGAGCTCACCGACGCGGTCGGCCGCGGGCTCGGCGAGCGCGGCAAGGAGTTCGGCACCGTCACCGGCCGGCCCCGCCGCTGCGGCTGGTTCGACGCGGTGATGGTCCGCCAGGCGATCCGGGTGTCGGGCATCCGCGGCATCGCGCTCACCAAGCTCGACGTCCTCGACGGCCTGCCGGAGCTCAAGGTCGCGGTCGCCTATAAGCGGCACGGCCAGACGCTGTCCTATCTGCCGGCGGCCGCGGTGCAGCAGGCGGAGGTCGAGCCGGTCTACGAGACGCTCGCCGGCTGGCAGGAAAGCACCAAGGGAGCCCGCTCCTGGGCCGAGCTGCCGGCGACCGCGGTGAAATATATCCGGCGGATCGAGGAGCTGATCGGCGCTCCGGTGGCGCTGCTGTCGACCAGCCCCGAGCGCACCGACACCATCCTGGTCCACGACCCGTTCGCGGACTGAAAAAGTCCCCTTGGCGCGAACCACGTCACGCTTTCGTCATGCCGGCGCCCCTTATCTTCGCGCCGTCGGCGGCCCGAAGGCCGGCGACGCAGCGCAGCGTCGGCATCCAGGAAAATTCAACCACAGAGACACGGAGATCACGGAGACAAAACAGAGTCTCTCTGTCTCTCTCCAAACTCCGCGTCTCCGTGTCTCCGTGGTTAATTCTGGCTTTGGGCCGGCTCCATTCCTTTGGCCCGGAGCACCGGGGCGGCGTCCGGGCCGCTCAGCACGGCGAGGAGGGCGGCCGCGGTTTGCGGCTCCTTCGCGGCGGCGCTGACGCCGCCGACCATCACCACGTACTCCTGAAGCGGGGCCGGGAACTCGACGATGTCGACCCCGGCGACCGCCTTCAGCTCGGAGATCAGCTGCACCGCAAGCTCGGTTTCGCCGCTGGCCGCGAGCTCGGCGGTGAGGCCGCCGGCGACGAAGCGCGATTTGCGATCCACCGCGTCGGCGATGCCGAGCGTCTTAATCAGATGCGTGAAGTGGATGCCGCTGGCGCCGACCCGGGTGCGGGCGATGGATTTTGCGGCCAGGAGGGTGCGCTTGAATCCATCGACCGTCGCGGTGTCGGGCTTTGCCCCGCCGGCGCGCACGGCGAGCCCGCAGCCGACCCGCGCAATGGTGCGCGGCGAGCCGCTGACGATCTTCTCTTGGGCGATCATCTCCGCCATCACCGGCGGCGTCAGGATCGCGGCGTCGAACGTTTCACCGCGCGCGATGCGCTCCTTGAGCGCGTTGGCGGGATCGAACGTGATGGCGAGCGTGTGCCCGGTGCGGCGCTCGAACTCCGGCGCCAGATCCAGGAGCACGGCGCGCACGCCGTTGGAGGAAAAAACCGTGATCATCGGGCCAGCCTGCGATCCGACAGCGGGAGTTCCGACAGCGGGAGTTCCGACAGCGGGAATCCAGGCTAGCGCAACGGCGGCGGGGCTCAAAGCGCCGCGCGCGGAATTCCGTCGGGCGCACCCGCGTCAGACGCGCCGTTCGACGCCGCTGCCGGAAGCGATGGCGCGCCACGCCTCGGCGTAGCACTCCTCGGCGTAATTCGCGAGGAGCTCGGAATCCCTCCGGCTGTTCAGGTTCCCGGCCACCCGCTCCGCGGTCGCCGCGCGGCGCATCCACAGCTTGGCCGTCAGCGGCAGGGTCTCGTCGCCTCGCGATGGCCAAGTCTCGAACTCACTCATCGGTTCCTCCGGATGGCAGCGCGCCCTGATTGCGGGCTTACACATGGGCCATTGTCGGGGGCCGTCCATCCCAGTACGAGCGACATCGGAGGGATAAAATCAGGCCGTTGTGACAAATCTGGGGCGCGAGCGGGGTCGGGCGGGTAGGCAGTTAATGAATTCTTTGCCATACTCGCCGTAAGCTTTAGGGCTTTAGTCTTAACCTGGGCGAAGGCCATCTCGAGCCATGGCGTCCGACGCGCAAACCGTTGAGCGAGCGGCCAAGCCGCCTGCCCCCAAGGCGGCGGCGCCGGCCAAGCCGGTATCGCTGAAATCCGCCGGCGGCCGTCAGGTCACGCTCCAGGACCGTTACGTCATCTTCCCCGATCGCCCGTATCCGGAGCTGACCACGGCGCAGACGCCGGCGGTCGTCGCCGAAGACCCGATGACGCCCGGCGAAGTCCGGGCCGCCCTGATCTGCCATGTCGATCCCCTGCCGCGCATCGACGTGATGGACAAGGTCAAGGGCCTGGCGCGGCCCGGCCTGACCCAGCTCGCGGCTTTCGGTGCGGTCGACTGGCCGGGGACGGACGGCCAGCGTCTGGCCGTGATCATCAACCCGCCGCAAGGCGGGCGCCTGGTCCCCTCGGGTGCGGTGAAGTTCACGCCGATGGGCGCCGATCAGCTGCTGGAGCAGGTGGTCCGGCCGGTGGTGACCGGCTTGACCGAAATGTTCCACCGCAACCAGACCCATCGCGGCATCCGGCCGGACAACCTGTTCTTCGGCGATCCGACGCGCACCCGCATCGTTCTCGGCCAGTCGGTGACCGCACCCGCCGGCTATTATCAGCCGCCCGGCTTCGAGACGATCGAATGCTCGACCGCCGATCCCGACGGCAAGGGAACCGGAACCCGCGCCGAGGATATGTTCTCGCTCGGCGCCACGATGGTGTCGCTGCTGATGGGGCACGTGCCGGGCATGGGCCTCAGCGACGACGAGTTCTTCGCGGCGCGGATCGAGAAGGGGTCGCTCGACGCGTTTATCGATCCGCGCGAAATTCCGCGCGACCTCATCGACGGCTTGCGCGGCCTGATGGCCGATGATTCGCGCGAGCGCTGGACGCTCGAGCACTTCAAGAGCTGGCTCGAAGGCAACCGCGTGACGGCACCCCGCTCGTTCTCCGTCGCCCGCTCGCACCAGGGGTTCGATTTCGGCGGCAAGAAATACTGGTCGGCGCCGGCGCTGGCGCTGGCCCTCACGCGGAAGTCGGACGCCGGCATCAAGGCACTGGAGTCGGGGGCGGTGCTGGACTGGATGAAGAGGAGCCTGCCCGACAACACGGCCACCGACGCGCTGACCGCCGTGCTCGCTGAATACGAGGTCGCGGGCAGCGGTGCCAGCGATCAGGTCCTGCTCTCGAAGGCCTCGGTCGCCATGGATCCGTCGGCGCCGATCCGCTTCGGCGGCTTTGCGATGCGCATCGACGGCATCGGGCCGATGCTGGTCTCGGGTCAGCGCAAGCCGGGCGGCGTGCAGGCGGTCACGGAGACGCTGAAATCGAACATCCCGTCGTTCTGGCTCAGCAGCCAGCCCAAGCACGTCAATCGCGGCGTCGGGCTCAACGCCCATCTCGAGAAGCTGGGCCGCTGGGTCACCGACACCGGTCCGGGGGCTGGAATCGAGCGCTGCCTCTACGACCTCAATCCGAACCTGCCGTGCCGCAGCCCGATCACCGGCGGCCGCTGGGTCTCCGATCCGTCGCAGCTTCTGCCCGCCATCGACGCCGTCGCCTCGGCCGGCGGCATGGGCCGGCAGCCGATCGACCGCCACATCGCGGCGTTCCTCGCATCGCGATCGCACGCCGACACCACGCAGCTGCTAGGCCTGATGCAGCAGCAGGGCGTTGACGAGCACTCGGCGGTCGGCACTCTGCGCCTTCTGGCCGAGCTGCAGCAGAGCTTCAAGGCCAAGCCGCTGCCGGGGCTGGGCAACTGGTGCGCCGATCTGCTGAAGCCGGTGATCGAGACGTTCCATCACCGCAAGCGCCGCGGAAAGCTGCTCGAGGTGACGATGGCGGTCGCCCGGTCGGGCAATCTGCCGGCGCTGCTGAAGCTGATCGACGACCCGCAATTCAAGAAGGTCGATCGCCGCGGCTTTGAGAAGGCGAAAGAGGAATATGCGATGGCCGAGGCCGAGCTGTCGGCCCGCGAGAAGGGGACGGCCCGGCGGGTTGAGGATGCGCGACGCGCCGGGCGCGAAGCGGCGGCCTTGATCTCGTCGGGTCTGGCGGTGATCACCGTCGGCTTGATGCTGTTGATCCGATGGCTGTGAGCAAGGCCCCCGCCCCGCCGGCGCCGATCCCCGGCAAGCCGCCGCCCGATCTGGCCAAGGGCACCGGCAAGAGCGTCGTCTGGCTGCTCGGCGGCCTCGGCGGCTTTGCGATGGTGGCGATCGGTCTCGGCTCGCCGACCCTCCTGGTGTTCATGATCATCGGCTTCGCGCCGACCGTCGCCGCCGGCCTGATCGACCGCGATCCCGAGCGCCACGCCGCGATCGCGGTGGGGGCGATGAGCCTCGGCGCCATGATCCCGATGATCCTCGGCCAGCTCACCGCGCGGTCGGGGTCGGGCTACAGCGTGCTGTCGGATCCGTTCGCCTGGCTCACCGTCTACGGCGCCGCCGCGATCGGCTGGGCCGTCCACACGACCGTCCCCGTCATCGTGGTCATGTTCTCGGACATGCGCGCCGAATGGCGCCGCCGCGAGCTGCAGAAGCGCCAGGAAGAGCTGGTCGAGGAATGGGGCGACGAAGTCACGAGCAAGAAAACACCCCCCGCCCGCGCCCCGGCCCGCGCCACCAGCTCCTAACAAACCACAGCCCGACGCTTCGTCGGACACCAGATAACGCTCGCGACTGCGAGCGCGCGCCCTAATGGGCGCGGGAGCCAAGCGACGCGGATGCGTCGCGCCCGGCGTCTGAGCGCTAACGTAAACCGAACAGTCCGACGCTTCGTCGGACACCAGATCACGGCTGCGACTGCAGCCGCGCGCGCTTATGCGCGCGGAAGCCAAGCGGCACGGATGTGCCGCGCCCGGCGCCTGAGGGACTTAACAAAAAGCGCGCGGAAGCCAAGGACCGCGGATGCGGTCCGCGCGGCGTCTGAGCGGCTAAATCAATGCGTCTGCGCGGGCCGGCGCGCCGGCGTCTCTTCCGCCGCGTACGCCTTCATCGCCTTTTGCAGCTTCTCGAAGGCGCGCACCTCGATCTGGCGCACGCGTTCGCGGCTGACCGAGTATTTCTGCGACAGGTCTTCGAGCGTGGTCGGCTCGTCGCGCAACCGGCGCTCGACCAGGATGTCGCGCTCGCGCGGGTTCAGCGACTTGAGCGCGCGCTGCAGCAGGTGCTGGCGGCGCTCGAGCTCCTGGGCTTCGGCGAGCTTGATCTCCTGGCTCTCGGTGTCGTCGACCAGCCAGTCCTGCCATTCGCCCTCGCCCTCGACGCGCAGCGGCGCGTTCAGCGAGTGATCCTGGCTGGCCAGCCGCCGGTTCATGTTGACGACGTCGGCTTCCGGCACGCTCAGGTCCTGGGCGATCTTCTTCACGTGCTCGGGGCTGAGGTCGCCCTCTTCCATCGCCTGCATCTGGTTCTTCACCTTGCGCAGGTTGAAGAACAGCTTCTTCTGCGCGGCCGTGGTGCCCATCTTCACCAGCGACCACGAATGCAGGATGTACTCCTGGATCGAGGCGCGGATCCACCACATGGCATAGGTCGCGAGGCGAAAGCCGCGGTCCGGGTCGAACCGCTTCACCGCCTGCATCATGCCGACATTGCCTTCCGAGATGAGCTCGGAGAGCGGCAGGCCGTAGCCGCGGTAGCCCATCGCGATCTTCGCCACCAGGCGCAGATGGCTCGTCACCAGCTTGTGCGCGGCGTGCGAATCCTCGTGCTCGCGCCAGCGCTTGGCGAGCATGTACTCTTCCTCGGGCTCGAGCAGCGGGAACTTACGGATATCCTGCAGATATCGCGCAAGGCTGCCTTCGTTCGTCAGTGCGGGAATCGTGGTGGTGGCCATGACCTCGTCTCGCGTTAACCCTGGTATTGGCCCATCTCGGACCGGATAGGTCGCGTACCTGGCCCCCCTACCCAAATACAACCTGGGACGCCAACAGGGTCAACCCTGTCAGCCCCCAATCCGTTCCAAACTGTTTGGTAAGCTTTTAGTGCGGCCATCTTAGGGCAGAATGTTAAAATTTTCAACAGTTTATTAAAGCGAGTCTAGACTACCAATTAAGATACGGATATCGCTATAATACTTACGTGTGAATTGAAGTGCTTTGTGGGTGATCGGGTGGTCGAAGCCGAGGGTGAAAGCATCCAGTGCCTGGCGGGAAAACCCAGCCACGGCCTCGGTTATTCCCGCCGGCAGCCGCCGGCGCGGCACGGGGCGGCCGTAGACCGGATCGCCGATCAACGGATGGCCGGCTGCCGCGAGATGGACCCGGATCTGGTGGGTGCGGCCGGTCGCCAGCTCGCATTCGAGCAGGCTCGCCGCTCCGCCGGCGAAGGAGCGGATCACGCGATAGCGGGTGAGGGCGGGCTTGCCCCGCCCGCCGCGGACCACCGCCATTTTCTTGCGGTCGTGGGACGACCGGCCGATGGCCCCGGCGATCTCGCCGGCCCGGGCCCGCGGCGTGCCCCACACCACCGCGGCATAGACGCGCTTGACGCTGTGGCGGGCGAATTGCGCGGCCAGGCCGTGATGCGCCTGGTCGTTTTTCGCGACGACGAGCAAGCCGCTGGTGTCCTTGTCCAGCCGGTGGACGATGCCGGGGCGGGCGACGCCGCCGATGCCGGACAGGCTGGCGCCGCAATGCGCCAGCAGCGCGTTCACCAGCGTGCGGTCGGGATTGCCGGGGGCCGGGTGCACGACCAGCCCGGGCGGCTTGTCGATGACGATGAGATGCTCGTCCTCGTGGACGATGTCGAGCGGCAGCGCCTGGGCGGCGATCTCCAGCGCGGCCGTCGGTGGGAAGGTGATGACCAGGACCTGCCCTGATTTGACCCTGCGGGAGGGCTCGGATATCGTGCCGCCGCCGTCGGTGACCGCACCTGAGGTGATGAGCGCTTTCACGCGCGAGCGCGAAGGAGAGTCGCCGGGCAGCTTGGCGAGAGCCGTCGCCAGTGCCCGGTCCAGACGTTCACCGGCGCTGTCCGGGCCGATCGTCACCGTCACGGCCCCAGCTCCGGCTCCCGCGAGCGGCGTCGGCCGGCGCTCTTCCTGGATCTGCCCGTCCTCGATGTTCTGCCGTCCAACCATAGCCGGACACTGACCCACCGCATGCGCACGCTCAAGACCATCGTTGTCGCGCTGGGGGTGCTGCTGGTCGTCGGTTTCGGCGTGCTGGTGTTCGGGATGACCCAGAGCTGGCACCGGGTCGCCGTTCCCGCACCGACCGCCGCGGGCCCGGCGGCGCCTGCGGCCGCCCCCGCGGCCCTGCCGAATTGGGGCCGGGTGGTCGTGGGCATGGCCCCCGACGCCCATATTCAAAGCGTCACCCCCGCGGGGCGGGTCATCGTGGTCCAGATCGTCTCGGGGAATGACGAGCGGCTCCTGGTGCTCGACCCGACGAACGGCGCGGTGGTCGGGATCTTCGCGCTCGGCGAGCGGCCATGATCGTCATTCCGCCGGCCCAGCTCCGCCAGATCGCCGACGCGGCGGAAGCCGCCTATCCCGGCGAATGCTGCGGCCTGCTCGTCGGGCGCGCCCTCCCCGGCGGGGCGGTCGAGGTGACCCGGGTCCACGCCAGCGCCAATCTCGGCAAGCAGCGCGACCGCTTCGAGATCGATCCGCGCCTGTGGGTCGATCTGTCGCGCGCCCTGGGCAAGGGCCCGCAGCGGGTCGTCGGCCTCTATCATTCGCATCCGGACGGCCCGGCGCAGCCCTCGGCGGTCGATCTCGACGCGGCGTGGGGCGAGGAGCTGATCTGGGTGATCGTCGCCGTCGCCGGCGGTGCCGACGCGGCGGCTCGCGCGCAGGCCATCCAGGTCACCGCGCACGTGCTCGACCATGGCGGCCGGCAGTTCCGGCCGCTGGAGCTCCGCACCAGCGACTGGCATCCTTATCCGTCGCGCGATCTGCCGGACGCGCCGAGCCCCGACGCGAACAAGAAGGACCGCGCATGAATTTCTGCAGCGACAACACCGCCGGCGCGCACCCGAAGATTCTCGCCGCCTTGACCGCCGCGAACGACGGCGCCGCCATGCCGTACGGCAACGACGAGCTCACGCGCCGGGTCGAGAAGCGGGTCTCGGAGATCTTCGAGCGCGACTGCGCCGTCTTCCTGGTCAGCACCGGGACCGCCGCCAACGCGCTGTCGCTGGCCTGCATCACCCCGCCCTGGGGCGTCGTCTTCTGCCATCCCGACGCGCACATCACCCGCGACGAATGCGGAGCACCGGAATTCTATTGCGGCGGTGCCAAGCTGGTGGCGGTGGCGGGCGAGGACGGCAAGCTGACGCCGGCGGGTCTCGCCGCCGCGATCGATGCCGCCGGGACGGGGACCGTGCATCACGCCCAGCCGGCGTCGGTGAGCCTCACCCAGGCAACCGAGGCGGG
>DASWFO010000183.1:0-47759 GCA_036394195.1 Alphaproteobacteria bacterium | reverse complement strand
TGCCGATGAAGCCGGGGCGGCCGCCGCGATGCGAGACGTCCACGCCATGACGCGCATCCGGCACTTGTCGCGCGGCACTCGCCACGAACAACGTGTCGGTCCGCTCGATGAGCGCCCGCGCGTCGCGGTCAAGGGTGGTGAACGGCTCGAGATGCGCCGGCCGCGGCGACCCCAGAGCCACATAGTCGCGCCGCTGGATGTACTGCGGACAATTGCCGAAGCTCTGGTCCACGGCCATCGAGAATCCGCCGGCACGCGTCGCCGTCACCCGGCCGTTCAGCCGGTTGCGGCGTCGCGTCGGAAGCTCGATGCCGAGCAGCCCCAGCGCCGCGCCGACCCGCAGCGCGTCGGCCAGCGGATCGCCCGCGACCGGCTGCGCTGCGATGTCGAGCGTGCGCGAGTCCGGACTTGCCGCGAAACCCGGCGCGCCGGTCAGAACCGACGCCCACGGCCAGCCCGCCGCATCCACAGATCCGACGATCAGGAACGGCAGCTGCGCCATGAACAGCCGGTGCTGGTCCGGCATGAACGGCCGGATGTTGCGCGGCCCGATGACGGCCATGCGCCCGGCGACGCCGGCGCGGGACTGCGCGGCCAGTTCGCCGTCGTGCCAGGGAGTGTCCGCTGCGGGCTGGGTCGCGCTCATGGGAGACCTCGTGACGTTGTCGTCTGCCCCGTGATTTAGAGAGGGAACGCGCTTGATTTAATCACCTGGAAATGCCGAATACTATTTCATAAAGTGAAATAATGGACCGAATCGACGAATTGGCGATTTTCGTCGCGGTCGCCGACCACGGCAGCTTCGTGGCTGCGGCGCGGCGGCTCCGCCGCTCCCCGGCGGCCGTCACCCGCGCGGTGGCCGCACTCGAGGATCGCCTCGCGACGCGGCTGTTCAACCGCACCACCCGAGCCGTGGCCCTGACCGACGCGGGGTCGCGCTATCTCGACCAGTGCCGGCGGGCGCTGGCCGAGTTCGAGGAGATCGAGCTATCGGCGGCGAGCGAGCGGCTCGAGCCGCGTGGTCTCCTCACCGTCACCGCACCCGAGATGTTCGGCCGGATGCACGTGCTGCCGATCGCGCAGGAGTTCATGCAGGCCTATCCGGCGGTCCGGGTCTCCATGCTGCTGCTCGACCGCCTTGTCTCGTTCGTCGACGAAGGCATCGATGTCGGCGTGCGCATCGCCCAGCTTGCCGATTCGTCGATGCGGGCGATCCATGTCGGTCATGTCCGCCGCGTCCTCTGCGCGAGCCCGGCCTATCTCGCAGCGCACGGCGTGCCCCGGGCGCCGCGGGACCTCGCCAACCACGACACGATCATCACCGCGGGCAGCTCGGTGCCGGCCGACCAGTGGTCGTTCGCGAGCGACGGCAAGGCCGCGACCACGTCCATCACGTCGCGCCTGGTTGTCAACACGGTGCTGGCCGGCCTGGAAGCCGCGATGCGTGGCGGTGGGATTGCGCGCGCATTGTCGTACCAAGTCGAGCCGTTCCAGGCCGAGGGCAAGCTGAAGACCATCCTGGCCGACCATGAGCCGCCGCCGATCCCGATCCATATCGTCCATCCGGCGGGCCGATACCTGGCGCCCAAGGTGCGGCTGTTCATCGACGCCGCGGTGGAACGCCTGCGCCGCAAATTTGCCGGCAGCACCCCAGCGAGGCGGACGCTTCGATGACGGCCGAACTGTCGGCGGCCGCAGCCTCCCGCGGACCGGCTATACTTTGCGGATCTATGGCGCCGCCTTCGCGGCCATTGCGGCGTGCCTCGGGTTGGGACTGGCGGTCTACAGGATGGGAAAACGCGGCAGGGCGGTGCCGGGGAATCTCGTCGACGCTCGCCGCCAAACCGACTAGGTTGCGATCCGCTGGGCGGCACGAGACGGGGATTTTTGGCGGCGCGCCTTTCGGCAGGCTGTCGGGATCGGACGGAACCCCGAACATGGACTGGCGCGCGCTCGCACTTTCATCTCTGGCGATTTTTCTCATCGCGGCGGCGCCGCAGAGCCCGTCGACGCGCGACGATAGCGGGACTCTCTGTGAGAGCGACAACTGGCAGGCGCGCATCGCCGGCTGCACCGCCCTGATCGGTTCGGGACGCGAATCGCCGCCGGCCCTTGCGGTCGATTTCAACAATCGTGGCATTGCCTACCGCAACACGGGCGATTATGACCGCGCAATCGCCGATTTCGACCGCGCGGTCGAGCTCCTGCCTGGTTTTGCGGCGGCCTTCAGCAATCGCGGCAACGCGTATCGCGGCAAGGGCGAGTACGACCGGGCGATCGCGGATTTCGACGCCGCCCTCAAGCACGATCCGGGATTTCCGGCGGCCTACAACAATCGTGGCCAGGTCTACCGCTTGAAGGGGAATGTCGCGCGCGCCATCCAGGATTTCGACCACGCCATTGAGATCGACCCCGGGTATGCCGGGGCGTGGAATTCGCGGTGCTATGCCCGCGCCACGGCGGGCCAGCTCACGCAAGCGCTTGCAGACTGCGACGAGGCGCTTCGCCTGCGTCCGGACGATCCGAACCTTCTCGACAGCCGCGGCTTCGTCTATCTGAAGCTCCGGCACTATGACCGGGCCATCGAGGATTACGACGCTGCGGTGAAGGCATCGCCCACCGCCGCCAGCGCGCTATTCGGCCGCGGGCTGGCGAAGAAGGCGACGGGCGACGCCGCGGGGGCGGCTGCGGACATGGCGACGGCCAGGCGGCTGGACGCCAATGTCGCGACGGAGTTCGAGCGCTCCGGCCTGCGCTGAACGGCGCCGCGACAGCGTCACGAACGGCTGCTAGACATGTCGGCAGGACGATCCAGCCGATGCCCCGCTACGCCTTGTATTACGCCCCGCGGCCCGACGAAGCGCTCGCCCGCTTCGCCGCGTCCTGGCTCGGCCGCGATCCTGAGCGGGATGGGGCCGTGGTCCAGCCCTTGGTCGGCGGTCTGGCCTCGGCGCGCCTGGCGGAGATCACCGCGGAACCGCGCCGCTATGGGTTTCATGGCACGCTGAAACCACCGTTCGATCTCGCGCCGTCCGCGACACTGGAGCGGCTGCTGGCCGACGCCGCCGCGTTTGCGAGTCAGCGGCGGCCGATCGAGCTACCCCGGCTCACGCTGAAGGCTATCGGCGGCTTCCTGGCGCTGGTCCCGGACCACCACCCAGCCCTCGACGCGCTGGCCGCGGATTGCGTGAGCGACTTCGACGCGTTCCGCGCGCCGCCCGATCCGGCCGATGTGGCGCGGCGCCGCCAGGCGGGGCTCAGCGCACGCCAGGATGAGCTCCTGGCGCGCTGGGGCTATCCTTATGTGATGGACGAGTTCCGATTTCACCTGACCCTGACCGGTTCGCTCGAGGCGCCCGAGCGGGCGGTCGTGGAGCGCGTTCTGGAGCCCCTGGTGGCGCCGTTCAGCGCGGCACCTCTGCCCGTGCGCGACCTGGTCCTGTTCGTCCAGGACAGCCGCGACCGGCCGTTCCGCATCCTGGCGCGCTTCCCGTTTCAGGTCTGAGCGGACGCCGCAAGCCGGCCCAGCAGTTCGACGAGGCGTCTACCGGCTTGGTCCAACGGGCCCGAATTGTCGATCACGGTCACCGCCGGGTCGTCGATGGCGTGGGCTTCCGCGCGGCCCAGCCGCTCGGCGACCGAGCTCTCGCTGTCGCGTCCGCGGTCCATCAGCCGCTGCCGGAGGATCGAAGCTGGCGCTGTGATCAGCACCGGCACGATGCCGAGCGCCGTGGGGTCCAGCGTGCGGAAATGCTCGCGCGATCCGCTGACGACCACGACCAAACCAGCCTTCCGCCACGCCTCGATCTCGACGCCGATGCCGTAGCTGATGCCGTGCGCCTGCCAGTCGAAGGCGAACAGGCCTGCGGCGCGCCGGGTGCCGAACTCCGCCGGGCTGAGGGCCACGTGATTTTCGCCGCCCGGATCGGTCGGCCGCGTGATGTAACGGTGCGCGAAGGCGACCCGATGGTCGGGGCCGATCGCCTCGCGGGCGAAGTGAAGCACCGCGTCCTTGCCGGCCCCCGAAGGCCCCATCGCGTAGACGAGGGGCGGTGCGGGTCGCTGAGGCTCAAGCACTCAGGCTGCGCAGCAGCGCTGCGTAGTCGCGCAAGCTCTTGGTCCGCGTTCCCGGGGCTTTGGCCTGGTCGTCCCAGCGCCGCAGCCACACCGCGTCCGCGGCGAACGGGTTTTGCCGGAACTGCTCGGCTTCCGGGGCGGTGAACCGGCCGCCCTGCAGTTCGAGGCTGCGCACTGAAGCCGGCGACAGGATCGAGAAATAATCGGGCTCGACCGCGCACAGATAGCGCTTCGCCGGCACATGCAGCCGCACCGGCTCGGCGACCGCTTCGCCAAATAGCGATTTCAGAAATCCCCAGCCGATGTCTTCATGCCGGTCGTCTTCGTTCGCACCCGGGTTGCGCTTGGCCAGCAGGTGGCCGACGTCGTGCAGCAGGGCGGCGGCGACCAGGGCGGGTGTGCATGCTTCCGCTTCGGCCAGTGCTGCCGATTGCAGGGCGTGCTCGGTCTGCGAGACCGCCTCGCGCCCGTATTGAGCCTTGCCCTTGGTCTCGTAGAGCTCGAGCAGCGTCTCGACCGGGTCCATGTCCGCCTCCCTTGTCAAACGATACGCTCGCCGCCGCGCCACACCGTTCGGACGATTGGCAGGCCGTCCACGACATGGACGCGGATGAGGTCGGCGCGCTTGCCCGATGCGATCTCGCCGCGATCGTCGAGCCCCACGGCCCGCGCCGGGTTTTGCGAGACGAGCCGGACCGCCGCCGGCCGGCCAAGCCCGGCGTTGCCGTCACCGAGAACGAACGCCGCCTGGATCAGGCTCATCGGCACGTAGTCGGAAGACACGATGTCGAGGAGGCCGGTGCCGGCCAGTTCATGCGCCGCGATGTTGCCGGAATGCGAGCCGCCGAGCACCACGTTCGGCGCCCCCATCAGGACCGCGAGGCCGCGCTCGTGCGACGCCCGGGCCGCTTCGATAGTGGTCGGAAACTCGGCAATGGTCATCCCGTCCTGCGCCGATTCGGCCACGTGCTCGACCGTCGCGTCGTCGTGGCTGGCCAGGATGTGTTGTCGTTCGCGGGCCCGGGCGAGGATCTCGCGCCGGTGCGTCACGCTGTATTTCGCCTGATCGTCGCGGCGGCGGGCGAGGAACGCCTCGAACTCCGCGTCCGACATCCCGTACTTCTTCATGTAGTAGAAGCGGTACTTTTCGACATTGACGAACTGCCGCTGCCCGGGTGTGTGATCCATGATCGAGACCAGGCGGACCAGCGGGTCGTCCATCAGCCGCTCGTACAGCGTCAGCACCTGGGCAAAGCTGAGCTCGCACCGGAGGTGCAGATGATGGTCGGCCTTCACCGCCCGGGTTGCTCGCATCCTGGCGATCCCCTGCCGCATCTCCTCGAGGCCCTCGACGCGGGCGCTGCCGTAGAACACGTCGCCCAGCGCCACCGCGTCGAACACCGTGGTGATGCCGGCGGCGACGATCTGCGCGTCGTGGGCCACGACCGCGGCGCGGCTCGGCCATTTAACCCCTGGACGCGGTGCGAAATGCTTCTCGAGGTTGTCAGTGTGCAGCTCGACTAGGCCCGGCAGCAGGAAGTCGCCCTCGCAGTCGATGGCGTCTCGGGCGGAGCTGCGGCTGTCCTCGACGGCGGCAATCGTGCCGTCGCGGACCACGACCGTACCGGGGAATTCGCGATCTGCGGTGACCACCCGCGCGTTGGTGAAGACGGTTTCGGTCATGTCAGGCCACGCGCGCCAGGGCTGCGACGTCGAATCGCCGCGTACCCACCGCCGCGGCGAAATCCTGGTCGTGGAAAATGCCGATGACCGCGGCGCCACGGCGCTTCGCCTCGTCGATCACGGCGGCGATCCGGGACCGGTTCTCGGCGTCCAGCGCCGAGGTGGGCTCGTCCAGCAGGAGCACCGGCGCCTCGACAGCCAGGCCGCGCGCGATGTTGACCCGCTGCTGCTCGCCGCCGGAGAAGGTCTGCGGGGCCAGCTGCCACAGCCGCTCCGGAATCGCCAACCGGTCGAGGAGGTCGCCCGCGCGCGCGCGCGCCGTCTCGGCCGGGACGCCGGTCCGGCGCAGCGGTTCGGCGACGACGTCGAGCGTCGGCACGCGCGGCACGACGCGCAGGAACTGGCTGACATAGCCGATGGTGCGCCGGCGCAGCTCGGCGACCAGCCGGTGATGCGCGGTGACCACGTCGACCATGCGCCCGTCGTGCCGCACGCGCACGACACCGGCCTGCGGTTTGTAATTGCCGTAGATGCAGCGGAGCACGGTCGATTTGCCGACGCCCGATGGGCCCGACAGCACCACGCATTCGCCGGCGTTCACGGCGAGATCGAGACCGCGCAGGACCGGGATGGTGATGCCGCCCTGATTGTGCAGGCAGAAGCTCTTGACCAGCCCGCGAATGTCGACGATCGGGGTCATGTCAGATCTGCAGCACCGAGGACACGAGAAGCTGGGTGTACGGCTCTTGCGGATCGTCCAGCACCTGGTCGGTGAGGCCGAGCTCGACCACGTCGCCGCCACGCATGACCATCAGCCGGTCAGCGAGCAGCCGCGCCACGGCGAGGTCGTGGGTAACGATCACCGCGGCCAGATGCAATTCGGTCACCAGCGAGCGCAGCAGGTCGAGCAGGCGCGCCTGCACGGACACGTCCAGCCCGCCGGTCGGCTCGTCCATGAATACCAGCCGCGGATGGGTGATCAGGTTGCGCGCGATCTGGACCCGCTGCTGCATGCCGCCGGACAGGGTCGCCGGCAGATCGTCGACACGGCCGGTATCGACTTCCAGCCGGTCCAGCCACTGGATCGCCTCGCCGCGGATCGAGGCATAGTTGCGGGCCCCGATCGCCATCAGGCGCTCGCCGACATTGCCGCCGGTGCTGACATTGAAGCGCAGCCCGTCGCGCGGATTCTGATGGATGATGCCCCAGTCGGTGCGCATCAGCCGCCGCCGCTCCGGCTCCGGGATGCGATAGAGATCGGCGGTCGACCCGTCGCGGCGGGTGAACAGGATTTCGCCGGCGCTGGGCTCGATCTGCCCGGACACGCAATTGAGCAGGGTCGTCTTGCCGGCGCCCGACTCACCGACCACGGCCATGACCTCCCCCGGCCACAAGTCGAACGTGACGTCGCGGCAGGCGATCCGGCTGCTATAGCGCTTGGTGAGTCCGCGGACCGAGAGCAGCGGCGCATCGAGCGGCCGCCCGGCCGGCTCGACGAGGTCTGCGTCGGGGGCGCTCATTCCGCGGCCGCCTCTGTGTTGCGGCGGCCCGCGCAATAATCCGTATCCGAGCAGACGAACATCCGCCCGCCCCGGTCGTCGGTGATGACCTCGTCGAGGAAGCTGTCGCCGGAGCCGCACAGCGCGCAGCGCGTGGTCCAGGTCTCGATGCGGAACGGATGATCCTCGAAGTCGAGGCTCTTCACCGACGTATAGGGTGGTACGGCGTAGATGCGCTTCTCGCGGCCGGCGCCGAACAGCATCAGCGCCGGGGAGAAATCGAGCTTCGGATTGTCGAATTTCGGGATCGGCGACGGCCGCATCAGGTAGCGGCCATTGACCACCACCGGATAATCGTACGCCGTGGCGATATGCCCGTAGCGCGCGACGTCTTCGTACAGGCGCACGTGCATGACGGCATAGTCGGCATAAGCATGCATGCGCCGGGTCTCGGTCTCGCGCGGCTCGAGCCAGCGCAGCGGCTCGGGGATCGGCACCTGGAAGACGATGATCTGGTCGTCGCCCAACTTCGTCTCGGGGATGCGGTGGCGCGTCTGGATGATGGTGGCATCGATGGTCCGCTCGGTCGTGCGGACACCGGTCGTGCGGGCGAAGAAGCGGCGGATCGACACCGCGTTCGTGGTGTCGTCGGCGCCCTGGTCGATCACCTTCAGGGTGTCCGCCGCCCCGATGATGCTGGCGGTGACCTGGATGCCGCCGGTGCCCCAGCCGTAGGGCAGGGGCATCTCGCGGCTGCCGAAGGGCACTTGATAGCCGGGGATCGCCACCGCCTTGAGCAGGGCGCGACGGATCATGCGCTTCGTCTGTTCGTCGAGATAGGCGAAGTTGTAGCCGCCGCTCATCCGGCGTTCTCCTCTTCCGCCTCGACCGTGGCCGGCGGCTCGACCGGCCCCCCCGCGCGGATGCGGCGCAGCACGTTGAGCTCGGCCTGGAAGTCGACATAGTGCGGCAGCTTCAGGTGCTGCACAAAGCCCGAGGCTTCGACGCTGTCGGAATGGTAGAGGACGAACTCCTCGTCCTGGGCCGGCGCATTGATCTCTTCGCCGAGCTCCTTGGCGCGCAGTGCCCGGTCGACCAGGGCCATCGCCATGGCCTTGCGCTCGGCCTCGCCGAAGACGAGGCCGTAGCCGCGCGTGAAGCGCGCCGGCTCGGTCGCCGAGCCGCCGAACTGGTTCACCATCTCGCACTCGGTGACCGTGATCTCGCCGATGACGATCGGAAACCCGAGCTCCTCGGGGACGATTTCGACCGCCACCTGGCCGGTGCGGATCTCGCCCGCGAACGGGTGGTTGCGCCCGTACCCGCGTTGGGTCGAATAACCAAGGCTGAGCAGAAACCCTTCGTCGCCGCGTGCCAGGTTCTGCAGGCGCAAGGCCCGCGCGGTCGGAAATTCGAGCGGCTCGCGGGTCAGATCCGGCGGTGGCGCGTCGTCCGGCACCTCGCGCTCGATCAGATCCTCGGCGTTGAGGATCTCCAGCACCCGGGGCGGCGGCTGCGACGCTTCGGGTGCGGACACGGACTCAGCGGACGGAGACTGCGGCGCCGGCTCTGCCAGCCCAAAGTCGAGCAGGCGATGCGTGTAGTCGAACGTGCCGCCGAGCACCTGGCCGCCGGGCAGGTCCTTGAACGTCGCCGAGATGCGCCGGCGCAAGGCGGCGTTCGCGGTGTCGATCGGCAGGGATTCGGCGAGCCGCGGCAGGGTCGTCCGATAGGCGCGCAGCAGGAAGATCGCTTCGACGAGATCGCCGCGGGCCTGCTTGATGGCGAGGGCGGCCAGCTCGCGGTCGTGGATCGAGCCTTCGGTCATCACCCGGTCGACCGCCAGCGACAGCTGCTGCTCGATCTGTGCCAGCGTGAGCTCCGGTACCGACGGATCGCCGCGGCGGTTCTTGGCGAGCAGCCGATGGGCCGCGTCGATGGCCGCTTCGCCGCCTTTGACCGCGACGTACATGGTCAGAATCCTTCCACGGTGGTGGTGCGCGGGATCGCCGCAAGGCGGCGCCCGCAGGCCAGCACGAGGTCGACCCCAAGCGGAAACAGAGCCGCGAGATCAGCGCGCTCCTTCCAGAACGCAGCCGTGAGCCCACCGACCTGTAGGCCGGCGCGATCCTTGATGCCGGGCCCGCGCAGCGTCAGACCGGCGCGCCCCTCGAGCATCGGGACGGCGAGAACCAGCGTCGTCGACCGGTCGGGGAAATCGATGCTGCCGAGGTCGAAGTCCTGCAGCGCCGGCAGGGCGGGAAGCTCCTCCGCAAAGCCGAAGCGGCTGGCCTTGGAGTCGAAGACGATCGGTGCGCCGCAGTGGAACCGCAGATAGTCGGCGGCACGTGCGAATCCGCGGTCGAGCCAGGCCGGGGTCTCGAAATCCAGGAGCGTCAGGGCGACCGCTGCCGCGGCGTCGGGCAGACCGGACTCGTTGGCCGGCAGGACGGCGGCAGGAAGTTCGACGATGCGTCCCGGATGCGCCATCGCGTCCAAGACGAGCCGGAAGACATTTTGCGCGTCGGCCACCGGCTCGGCGAATCCCGGGCCGATCTCGCCCAGGTCGAGAGGGGGGCTGCCGCTCATCAACTCTGCTCCCGCACCAGCGTGAAAAAGTCGACCCGGGTCGCGGCGACCTCGCCCGCCGCCGCACGCCGCTCGCGTTCCAGCCGGGCTTCGATCGGCTGGATGACCGCCGAGTCGAGGGCCTCTGTCTGCCGGGGGATCTGGAGCAGCGCGTCGAAGAGCGCCGCCAACTCCGCGTGCCGGTCGTCGCGTCCGGCGACGAACGCGAGGCCGGTGGCCCGCGCCCCGCCGGCCTTGTCGTCGAGACGGACCGCGCAGCGCGTCATCGTCATTTCACCAAGATTGAAGGCGGCGCCGGTGCCGCCGGCGCGGCCGCGGACGAGCACCAGGCCGGTCTCCGGTTTGCGCAGAAACGCATAGGCGGGCGGCGCCGACAGGGCCTCCCATGCCGCTTCGAGCTCTGCGGTGCGGGCGCGCGCCAGGACTCCCATCCAGCGGCGGCGCTGGTCGGGGTCGGCGGGACGGCTGGCGCTGGCGTCGGGCATGGCGTTGGCCGAAAAAGAGCCGAAAGTTATCTAGACAACTAGATCAATTTCGGTCACTCTAGTCGCGTCCACCGGCCGAGTAAAGATCATATGAGTGATAGTTTTTTGACCGCGCCGGACGGGTCTTCGGCGCTGGCGCGGCTTCGCGACAGCGGCCGCGCGATGTGGCGCCAGATCGAGGAGACGCTGGTGGCCGAGATCGGCCGCGGCGTTTACCCGCCTGATTCCCAGCTGCCCACCGAAAAAGAGCTGGCCGAGCGATTCAAGGTGAACCGCCACACCGTCCGCCACGCGCTGGCGGCCCTGGCGCAACGCGGGTTGCTCCTGGTTGAACAGGGCCGCGGCACCTTTCTGGTGCGCGATGCGATCGAGTACGCGCTCGGGCCGGGGACGCGGTTCAGCACGAATCTGCTGCGGCAGGGCAAGGAGCCCGCAACCGAGTTGCTGCGCGCCGGCGAAGAGCCGGCCACCGAGATCGTGGCGCGGCGGCTGAAGATCCGCGTCGGCGCGCGGGTGATCCGGCTCGACACGCTCGGCCGCGCGAGCGGCCGGCCCCTCAGTCTCGGCGCGCATTATTTCCCGGCCAAGCGGGTGCCGGATCTGGTCGCACAGTTCGAGCGCTGGCGGTCCATCACCAAGGCGCTGAAGCAGAGCGGGGTTGCCGACTACAGCCGCGCGTCCACCCGCATCACCGCCCGCTTGCCGAGTCCGGCCGAGGCGCATCTGCTGCGGCTGGCCACAAGCACCCCGCTGCTGGTCACCGAGAGCGTGAACATCGAGACCGGCGGGCGGCCGATCGAATACGGCGAGGCCCTGTTCGCTTCGGACCGCATCCAGCTGCTGGTCGAGCGCTAGGCTGATCAGAGCGCCTTTTCGCCAAGCACTCCCCTGCTATACTTGATAAAATCCACGAGGGACGCTCTTATTCGGACGCCCATTCAGGAGATGCAGGCCTTGGACGACGATAAACAGCAGAAGCCACCCCCCCCTAATGTCGCGGACCGGCTCGATTTGGCGGCCAAACGCGCCATGCAGGATGCCGAGTACCGCAAGCAGCGCGCCGGCAGCTCCGGTGCCGCCAGTGACGTGCGCCGGATCGATCCCAAGGACTACGTGCCAGCGCCGACCTCGAAGCCGGGAAAATCGAAACCAAAGTCGTACCGATAGTTAGCGTTTCAGGTGCGGCGGAGCTCCCTGCCTCCTGGGCGTGGCTTCGACATCGAGGTCCGAGCGCGCCGGCGCGCACGCTAGCGGCGGCCGCGATCGGGCAATTCTCGCCGGTCATGGGCGTGACGTTTTTTATCCACAGTCCGGATCATGGCGGGTTCATGATTGTGTCATCGGACTGTCATTAACCGCGACTAGGGTCCGGGACGTCGGCTCCAGACTCCCGCGAGGCCCGCATGACTTTGTCCCCGGCGATAGCGATCGACGGCCTGTCCAAGACGTTCGGCGATGCACGGGCGCTCGACGGCATCTCGCTCCAGGTGGGTCGCGGGGAGATGGTGGCCCTCATCGGTGCGTCGGGCTCGGGCAAGTCGACCTTGTTGCGCCATATCAGCGGCTTGGTCGTTTCCGACCGCGGCAGCGGGTCGGTCCGGGTGAGCGGTACGACCGTGCAGGTCGGCGGCCGGCTCGCCGGCGCCGTGCGGCAGCTTCGCCGCGACGTCGGCGTCGTCTTCCAGCAATTCAATCTCGTCGGCCGGCTCACTGTGCTGACCAATGTCCTGGCCGGACGCCTGGGCGCCATCCCCGCTTGGCGCGGCGTGCTCGGCCTCTTCTCGACGGCCGAACGCCGGGACGCGCTCAGGGCCTTGGCCCGTGTCGGTATCGCCGAGCGGGCGCATCAACGCGCCTCCACCCTGTCCGGCGGCCAGCAGCAACGCGCCGCGATCGCGCGCGCACTCGTACAAAAAGCCAAGATCATCCTCGCCGACGAGCCGATCGCGTCACTCGATCCTGAATCGGCGCGGCGGGTGATGGAGATCCTGTCGGAGATCAACCGAGAGGACGGCATCACCGTCGTCGTTTCGCTCCATCAGGTCGGCTTTGCGCTTCGCTATTGCCGCCGGGTGGTCGCTCTGGATCGGGGACGCGTCGTGTATGACGGCGCGGCCACGCAGCTGTCGGTCGAACGGCTGCGCGCCATCTACGGCAGCGACGCCGAGCTCGATTTCAGCGATGCCGAAGCGGTCCTGGACCGCCCCGCCGCGCGCGGTGCGGTCCGCGAGCCGGTGCTCAATGCTTCGTTCGCAGGCGCTGCCGCGGGCTGACCCCGCATCCACGACGGGTCTGGGGGATTTTCATGCACCGACGGTTGGGGGGCGCCGCGATCGCTTTATGGCTGATCCTGGCTGCCGCGCCATTGGCGGCACAGGTTCCGGGCGAGCTCAATTTCGGCATCCTCTCGACGGAATCGCAGCAGAACCTCAAGTCGCGCTACGGCCAGTTCCTCGCCGACATGGAGCGGGGGATCGGCCTCAAGGTGAATGCGTTCTTTGCCAGCGACTATGCCGGTGTCGTGGAGGCCATGCGCTTCGGCAAGGTGCAGGTCGCGGTGTATGGAAACGCCGCGGCGATCGCCGCGGTCGATCGGGCCGGCGGCGAGGTGTTCGGGAAGACGCTGGAGGCCGACGGTAGCGACGGTTATTACTCGGTGATCGTCGTCCACAAGGACTCCCCGATCCGCGACTTCGAGGATCTGCGCCAATCGCCCGGCAAGTACACGTTCTCGAACGGTGATCCGAACTCGACCTCGGGTTTCCTCGTCCCCAGCTATTACGCCTGGGCGCTGAACAACATCGATATCCGGCGCCAGTTCACCCGCGTCGTCTCGGCCAACCATGAGGCGAACGCGCTCGCCGTCGCCAACCGGCAGGTCGACCTCGCGACGTGCAACACCGAGGCCCTGCGGCGCCTGGCAAGCAACAATCCAGCGAAATACGCCGAGCTGCGCGTCATATGGACGTCGCCGCTGATCCCGCTGAACCCGGTCGTGTGGCGGACGGATGTTCCGGCCGAGCTCAAAAGTAAGCTGCAGGCGTTTCTGTTCGACTATGGCATCGCACGGCCGGACAAACCCGAAACGCGGCTCGCCCATGAGCAGGCCACGCTCGCCCAGATGGCAAGCGGCGGCTTCCGGCCGTCGACGAACAAGCAGTTGATCCCGTTGCGCGAGATCGGGCTGTTCCGCGACCGCATGGCGGTGGAGGGCGAGAACATCTCGGCGGAGGCGAAGGCGGCGAAGCTGCGCGACATCGACGCCAAGCTGAAGCAGCTGCAGCGCGACGCCAATATCGGTTCGTAACGACAACCAAAGATACGGAGAGAGAGATGATTGCTAGACGCCAAGCTCTGCTTGCCTCGGCCGCGGCCGCGGTGGCCCTCGGCGCCGGGATTCCGGCGTTTGCCGCCGACATCAAGGAGATCAACTTTGGGATCCTGTCGACCGAATCGCAGGCAACGGCGCGGCCAAATTGGACGCCGTTCCTTGCCGATATGGAGAAATTCACCGGCCTTAAGGTGAACGCGTTCTTTGCCAACGATTATGCCGGCGTGATCGAAGGCATGCGCTTCAACAAGGTGCAGGTCGCGTGGTACGGCAATGCGTCGGCGATGCAGGCGGCGGACCGCGCCAATGCCGAGATCTTCGTCCAGTCGACCTACAAGACCGGCGGCGACGGCTACTACTCCGTCCTGATCGTGAACAAGGACAGCCCGCTCCATTCGCTCGAGGACGTGGTTCACAGCCCGGGCAAGCTCACTTTCGGCAACGGCGATCCGAACTCGACGTCCGGGTTCCTGATCCCGAGCTATTACGCCTGGGCCAAGAACAACATCGACATCAAGAAGCATTTCACGCGCGTCATCGGCGGCAACCACGAGTCGAATATGCTCGCCGTCTCGGCCAAGCAGGTCGATGTCGCCACCGGCAACACGGAAGACCTGGAGCGCTTCGAGAAGAATCAGCCGGAGCGCTTCAAGGAGGTGCGCGTGATCTGGAAGTCGCCGCTGATCCCGTCCGACCCCATCGCTTGGCGCGCCGATCTGCCGCAGCCGGAGAAGGACAAGCTCAAGGCCTTCTTCATCGACTATGGCCGTCCGGCGCCGGGCAAGGACGCCGCCGAGATGGAGCGCCAGGTCCAGGTTCTGAAGAACCTGCAATGGGGCCTGTTCAAGGCGTCGAGCAACAAGCAGCTCATCCCGATCCGCGAGGTGGCGCTGTTCCGCGACCGGCTCAAGATCGAGAACGACGACTCGATGCCGGCGGCCGAGAAGCAGGCCAAGCTGCGTGAGATCGACGACAAGCTCGCCGAGCTCAAGAAGCAGGCCGGCGTCTGAGCAGGCCAGCGCGCTCCCTTCGTCCGGTTGGACGAGGGGAACGCCGCTCCCCATGACGCAGCCGGCAAACGCGGTTTCCCTGGCGGACCTCGAGCATCCGCCGCGCTCGTCGCGGGCGTCCCTGGTCCGTGTCTTCGGTTTTGCGCTGATCATCGCCATCCTGGCCTGGGCCTGGCAGGGTGCGGAGATGCGGCCGCTCGACCTCATCCGCGACGCGGGCAACATGGCGACCTTCGCCCGCGACTTTCTGTCGCCCAACTTTCAGGAGTGGCACTATTACCTGACCGAGCTCATCGTCACCTTTCAGATCGCAATCTGGGGCACGGTGCTGGCCGTGCTCGGCGCGATCCCGTTCGGCCTGCTTGCGGCATCCAACATTTCGCCGTGGTGGGTCCACCAGCCAGTGCGCCGGCTGATGGACGCCTTCCGCGCCATCAACGAGATGGTGTTCGCAATGCTGTTCGTGGTCGCGGTCGGACTGGGGCCGTTCGCGGGCGTGATGGCGCTGTTCGTCCACACCACCGGCATCCTGGCCAAGCTGTTCTCGGAAGCAGTCGAGGCGATCGATCCGCAGCCGGTGGAAGGGATCCGGGCGACCGGCGCCGGCGCGCTCGCCGAGATCCTCTACGGTGTAATCCCGCAGGTGATGCCGCTCTGGGTCTCGTACACGCTCTACCGCTTCGAATCGAACGTCCGCTCGGCGACCGTCGTCGGCATGGTGGGAGCCGGCGGGATCGGCGTGGCGCTGTGGGACGTGATCCGCGCCTTCCAGTTCGACCGCACCGCCGCGGTGCTGATCATGATCGTGATCACGGTGTCGCTGGTCGACGTCCTCTCGGCGCGCATCCGACGGGCTTTTATCTAGATCAGGCCACCAGACGCCGCTCGTCGCCGTCGAACACCGCGCTTTCGAGGAACACCGGCCGGCCGGCGACGATCGTGGCCGCCACGCGCGCGAGGCCGGCATGGGCGTCGTCGACCAGGATCACGTCGGCCCGCTTGCCGACGGCCAGAGTCCCGCGGTCGTGCAGTCCGGTCGCGCGTGCCGGGTTCTCGGCGATCAGACGCCACGCGGCCGGCAGATCGCAGATCCCGTCGCGCGCGAGCCGAAACGCCGCATTCACCAGCGCCGGATAGTAGTAGTCGGACGACAGGATGGTGCACAGGCCGCGCGCGATCATGTCGGCGGCCGAGATCAGCGACAGATGGCTCCCGCCGCGCACCACGTTGGGGGCGCCCATGACGATGTCGCAGCCGGCGTCGTGGGCTGTACGCGCCGTTGGCTCGTTCTGCGGAAATTCGGAAATCCCGCAGCCCAGGGAATGATACCAGCGCCGGATATCAGGTGAATCGTCGTCGTGCGAGGCCATCGGCACGCCGGCCGCGCGCGCCGCGGCCGCGAGCCGCTCGATGGCGCCAGGGACGGCACTCGTCCGCGCCGCGATTTTGTCCACGATCTTGCGGAACTCGGCGAGGCTGAGGCCGGAGCGCTCGGCATAGGGTGTGAGCGTCTTGTCCTCATTCGACCGCCGCAGAATCGCCGGAGTGTGGTCGTTGAAGGCCAGCAAGGCGATCGTTCCGGCGGCAAGCCAGTCCGCGACCTCCGCCTCGACATCGAGATTATAGGTCTCCCAGCGCAGGTGCAGCCGCGTGTCGCAGGAGAGAAGGGCGGAGGTGGCCTTCAGGGCGGCAACCATCGCGCGTCCGGCGTCCAGGCCCCGGAGGCCCGGCTCCCACGAATAGGTGACGGCGTGAAACGCGGTGGTGATCCCGTTGCAGATGAGCTGCCGGTCCGTCTCGACCAGGGCCAGGCGTGTGTCGAAGTGCACGCCCGGGCGCGGCATCAACTGCCGCTCGAAGGCGTCGCCGTGGACATCGACAATGCCAGGCAGCACCAGCAGGCCGCGTGCGTCCAGGCATCTAGCACCCGCGGCGGGCCCGCCGATCGCGGTGATCCGGCCATCCTCCACGGTCAGCGTCGTGTCGGTCTGGAGGCCGTCTGCGGTCAGGACTCGGCCGCCGATGATGCAAATTCGCAATGACAGGGGAGACTCGCTCGACGAAGATATCGTTATGTACCGGGACCATGTGACAGTCATGTGACGTTTTGCCGGACAATTCACAGGCGAGTCCCGGCAGCGTAATCTGACTGTCACAGATCGATCCTACGCTCGGCCCGGGTTTCGGGCCAGCCAAGGGGGTCTGTGATGCGCAAAAAAATCTTCCGCCGCCAGGGTTTGAGCCGTCGTCGTGTGCTCCTGACAGGGACCGCGTTCGGCGGCCTCGTGGCGGGTCTGCCGGGGATCGCGCGCGGACAAGCCCCCGGTTATGTCACCTCGGACCGGATGCGCCCGCAGGCGCTGCAGGGGCTCATGTCCGGCGATGTCACGGCCTCGCAGGCGGTGATCTGGAGCCGGGCGGACCGCCCGGCGCGCATGTTCGTCGACTATGCGACCTCGGAGAAATTCACCGATGCGCGGCAGGCCCGCGGTTCCCAGGCCACAGAGGCGACGGATTTCACCACGCGTGTCGTTCTCACGGACCTGCCGGCGGGCCAGGAGATCTTCTATCGCGTCACGTATCTCGACCTCGGCGATCTGAAGACGACCAGCCAGCCGCTCACCGGCCGGCTGCGCACCGCGCCGGCAGGACGGCGCGACGTCAAGTTTCAGTGGTCGGGCGACACCGCCGGGCAGGGCTGGGGCATCAACCCCGATTGGGGTGGCATGAAGATCTACGAGACGATGCGCCGCGCGCAGCCCGACTTCTTCATCCACAACGGCGACAACATCTACGCCGACGGACCGATCGTGGCCGAGGTCAAGCTCGCCGATGGCTCGCTGTGGAAGAACGTCACGACACCGGAGAAGAGCAAGGTCGCCGAGACGCTCGACGAGTTCCGCGGCGCCTACCGCTATAACCTGATGGACGCGAATCTGCGGCGCTTCAACTCGGAGGTGCCGCAGATCTGGCAATGGGACGACCACGAGGTCATGAACAACTGGTCGTCGAGCAAGGACGTCTCCCAGGACGCGCGCTACACCGAGAAGCGCGTCCCGATCATGGTGTCGCGGGCCACGCGCGCCTTCCTCGATTACGCTCCCATGCGGCCGTCCAGCGACGAGATGGAGCGCGTCTACCGATATATCCCCTACGGCCCGTCACTCGACGTCTTCGTCATCGACATGCGCAGCTATCGCGGGCCCAACGGCTGGAACCGCCAACCCACCGCCGGTGACGAGACGGCGTATCTCGGGCGCGAGCAGATCCGGTGGCTCAAGCAGGCGCTGCTCGCCTCGAACGCGACCTGGAAGGTCATCGCTTCCGACATGCCGCTCGGCCTGATGGTCGAGGACGGCAAGGATGCCGAAGGCCGGACGAAGTTCGAGAACTCGGCCAACGGCGACGGGCCGGTGCTCGGCCGCGAGTTCGACATCGCCGAACTCCTGAGCTCCATCAAGCACAACCGCGTCAAGAACGTGGTCTGGCTCACCGCCGACGTGCACTACACCGCCGCGCATTTCTACGATCCGGCGAAGGCGCAGTTCACCGATTTCGATCCGTTCTGGGAATTCGTCTCCGGTCCGCTCCACGCGGGGACCTTCGGGCCCAATAAGCTCGACAACACGTTCGGGCCGCAGGTGATGTTCCAGAAGGCGCCCGCCAACGGCCAGGAGAACCTGCCGCCATCGGCCGGGATGCAGTTCTACGGCGAGATCAAGATCGACGGCCGCAGCGAAGGCATGAACGTGGCGCTGAAGGATCTCACCGGCGCCACGCTGTGGCAGACCACGCTGGAGCCGCAGCGCTCCTAACCGAAGGCGCCGCCCGCCGCCTTTGGCGGAGGGCGGGCTTGAGTACGCCCCTCTCTTTGCTATGCTGCCGTCAATCGGCCGCATAACGCAGGGGAGGAGAGCATATGAAGGAAGTGATGGGCGCCACCGCGGCGCGTGAGCACGGCACATCGCGCCGTAGCTTTCTGGCATCGGTCGGGGCGGTCGGGGCCGTGTCCATGCTGCCGTCCGGTCCTGTTCTGGCGCAAGGTGGCGCCAAGCCGACGGTGATCGACACTCACCATCACTTCTATGCGCCGGCCTATCAGAAAGCGTGGCTCGACTGGGAAGACCAGCGCAAGATTCCGCACTTCACCAGCCAGGTCGACTGGTCGCCGGCGAAATCGCTGGAGGAGATGGACAAGAACGGCGTGCGCAGCTCCGTCCTGTCGCTGGCCTCGACGCCGGGCGTGTGGTTCGACCAAGGGGCCGAAGCCGCCAACAAGATGGCGAGACTGTGCAACGACTACGGGGCCGGCATGGTGCGCGATCACCCTGGCCGCTTCGGCCTCTTCGCGACGTTGCCGATGGTCGACATCGACGCCACGCTCAAGGAGATCGAGTACGTTTTCGACACCCTCAAGGCCGACGGCGTCGGCCTGCAGACCAATTACGGCGATAAATGGCCGGGCGATCCGGCCTACAAGCCGGTGTTCGAGGAGCTCAACCGGCGCAAGGCGGTGGTTTATTTCCACCCGCTCGCGGCGAGCTGTTGCGGCAATCTCAGCGTCGGGACGTTCCCGGCCGTCATCGAAGTGCCGCACGACACCACGCGCGCCGTGACCAGCCTGCTGCTGAGCGGCACTTTCGCGCGCTATCGCGACATCAAATGGCTGTTCTCGCACGCTGGCGGCACGGTCCCGATGCTCGCCGGCCGGATCGAGTTCTTCTCGAATTTCCGCAAGGACCGGGAGCAGTTCGCCCCGGACGGCATTGAGGCGGAGTTCAAGCGCCTCCATTACGACACGGCGAACGCGACAGCGCCCGCCTCGATGGCGGCTCTCTTGAAGCTCGTGCCCGTGTCGCAGGTCGTCTTCGGCACCGACTATCCGTACGTGCCGACGGCACCGCAGGAAGCCGGCTTGAAGAAAATCGGACTCAGCGCCGGCGACCAGCAGGCGATCGAGACCAGTAACGCGATCCGCCTGGTGCCGCGGCTGAAAGGGTAGCCGCGACACCGTCATTGCGAGGAGCGCAGCGACGAAGAAATCCAGAGCAGCAGCGGACAATCTGGATCGCTTCGCTTTCGCTCGCGATGACGAAAAATTTCGGTGAGCGTTACCGCGGCAGTCGCGGCAGAAGCCTGAGCGCGTTGTCGCGCTCGATGGCCTTGAGGTCGGCCGGGCTCAAGCCCATTTCGCCCAGGGTCGACACCGTGACCTCGGGCTCCCAGAACGGGTAGTCGCTGCCGAAAAGCAGCTGCGGGATCCCGGCCATTTTCGTCACCGCGCCGAACGCGATCGGGTTGGCCGTGCCGACGACGTCGTAATAGAGCTTCTTCAGCTCCGGCAGCACGCCATTCGGCAGCTTGTCGGCAAGGTCCTTGCGCCGCCGCATCAAGCCGTTCAGGCGGTGGGTCAGGAGGGGCAAGGTCCCGCCCCCGTGGGAGAAGATCCACTTGATGTCTCGACAGCGCATGATCGTGCCGTTGAACAGCAGCGAGGTGATGGCGCGCGTCGTGTCGTGCGGGAACTCGATGGTCGGCGGCGGCACGCCGGGCAGGAGGTTGGCGCAGCTGCACGCGGTCGGGTGGAAATAGACGGCCGCCTTGCGGCGATCGAGCTCGTCGAAGACCGGTGCAAAGGCGGCATCGCCCGGATATTTGTCCTCGTAATTCGTCATCAGGCCGAAGCCGTCGACCTTCAGCGTCTCGGTCGCGTATTCGATCTCCTTCAGGCAGCCCTCGACGTCGGGCAGCGGCAGCGCGGCGAACACGCCGAAGCGGCCTTTATGATCGCGCGCCATCTGCGCCGCGTAGTCGTTGCACTCGCGCGTGATCTCGCGCGACTTCTTGTTTTCGCCGAACCACACGCCGGGGGCCGAGATCGACGTCACCGCGGTGGCGATCCCGTTCTTGTCCATGACCTCGATGGCCCGCGCCGGCGTCCATTGGATGAGCTGGTCGGCCAGCGCATGGGCGACGCCGAGCACCTTCTCGCGCTCCTTGGCGAGATAGGTCGGCGGGATGATGTGGTGATGGGTGTCAACCCGATGCGGTGTCGCCATCGTCGTCTCCTGGTGCGAGTGTCACGGCCATCAGAGCGGCGCGCCCCCGGGCTTGCTCAACCATTTCCAGCTCTTGCTGGACGTGTCGTACGTCACCACGGTGGCACTCTCCGGCCCGAGCCCGCGGTCTGGGTGCGCCTTGAAATCATAGATGCCGTCGACGCCGGCGAAATCCGAGAGACTGCGGATGTGGTCGCGCATCTGGGCGGCGCTCGCCGCCGGCCCGAGCTTCTTCAACCCCTCCGCGACCAGCAGGCCGGTGTCCCAGGCGACGGTCGTCGAGATGTCCGGGTTCACATTGCGCTGCTTCAGGGCCGCGCGCATCTCGCCCTGCTGCATCTCGATGCGCGGATCGAGCTGGACGCGTCCGTCGTGCTCGGGGAACAGGCCGGAGCCGATCAGGAGCTGCTTGGGCAGGAAGCTCGCGTACTGTTCCATCTGCGCGAAGGTCTGATTTCCGCTGCTGGTGCCGATCGGGATGTTAAGGTCGGCCTGGATCATGGCCTTGAACACGGTCGCCACCTGTGCCCCGGTCGTCCACGCGATCAAGCCTTGGGCGCCGGCCCCCTTGATGCGCTCCATCTGCGCGGTCACGCTGACGTCGGTCGGGTTGAAATGCTGATGCTCGACCAGCTGCATGGGCTTGTTCTCGTCCAGCCCCAGAGCGCGCTGGATGGCCTTGTCCGCGTTCTGGCCGGTCGTGTCGATGCTGTTCAACACGCCGAGCTCGGTCCAACCCTTCACCCGGAAGTATCGGATGAGGACGGCGACTTGGTCCTCGGTGGAGGGACCAGCGGAGAAGGTGTAGCCGCCGGGAGCCGCCTGAAACGACGGCGACAGGCAGTACAGCACCGGCCCATTGGCGGCGAGCGGCGCCATTGCGTTGCACAGGCCGACGATTGCAGAGCCGAGCACGACCGCCGGCTTGGCGGCGAACACCGTGTTGGCGATCTGCACGTCGCGTTGCGGGCTGGTCTGGTCGTCGTCGAAGACGAATTTCAGCGGCCGCCCGGCAATGAAGCCAGCTTTGTTCACGACCGATTCGACGGCCTCGTAATTCGCCTTGATCCCGGCGCCGATGAACGCACCGCCGCCGGTCAGCGGCAGGATGACATGGATCTCGTAAGGGTCGGCGGCGCGCGCCGCCGGCATGGTCGCGATCAGCCCGGCGGCGATCGTGGCCGCGAGGGCTGCGGCTCTCCGCAATCTCTCTTTCATGGTCCCCTCCGTACCGCGGACATGCTTATTGTTTTTCGGGCAATCGACCGTACACTGCCCATCTGGACGCGGCAACAAGTGCCGGCCCGGCCTTCGCGGCCGAAAAAAAGGAGGGAGGAGGACGCTTGGTGACCAACAAACGTTTCGATCTGACCGGCCGCAGCGTGATCGTCACCGGCGGCGGCAAGGGCATCGGCAAGGTCTACGCCCAGGAGTTCGCGCGGGCGGGGGCGCGGGTGCTCGCGGCCGACATCGACGGGCCGGCGGCTGAGGCGGTCGCGCGCGGCATTGTCGCCGAGGGCGGGGACGCGGTCGGCATCCTCACGGATGTGGCAGATGCCAAGTCCGCCGAGGCGATGGCGCGGATCGCGCTGGACCGGTTCGGCGCCATCGATGTCCTGATCAACAATGCATCGCTGATGAGCGTCTTGCCGAGGCGGTCGTGGCTGGAGATCCCGGCCGAGGAGTGGGATCGCGTGATGGCGGTCAATCTGCGCGGCGTCTTCTTCTGCTGCCGCGCCGTGTTCCCGGCCATGCAGATGCAGAAGCGCGGCAAGATCGTCAACATCTCGTCCAGCCGCGTGTGGGAAGGAACCGCGCACCGGCTGCACTACACGACGTCGAAGGCCGGCATCGTCGGCTTCACCCGGGCGCTGGCGCGCGAGGTCGGGGAGTTCGGCATCACCGTCAATGCCGTCTCGCCGGGGCTGACCCTCAGCGATTCGCAGGTGCAGTCGACCTCGAACGAGCATCTCATCAAGCGAGGCGTCGGACGCGCCATCGACCGGCCGCAATATCCCGACGACCTCGTGGGCGCCGTGATGTTTCTGTCCTCGGCGGGGAGCGATTTCATGACCGGACAGACAATCAACGTCGACGGCGGCAAGACGATGCACTGAGCCGCTGAAAGTTGGGTTTAGGGAGGACGCGACGATGTACAGCCCGATGCGGTGGGCATTGGCGGTTCTGGCCGGCCTGGCGGCAGGGCCGGCCGGCGCGGCGGAGCTGACGAAATTCAATGTCGGGCTCTCGGCCCAGGTCATCACCGTCTTTCCGGTGTGGATGGGCGAGGCCGGAGGCTTCTATGAGAAGCAGGGCCTGAAAGTCGACATCGTCAGCATGGAGGGCGGCAGCCGGGGCATCCAGGTTCTGCTGTCCGGCGATATCCAGGTCATGCATGTCGGGCTGGCGCCGGTCATCCCGGCGAACAAACACGGCGGGGATCTCCGGCTGATCGCGTCGTCGACCAACACGATTCCGTTCACCATCTTCTCGCCGCCCGGGATCAAGTCCGGCGCCGATCTCAAGGGCGGGATCGTCGGCGTCAGCAGCTTCGCATCGGAAAGCGACGTCGCGATGACCTTGGCCCTGAAGCAGCTCGGCCTCACGCGCGACGACGTGACCGTCATCAAGCTCGGTGGCACCTCGCAGCGTTTTGCCGCCCTGATGTCGGGGCAGGTCAAGGCGGTGCCGCTGATCGAGCCGACGATCACGACCGCCCGCGAGCAGGGTTTCTATCCGCTGGTCGACCTCGCGGCGGCCAAAGTGCCGTGGATTTTCGACGCGATCGTGGTGACCCGGGGCTATCTCGCGAACAACCGCGGCGTCCTGACCCGGTTCCTCAAGGCCTATGTCGAGGGCGCTTATCTGGCGCTCGCCGACGAGCAGCGCGGCAAGGCCGAGATCGCCAGATGGTTCAAGGCCGGCGATCCCAAGGTGATCGACGCGACGTACACGGATTTCAAGCGCCTGATGCCGCTCGATGCCGAACCATCGCACGTCGGGGCGCAGAACGTGCTCGCACAGCTTCAGGCGGTGGGCACCGAGATCGGCAGCACCAAAGTCGACGATTATCTCGACACCGGAATCATCGAAGCCTTGAAGAAAGAAGGATTCTTCAGCGCGCTCAAGGAGAAATACCACCTGTGATCCGGAGGCCAGCGCTTTGAACGCCATCGACCTCGAAGTCATCTACCAGTCGACGTTGCAGATCGCGCGCGAGCTGACGCTCAACATGCTGCGCACCGGCTTCTCGACCATCATCAAGGAGAGCCAGGACTTCACGTTCGCGATCTTCGACGGTCGCGGCCGCATGGTGGCCCAGGGCATCCCGCAGCCCCTGCATATCGGCCCGCTCGCCTCGCAGATCAAGGAAATCCGGCACGTCTTTCGCGGCAGGATCGAGCCGCGCGACGTCTTCGTCGTCAACCATCCCTATCGCGCCTGCCAGAACCATGCGACCGACGTAACGGTGATTTCGCCGGTGTTCGTCGGCGACCGGGTGGTCGCCTTCATCGGCAACATCGCGCATAAACCCGATCTCGGCGGCAAGGTCCCGGGCACCAACAGCGGCGACGCCACCGACCTGTTCCAGGAAGGTCTGCTCATCCCGCCGTTGAAGCTGATGCGCCGGGGCGAGCTCAACCAGGACCTGAAGGAGCTGATCGAGGCGAATACGCGCACCCCCGAAGTGACCTGGGGCGACATCAACGCCCAGATGAACACGAACATCTACGGCTTGCAGAAATTCGCCGAGCTGTTCGGCAAGCACGGCGTCGACAAGGTGCTGTCGTGCTGGGAGCGCTGGATGGAGATCTGCGAGACCGAGCTGCGCCGGGAGATCGCCAAGGTGCCCGACGGCGTGTACGGCCCGGAGACCGACTATCTCGACGACGACGGCGTCGAGCTGAACAAGCCGCACCGGATCTCGGTGACGCTCGAGGTGAAGGGCGACACCTTGCATTTCATTCTCGACAGCGACGCCCAGGCGCGCGGGCCGATCAACCTCAGGCCCTGTGTCTCGCGGAACTTCATCGAATGCTGTGTGAAGATGGTGTTCGGGACGCAGCTGCCGGTGAATGATGGGCTGTCGCGGCCGGTGCGCATCTCCTATCCGCCCGAGGGCTCGCTGCTCAATCCGCGCTACCCCGCACCGGTGAACATGTATGTCCGGCCGAGCCAGGTCACCACGTCGTGCATCGTGCGCGCCCTGGCGCGCGCCGTCCCGGGCCGGGTGCCGGCGCCCGGAAGTGCGGCCGGCGGATCGCTGAGCACGGCCGGGCTGCATCCGAAGACCGGGCGCTGGTATTCGCAATATGAGATCGCCTCTGGCGGCACCGGGGCGCGGCCGGACGGCGACGGCATCAGTGCCATGGACGAGCTGGTGGTCAACGTGATGAACACGCCGGTCGAGGCCGTCGAAAGCGAGTTCCCGGTGCGGATCGAGCGCTACGAGCTCGCTGTCGATTCCGCGGGACCCGGAAAATTCCGCGGCGGTCTTGGCATCCGGCGGCAGTGGCGGATCCTGGTCGAGGAATCGGCGATCAATCTGCGCAGCGACCGCTTCAAGTACGCCTCGCCAGGCGTGTTCGGGGCGAAGCCGGCGCGCCCCTCGCGCGCCGTGCTCAACCCCGGGACCCCGCAAGAGCGGCCGTTGACGTCCAAGATCTCCGGCCTGCGCTTGCAGCGGGGCGATCTGTTGTCGTGGGAGCTGGCCGGCGGCGGCGGGTGGGGCGACCCGTTCGAGCGCGATCCCGACCGCGTGCGGCAGGACGTCGTCCGCGGCTACGTCTCCATCGAGGCGGCACGCCGGGATTATGGGGTCGTCCTGGCCGCCGACCTGACGATCGACGCCGCCGCCACCGCGAGGCTCCGCGAAAGCTCGCGCGCATGAGCCTGCGTATCGGGATCGACGTCGGCGGTACCTTCACCGACGTCACCGGCTTTGACGAGGGACGCGGCGAGATCGTCGTCCGCAAATACCTGTCCGATCCGGCACGGCCGATGGCCACCATGGACATCATTGTGCGCGAACTCGCGGCGGAGTTCGGAAAGGACGCCGTATCACTGATCCTCCACGGCTCAACGGCGGCCCTCAATACCTTGCTCGAAGGCAAGGGGGCCCGGGTCGGACTTCTCACGACGTCAGGGTTTCGTGACGTCTACGAGATCGGGCGGCAGTGGCGGGGCGAGGAGGTGTTCAACTTCTTCGCGCCCGCCCCCAAGATGCTGCTCACCCGCGACCGCATCCACGAGGTTTGCGAGCGGCTGGACGCGCAGGGCCGGGTCGTGCAGCCGCTGTCCGAAGCGGATGTCGCCGCGGCGGCGCGGAAGCTCGCGGCCGACGGCGTGGAGGCGATCGCCGTCGCCTTCCTGTTCGCCTATGCCAACCCGGTCCACGAGCGCGAGGCGGCGCGGATCATCCGCGACGTGGCCCCGGGCCTCTACGTGTCGCTGTCCAGCGACGTGAACCCGGAGTGGCGGGAATACGAGCGCACCGCGTCGACGGTGGCAAATGCCTATATAGGCCCGCCGACGGCGCGTTACCTGCGCGACCTCGAAGCGCTGTCGGTCGCCCAGTTCCCGCGGGCGCGCGTGCTGATGATGAAATCCGACGGCGGTGCGGCCAGTGCGGCCATGCTGTCGCCGATGCCGGTACAGACCATCATGTCGGGCCCGGTCGCCGGCGTCATCGGCAGCCGCCACCTCTGCGACGTGAAGCGGATCGATAACCTGATCTCCTTTGACACCGGCGGCACCAGCTCCGACATGGCGGTGATTCCAGGCGCGCCGCTGTTCAAGTCCGAGGTCTCGGTCGGCCGGCATCCCGTCCGCACCCATACGATCGACATCGAGACCATCGGTGCGGGCGGCGGCAGCATCGCCTCGCTCAAGCTCGGCGGCGTGCTCAAGGTCGGTCCGGAAAGCGCCGGGGCCAGCCCGGGCCCGGCCTGTTACGGCCGTGGTGGTACCGACGCGACCTTGACCGACGCGCTCGTCGTCCTGGGGCATCTCAATCCGCAGGCGCTGCTCGACGGCGCCATGCCGATCTCCCGGGAGCGTGCGCAGGATGCGGTCGCACGTCTTGCGCGCGACCTCAACATGACCGACGTCGCAGCCGCGTGGGGCATCATCACCGTGCTGTCCGCCAACGTCATGGCGGCGATGCGCACCATCACGATCGAGCGCGGCTACGATCCGCGCGAGTTCACCCTCGTGCCGTTCGGCGGCATGGGGCCGACCATCGCCGGGAAGTTTGCACCGGAGCTCGGCATCCGCCGCCTGCTGGTGCCGCGCGATCCCGGCACGTTTAGCGCCTACGGCATGCTGGTGACCGACGTGCGGCAGGAGCAGAGCGTCACCAAGATCACCGCTCTCGATCGGACGAGCCCCGCCGACCTTGCCGCCGTCTATGCCGGCCTGGAGCGGGCGGTGATGAGCACGCTGGCCCGGCCCGACACGCCGCCCGAGCGCCTACAGGCGCTGCGCTCCGCCGGCATGCGCTATTCCGGCCAGTCTTATGAGGTCACCGTGCCCGTGGGTGAGCTCTCCTCGGCGGACGATATCGCCGGCCTCGCCCGCCGGTTTCACGAGGCGCATCGGCGGCGCTATGGCCATATGGCCGAGAACCAGCCGATCGAGATCGTCAACTTCAAGGTGACCGGCGTCGAGATCATCCCGAAGCCAGTCATGACGCCGGCGAAAGCCGGTAGCGGCAGGCTGCCGCCCCCTGACGAAACCCGCGCCGCCTATTTCGATGCCGAGCACCCATTGCAGGTGCCCGTGTTCCGTCGCGCCCGGCTCGAACCGGGTGCAGTACTCGAGGGACCCGCGATCATCGAAGAGAAGACCTCGACGTCGGTGATCTATCCGGGCCAGCGGCTGCGCGTCGACGAGTATCTCAACTTCGAGATCGATCTGCCGGCATCTGCTTAGCGAGACTCGTACTCGTCCGTCATTGCGAGCGAAGCGAGGCAATCCAGTGCCTCGATGAGCTGGATCGCTTCGTCGCGGAGCCTGTCCTCGGGCCGGCCGGAGCCTGCCCTCGGGTCCGCCTTCGGCGGAACCCGTGGGGCCGGACCCGTGGGCTCCTCGCGATGACGATGGCGCTGCTGCATTACGCCTTCCGCGCCTCCTGAAGCGCCCGCCATACCTTCGGTGGCGTCGCCGGCATCTGCAGGTAGGGCGCGCCGATTTGAGCCATCGCGTCGTTGATGGCGTTCATGACCGCGGCGAGCGCGCCGACGGTCCCGGACTCGCCGGCGCCCTTGACGCCCAGCGGGTTGGTCTTGGTCGGCACCTCGTTCTCGCCGGCCTCGAACCGGCAGAAATCCGCGGCGCGCGGCATCGCGTAGTCCATGAACGAGCCGGACAGGATCTGGCCGGACTCGGGATCGTAGGCGATGTTCTCCATCAGCGCCTGGCCGACGCCCTGGGCGATGCCGCCATGAAGCTGGCCCTCGACGAGCAGCGGGTTGATCATGTGGCCGACGTCGTCGACCGCGCAGTAGCGGACAAGCTCGACCTTGCCACTCTCCGGATCGATCTCGAGCTCGCAGATGTGGCAGCCGTTCGGAAAGGTCATGGCGCCGCCGTCATAGGTGCCGGTCTCGTACAGGCCCGGCTCCAGGCCTCTCGGCAGCCGCGCCGGGAGGAATGCCGCCTGCGCCACCTCAAGGAGACCGACCCCGCGGTCGGTTCCGGCGACGGTGAATTTCCCATCCTTGAACGAGATGTCTTGCTCCGCCGTTTCCAGGAGATGAGCGGCGATGCGTGATCCCTTGTCGACGATCTTCTTGGTCGCGGCGACAAGCGCGGTGCCGCCCGCCACCATGGAGCGCGAGCCGAACGTGCCGGTGCCGATCATGATCTGGTCGGTGTCGCCGAACTTGAAGCGGACGCGCGACGGATCGAGGCCGAGCTTGTCGGCCAGAATCTGGCGGAACGTCGTGGCGTGACCCTGGCCATGATCGTGCGTGCCCATCGACAGCGTCACCGTGCCTGTCGGGTCGAAGCGGATCTCGGCGTGCTCGATCATGCCGGAATTCGATGCTTCGACCGTGTTCGAGATGCCGATGCCGCGCAGCTTGCCGCGCTTGCGCGCCTCGTCGCGCCGCGCCGGAAAGCCGCGATAGTCGGCGAGCGCCAGGCTGTCCTCGAGGTTCTTCCCGAAGTCGCCGCAGTCATAGGTGTAGACGAGGCAGGTCTTGAACGGCATGGACGCGGCGGGAACGGTGTTGCGCCGGCGCAGCTCCGCGGGATCGAGCTTCAACTCGCGCGCCGCCAGGTCGACCAGGGTCTCGGTCACATAGGCGGCTTCCGGCCGGCCGGCGCCGCGATAATGGCCGGTCAGCATCGTGTTGGTCAGCATCCCGCTCACCTCGACATGGCCGGCCGGTGTCGTGTAGGTGCCCGCCAGCACGCCCAGGTTATTGGTCGGCGGGCCGGGAGTGCGGTCGGAGTTGTAGTAGGCGCCGATATTGGCGAGCGTGCGCACACGCAGGCCCAGGAACTTCCCGTCCTTGCTGAGCGCCAGCTCGGCCTCGGTCACGTTGTCGCGGTTGTGCTCGTCGGACAGGATGCTCTCGCTGCGCTCGCCGATCCACTTCACCGGCCGGCCGATCAGCTTCGCCGCCAACGCGGTGAGCGGATATTCCGGGTACACCGCACCCTTCATGCCGAAGCCGCCGCCGACATTCTCCGAGATGACCCGGATCTTCGTCTCCGGCACTTTGAATATCTGCGTCGCCAGGGTGCGACGCACCTGATGCGGGCCCTGGACCGTGCAGCGCAGGGTAAACCGGTCCTCGCGGTCGTCGTACTCGGCGAGACAGCCGCGCGGCTCCATCGAATTCGTGGTCAGGCGGTTGATCACCATCTTGTGGCGCACCACGTGATCGGCCTTGGCGAAGGCGGCGTCGGTCGCCGCCTTGTTGCCGATCTCGTGGAAGAAGGCCTGATTGTCCAAGCATTCGTCCCACACGGCCGGCGCACCGCGCTGGGCCGCGACCTCGGCGGACGTCACCGCCGGCAGCGGCTCGTAGTCGACCTCGATCAGCTCGGCCGCGTCCTTCGCCTGGTCCAATGTTTCGGCAACCACCAGGGCGACGTAGTCGCCGATATAGCGCACGCGGTCGCGGGCGAGCAGCAGCTGCGGGCAGACGAAGGCCGGCGAGCCGTCGCGGCGCTTGCGCGGCAGTCGCGGGCTTTGGGTGCCGAGCGCCAGCACCTCGGGGCTTTTGCCGGTCAGGACGAGGAGCACGCCCGGTGCCGTCTCAGCCCGCTTCGTATCGATGGCGCGGATTCGCGCATGCGCATGCGGCGAGCGCAGCACATAGGCGCGGGTCAGCCCGGCGGCTTTGACGTCGTCCACGTACCGGCCGGAGCCACGCAGGAGATAAGGGTCTTCCTCGCGCGGGACCGGCTGACCAACTCCGAAATTGCCCATATCGCACCCGATAAGTCGCACCTGATAATGTGAGCCCGGAACGTGCCGCATCGGGCGCGAAGACGCTAGTATAGATTTCGAAGGCGCTTTGGGAGGGAAGGATGGTCCGGGCCTGCTCAGTCGCGGCGGCACTGGTCCTGGCGATGTTCGCCGGGTCGCCGGGCGTGCAGGCCGAGACCGAGGCGCGCTACGCCGCCAAACCGGTTCACATCCTGGTCGGGTTCTCGCCCGGCGGTGCGATCGACATCGTGGCCCGCGTCGTCGGCCAGAAGCTGTCGGAAAGCCTCGGCCAGCCGGTGGTGATCGACAACAAGCTCGGCGCCAGCGGGTCGATTGCGGCCGAATATGTCGCGCGCGCCGCTCCCGACGGCTACACGTTGCTGGCCGGAACCAGCGCGTCGATGGTGATCAACCCGGTCGTGTATCCCAATCTTTCGTATTCCGCGGTGCGCGATTTTGCCGCCGTCTCCATGCTGGCGTCGTGGCCGTTCATCCTCGCAGCCGATAAGACGGTTCCCATAACCTCCGTGAGCGAGCTGATCGCCTATGTCCGGGCCCACCCCGAGAAGGCGAATATCGCCGGCGCGTCGGCATCCTTCCAGCTGGCGTTCGAGCTGCTCAAGGCGAAGACGGGGGCGAAGCTGCAATACGTCACCTACAAGGGCAGCATCGACGCCATCCGCGCCGTCGTCGCCGGCGAGGTGCTGGCGACCTTGGTCGACGCCGGCACGATCGCCCCGCAGCTGAAGAGCGGCGAAGTTCGCGGGCTTGCCGTGCTGTCGCCCGCGCGCGCACCCCGGTTTCCGGACCTGCCCAGCCTGCGCGAAAGCGGCGTCGACGGGGTCGAGGTGTCCGGCTGGGGCGGCCTGTTCGCGCCGGCGGCCACGCCACCGCCGGTGGTCACGCGGCTGCAGGACGAGGTCATCCGGATCATGCGGCTGCCGGAGGTGACGGCGCGCCTGGATGGCTTGTCCATCGACCCGGTCGGGAACGACGCTGCGACATTCGCGGCGATGGTCGCCGGAGACCTCAAGCGCTGGGAAACCGTGGCGCGCGACGCCGACATCCGTCTAGCCCCATGACGATCAAAGCCGACTACGACGTCGCCATCGTCGGGTATGGGCCAGTCGGCGCCGTGCTCGCCGCGCTGCTCGCCAAGCGCGGCCGGCGCGTCGCCGTGATCGAAACCCAGAGCGAGATCTTCGACAAGCCGCGGGCCATCGCTGCCGACCACGAGGCGCTGCGCATTTTTCAATGGTGCGGCCTCGGCGACGTTCTCCCCGGAATGATCGGCCGCCATCCGGGAACCGACTTCCTGGGCGTCGACGGCAAGATCATCCGCAAATACGATCCCCAGCCGCCGCCGTTCCCGCTCGACTGGCTGCCGACCGGGACGTTCGTCCAGCCCGAGCTCGAGGCGAAGCTGCGCGCGGCGGTCGAACGCTCGCCCCAGGTGCGCGTGTTCAAGCCATGCGAAGCCGTCGGGATCGACCAGGATGGCGAAGCGGTGACATTGTCTCTGCGTGGCACAGACGGGCGGCCGGCTACGGTCACGGCGCGCTATCTCGCCGGCTGCGATGGGGCCGGCAGCTTCGTGCGCAAGCAGCTGGCGTTGCCCCTGGAGGATCTGGCATTCGACGAGTGGTGGATTGTCGTCGACACGCTGCTCCATCGCGACGTGACGCTGCCCGAGCGCTGCGTCCAGTATTGCTGGCCGTCCCGGCCGGCGACATTCATCATCGGTCCGCGCAACGTCAGGCGCTGGGAGATCAAGCTCCTGCCCGGCGAGCGGCCGGAAGACTTCGGCGATCCGAAGAGCATTCTCGAGTGCCTGGCGCGGTTCGTCGACGTGAGCGCGCTCGAGATCTGGCGTGCCGCGGTCTACCGCTTCCATGCGCTGGTGGCGGCGCGTTGGCGGCAGGGACGCGCGTTCATCGTCGGCGATGCGGCGCACCAGATGCCGCCGTTCCTGGGGCAAGGACTGTGCTCGGGCCTTCGCGATGCGGCGAATCTCGCCTGGAAGCTCGATCTGGCGCTGCGCCACGACGGCGCCGATCGGGTGCTCGACAGCTATGAGCTGGAGCGCAAGCCCCATATCCGGGAGCTGGTCGAGGTCACGAAGTCATTCGGCCTAGTGATCGGCGAGCTCGACGCCGATAAGGCCCGCCGCCGCGATGCCGAGCTGCGCGAGCAGCTCGAGCGTGGCACCGCGATCACGGTCCGGCAGCGCTATATTCCGCCGCTGAAGGCAGGGCTGATCGACACGGACGTGGAGGGCCGGCCGACCCGGGGCGCGGGCACGTTGTTCGTTCAGCCACGGCTCCGCATGCCAGGGGGTGAGACCGCGCGGCTCGATGACGTCGTCGGCGATGAGTTCCTCCTCGCGACACACACGGATGCCGCCCAATCCTGGCTGGACGAAGAGGCCGCGGCCCTTCTGCGCCGGATCGGCGCGGCGCGGGTGGTGATTGCGTCCAACGGCGCCGTCCCGACCACGCCGGCGCCGGACGGCGTCGTCCGGTTGGTCGAGGCCCACGGCCTGTTCGCGGCCTGGGCCGGCGAGCAGGCGTGCGAGGCGGTGTTGGTGCGGCCGGACCGCTACGTCTGCGGCGTCGCGAGCGACGCCACAGGCTTGAACCGGCTGATCAAATCTTTGGGGCGGCAGCTGTTCCGATAGGAGGGCCTGGTGAGGATCATCGCCATCGAGGAGCATTTTGAGACGCCGATGCACCGCGCGCGCTTTCCGTACACGCCGCGGCGGATCCGGAATTTCGCCGACCGCAAGCAGCAGCTCGGCCACGACCTGGCCGATGAGCTGCTGGATATCGGCGACACGCGGCTGGCGGCGATGGATGCGGCGGGCATCTCGCTGCAGGTGCTGTCGCTGTCGATCCCCGGCTGTCAGGCCCTCGATGCCGCCGAGGCGGTGCCGATGGCCCGCGATGCCAACGACAGGATGTCCGACACCATCAAAGTGCATCCGGGGCGTTTCGCCGGGTTCGCCGCTCTGCCAACCGCCGATCCCGCGGCGTCGGCCGCCGAGCTCGAGCGCGCCGTGCGGCGCCTCGGCTTCAAGGGCGCGATGATCAACGGCCATACCCAGGGCAGTTTTCTCGACGACCGCAAATACTGGCCGATCTTCGAAGCCGCCCAGGCGCTCGACGTCCCGGTCTACCTGCATCCGCGCGATCCGCACCCGGCCGTGCTGAAGGCCTATTTCGAGGGCTACGAGGAGCTGGCTTTCGCCGGCTGGGGGTTCGCCATGGACACGTGCTCGCATTTCCTGCGTCTCGTGTTCTCGGGCGTCTTCGACGCATACCCGCGGCTCAGGATGATCCTCGGCCATCTCGGCGAAGGGCTGCCGTTCTGGCTGCATCGTCTGGAAGACCACACGCGGGGGGCGGCCAAGCGGCGCGGGCTCAAGCGCACGCCGGCGCAATACCTGACGGAGAACCTGGTCGTCACCTGCAGCGGCCAGTTTTCGGTGCCGGCATTTCTGTGCACCATCATGGCGCTGGGAGTCGACAACGTGCTGTTTTCCGTCGACTGGCCCTATGAATCCAACCGGGTCGCCGTCAAGTTCCTGAATGCCCTGCCGGTCAGCGACGTCGATCGCGAAAAGATCGCCCACGGCAACGCCGAGCGCGTGCTGCGCCTCTAAGCCTCTTCTCGTCATTCCCGCGAACGCGGGAATCCATGGTTCAGCGGCGCGATGGATGCCCGCTTTCGCGGGCATGACGAAATAGAGGCGACCGGAGCGAAGGTGTCCGCCCGCTCAATCGACCTTGGCGCCGGTCAACTTTACGATGTGGGCCCGCTTCTCCCGCTCACCGTCGATGAACTCCCGGATCTTGTCTGGCGATGTGATCCGCGGCGGCTCCAGCGCGTTCTTGCGCAACCGCTGCTCGATGAATTCGGGGTCGGTGGCGATTCTCACCACCTCCTTGTTCATTCGCGCGATGATCTCGGGCGGGGTGCCCGCGGGTGCAAACACCCCCATCCAGTCCGAGGCGTCGTAGTCGTGGAGGCCGGCCTCCTCCGCGGTCGGCACATCGGGGAACAGCGCTGACCGCTCGGGCGCACCGATGGCCAGCGCCTTGAGGTCCCCGGTCTCGATATGGCTTCTGACCACGCCCAACATCACCACCATCATCGAGATATGGCCGGCTACGAGATCGGTGATGGCGGGCGATGAGCCCTTATAGGGGACATGCCGCACGTCGATGCCGGTCTGCTCCTTCAACGCTTCCATGTTGAGGTGCCCGCTCGAGCCGCTGCCCATCGAGCCATAGGTCAGCTGGCCGGGCTCGGTGCGCGCCAGCGCCACCAGCTCCTTGACCGAGCCGACGTGCAGGCTCGCATTGACCACGATCGCCTGGGCCATGCTGCAGCACAGCGCCACCGGCACGAAATCGTGGATCGGGTCATAGGGCAGCTTGTCGTAGAGCAGGGGCACCACGACGACCGTGTGCGAGCTCGTGTAGAGGAAGGTCGAGCCATCCGGCGCCGCCTTGGCGACGAATTCCGCGCCAATGATCGAATTGCCGCCGGGCCGGTTATCGACGATCACCGGCTGATGCAGGTTTTCCGTGAGCTTTTGCGCCAGCGCCCGCGCCGAATAGTCGACGGCACCGCCCGGGGCGATCGGCACGACGAACCGGATCGGCCTCGACGGATAGGTTTGTGCCGCGGCCGGCGCGGCCGCGAGCAGCAGCCCGATCGTTGCCGTGATGAGCGCCGATGCGCGCGGCATGCTATGGCAGCGGCACGCCGCCGGGTTTGCTCAGCCACACCCAGCGCTTCTCGGCTGCATCGAAGCGCACGATCACCGCACTCTCCGACCCCAGCCCGCGCTGCGGATGGGCCTTGAAGTTGTAGACGCCGTTGATCCCCGGGAAGTCGGTGAGAGTCGCGATGTACTGGCGGATCTGCTCGGCATTGGCGCCGGGCCCCAGCTTGCGCAGCGCCTCGATGATCACCAGCGCCACGTCCCACGACGTGCCGGTCATGTTGTCCGACTTGAGATCGGCCTGTTTCAGGATCCCGTACATCTCGTGCTGGACCTTCTCGACGCGCGGATCGAGGGTGAGCACGCCGTCGTGATCGGGAAACAGCGACGATGGCATGAACAGCTGTTTCGGCATGAAGGCGGCATACTGCTCCATCTGGGCGAAGGTCTGGTTGCCGTTGGTGGTGCCGATCGGAACATCGAGCCCGGCCTGGATGGCGGCGCGGAAGATCGTGGCGATCGCGGCGCCGGTGGTCCAGGCGATCAGCGCCTGCGGCTGCGCCGCCTTGATCCGCTCCATCTGGGCGGCCACGCTGACGTCGGTCGGCGTGAAGTGCTCGTGCTCGACTTTCTGCAGCGCGCCGTTCTCGGGCATCCCGAAGACCTGGTCGATGCCGCGGTCGATGTCCTGGCCGGTCGCGTCGGAGCTGGAGATCACCGCGATCCGGGTCCAGCCCTTGAGCCGGTAATAGCGGACCAGCGTCTCGACGAGATCGTAGGTGGACGCCGAGCCCGAGAACACGTAGCCGCCGTCGGCCGGGTGGATTCCCGGCGACATGCAGTACATCACCGGTCCTTTGGCCATCAGCGGCGCCATCGCGTTGCACATCGCGACGATGCTCGAGCCCATGATCACCGGCGGCTTGGTCGTCAGGACCTCGTTGGTCAGCTGCACCGCCACCTGAGGCTTGGTCTGGTCGTCGTGATAGATGAGATGGAGCGGTCGGCCCTGGATGCCGCCGGTCTTGTTCAGGTGCGCTTCCAGCGCCTGCAGGTTGGCCTGCTCGCCTTTGCCGACAAACGAGGCGCCGCCGGTCAGCGGCAGGATGACGTGCAGATCGTACGGATCGGCGGCTTTCGCCGGTGGTGCCGCGCCCGCGCCGAGTGCCACGACAACCGCAAACGAGATCGCCCGACTCCGGACCTGCATCGGCATCCTCCCCATCTCGGCCGCGAGCCCGGCCGTTTGATTTGCTATACTTCTCTCACGGCCTGCTTAGGATGGCCAGACGTCAGGGCGAACGCCCGACGGACGAAACAATGGGTTGGGGAGGATGAAAATGTTCCTGAACATCGGACGGGCTTCGCTGCGCGCGGCATTCTTGATCGCAGCGGTCCTTGCGGCAACGGCGGCGCAGGCGGCCGACCCGATCCGCATTGGGCTCAGCGTGTCGCTCACCGGCGGCGTCGCCGCGAACGGCAAGCAGGTCCTGCTCGCGATGCAAATCTGGAAGGACGACATCAACGCCAAGGGCGGCTTGCTCGGCCGGCCGGTCGAGCTCGTCTTCTACGATGACCAGAGCAGCCCGGCGAACGTGCCGCCGATCTATACGAAGCTTCTCGACGTCGACAAGGTGGACCTCACCGTCGGGCCGTATGCGACCAACATGGTGGTGCCGGCGCTGCCGGTCCTGATGCAGCACAACCGGGTCACCGTCGGCATTCTCGCCGTCGGCGCCAATCGCGAATTCAAATACCCGAAATATTTCGCGATGATCTCGGCGGGGCCCAACCCGCGGCTGGCGTTCTCGGAAGGCTTCTTCGCGGTGGCGATGGAGCAGAACCCGAAGCCCAAGACGGTGGCCATCACCGGCGCCGACGCCGAGTTTGCGCAAGTGTCCATGGACGGTGCGCGCGAGAACGCGAAGAAGGTCGGCCTGCAGATCGTCTATGACAAGGCCTATCCGCCGACCACGACCGACTTCGCGTCCGTAATCCGGGCCGTTCAGGCGGCCAATCCCGACATCGTCTACAACGCCGGCTATCCGCCGGACACCATCGGCATGGTGCGCGCGGCCAACGAGGTCGGCCTCAAGACGAAGATGTTCGGCGGCAACATGATCGGGCTCTTGGCCACCACGTTCCGCATGCAGCTGGGGCCGCTCTTGAACGGCATCATCAGCACGGCGGACGTGTTCGTGCCGGCACCGAGCTTCAACTTCCCGGGCTCACAGGAGCTGCTGGCGAAATACCAGGCGCGCGCCGCCGGCGAGGGAATCGATCCGTTCGGGTTCAACTTCGCGCCGTTCGGCTACGGCGCCTTGCAGGTGCTGGCCGAAGCGGTCGAGGGGACGAAGAGCCTGGATCAGGACAAGATCGCGGATTACCTCCACACCAAGACGCTGCACACCGTGGTCGGTGAGATCAATTACGGGCCGGAAGGTGAATGGACGAAATCGCGGGTCCTGGTCAGCCAGTTCCAGCATGTCACCGGAAACGACGCCGATCAGTGGAAGCAGCTCGGCAAGCAGGTGATCCTGTGGCCGCCGGAATACAAATCCGGCAACCTGATCTATCCCTACACCGACGCAAAGAAGTAGCTACGCGGCGCGCACCGGGCCGAGGATCCGGCGCAGCTCCTTGTCGTTGTCGCGCAGGCGCGACAGCCAGGCGCTGCCGATCTGGCGGAGCCAGAGGAGTGCCGCGGCGTCGGCGGGATTGACCGCGAATTTGCGCTCGATCTCTTCGAGGGCCCGGCTGTCCGTCTCGACATAGGGTGCGAATCCCGCGTTGCGGCGATGAGCGTCGAGCAGGGCCCGGAATTTCGCGCACGGCTCGCACCTGGGCGCTGTCGTCGCTTCGAAGGGCGACAGGGCTTGTCCGGCCAGCGGCGGGCGCGATGTCGGGCTGGGCGGCGTCCGGCGCGTCGTCGGCAGGCGGCGTCGAGAAGTCCGGAAGGCTGGTCGCTTGATCCATCAGCGCCCGGATCGTGCCCTCGAGGGCTGCGATCTCGTCAAGGGTGGCCTTGTCGGCGGATGCGGCAAAGCGCGGTGCCAGCAAGGCGGTCCGCATGGCCTCCAAAGCTCGCAGCTCAGTACTGAGGATGTCGCGGCAGCCGAGCGGCAGCACGCCGTCCTTGGACATGCGGGCGAAGAACGCGCCGAGCGCCTTGAGCGTGGGCCGAAAGATCATCTGCCACAGGCTGTAGAAGCGTTCCTCGAGCTCCTCGCGGCGCTCGCTCACGACTTCTTTCAGGTATCCCTCGATGATGCTGCAGAAGGATTCAAACTCGCCGACCTTGCGGCGGAATGCGTTGTAGTTCCCGAAGCTGCGGAAGTTCTCGTCGCGCTCGGCATTGAGCGCCTGCAGCATGATCTCGCGCGCCTGACTCCCCAGCCGAGCCAGCATCTCGATCTCGGCATCGCCGCCGCGCAAACGGCGCTTGTCGCCGGCGATATGCGGGCGCTTCGAGAGCGGTTGTCGGGTTGTCATAGGAGCCGGCGCTTGCCTCTGTCCACGGACGAGCCGCGGATCCGTCGAGGCGTCACGATGCGCCCGATAGATTGAGATTGCGTAAAAAGCGGACCGAAACCGCACCCTCTGATATGTTGAAATGCGTAAGCGCAGTCAGCGGACGGGCTTCGAGTGCGGCCGTGGGGCCCCGCCGAGGCTTGATCTGAGACGTTAAACACTGGGGGAGACATGTCCGAAGCGAAACGACAGGGGCCGATGATCCGGCGCATCGTCACCGGCCACGACGCAGCTGGCAAGGCGGTGGTCTGGATGGATGGCCCGGCCGGCAATCATAAATTCCCGAACGATAAAGCGACCTCGACCCTGATGTGGGTGACGGACGAGACGCCCTGCGACTTCACGACCGAAATCGATGCGGGCCAGCGCGTGCTGGGCACGCCGCCGCCGGCGGGCGGCACCCGGTTCGCGATCATGGAACTGCAACCCGGCGCTCCGCCGCGGATACACCGCACGGATACGATCGACTACGTGATCTGCCTGTCCGGCGAGGTCGAGATGGACCTGGACGATTCGACCGTGAAGATGAAGTCCGGCGACGTGATGATCCAGCGCGGCACCAATCACGGCTGGGCGAATCGCAGCAACGCGCCGGCGCGCCTGGCGTTCGTTCTGATCGACGGCCAGCCGAAGCGCCCAGGATCTCTGACGTAAGGAGCTCGCTGACTAAGCGGGGCACAGGGGAGGAAAACATGGAGAATGCCGACACCTCGTCGAAACTCTTGGTCCCGGCACTGCGGCCGTTCTACGACGTCGTCGTGCCGTTGGCTTGGCCGCTCATCCGCCTGGCGGTCGGCTGGAACCTGATCGTCCACGGCTGGGGCAAGATCATGCGCGGGCCGGTCGCCTTCGCGCCGGCGTTCTCGCAGATGGGATTCGAACCGGCGGCGCTGTTCTATTGGCTGGCGCTGGCCATCGAGTTCGTCGGCGGGATCTGTGTCGCGATCGGGCTGTTCACGCGCTTCTGGGCGGCTGCCGTCGCCGTCGAGATGGGCATCATCACGCTCGCCTACTGGCCGACCGGATTCTCATGGCTGAGCCGCGGATACGAATATTCGCTGCTGTGGGGTCTGGTGGCGCTGGCCATCGCGCTGCATGGCGGCGGCGCGTATTCGGTCGATCGGAAGCTCCCGAAGGAGCTGTGATCCGGGTCCGCGGCGGTCTGATCGGCGGCAGGTGATCGACGTTCAACGCGGCCGCGGCGCGGAACGAGGTTGGGCCGGCGCGCTGTACACCCACCCCCGAAAACACGCGCAATTCTGCAATTCTTTCGCAAACCGCTGGAACGCCTCGCGAATAAGCGCAAAAGGAATTGCGAGCCTGGTTTGTCGCGACCGCAATTCTGCAATTCTTTTCGTCATAGGATGACGTCCGATGGTCACCCCGGGAACCGGGTCAACGCCTCAACGGTTCCGGGAAGCCTCTGACCCAGCGCGAAAATTCGGCGTCGGACCGTTGACCTGACCGTTGACCGTTGATTTGCAACCCAGCGATACGCAGGCGCCGCCTAGGACGGCGCGGTCTCGATATGCGCGCGGACCGTCTCGTCCTTGACCCAGCCGAAGCGGCGCACGGATTCGACCATCCGGTCGAAGGAGGCGGCCCAATCCGGCGCCGGGCTCGGGCCGCGCAAGCGCTTGACCGCGTCGCGCCCTACCCACGCCGTCTTGCCGTCCGTGTCGACGGTCGCGATCCCGTTCAACGCCATCTGCAGGGCGCCTGACGACAAATCGCCGGCCGCGACGATCTTGAAGCTCTTGAAGTCGTCGGGCGCCTGAAGCTCGACGCCGTGGGCCGTCACCGCGATGATCATGTGCACCTGCTCCCTCGCTCCAGCGGGTTCGCCCATGGTAGGGTCGGCCATGTCCGAAAAGCGAGGGCGATTTTTCCGATCGCGGCCGCCGGTGGAACGGGTGGTGAGGCTCGGCGCGCGTATATTGCGCCACCGCGACCTCTACCATTGGTTCCTAACGTTGCCGCTGCCGGCTGTCGCCGCCGTCTGCGTCACTGCCTATCTCTGCTTCAACGTCCTTTTTGCGGTCATTTATCTGCTGGAGCCTGGAGGTATCGAGAACGCGCGTACGGGCAGCTTCGCCGACGCATTCTTCTTCAGCGTCCAGACCTTCGCCACCATCGGCTATGGCAACATGTATCCGAAGGGGGTCCTCACCAACCTCGTCGTCACAGTCGAAGCCGTCAGCGGGCTGTTCTATTTTGCGCTGATCGCCGGCCTGCTGTTCGCCCGGTTTTCGCAGCCGACCGCGCGGGTCCTGTTCAGCCGCGTCGCGGTGGTGACGATGTATGACGGCGTACCGACCCTGATGTTCCGGATGGCGAACGAGCGCCGCAGCCAGCTTCTCCAGGCGCGGCTGACCGTGACACTGTTGCGCTACGAGCGCAGCCCCGAAGGCATCCCCATGTGGCGTCAGCGCGACCTCGATCTTGTCCGCTCGCGAAGCTCGTTTTTCAGTCTGTCGTGGACCGTGTTTCACAAGATCGACGAGCGGAGCCCCCTCCATGGCCGCACCGCCGAGGACCTTCTGGCCGAAGAGGCGGAGGTCGTCGTCCTTCTCGCCGGCGTCGAGGAAGTTCTCAGCCAGACGGTGTATGCCCGCCACGCCTATGACTGCCGGGATCTTCGCTGGGGCTACCGGTTCGTCGACATCCTGAAGTCGGAGACGGGCGACCAATTGCTGATCGACATGACCCGCTTTCACGACGTCGAGCCGGCACCGCTGGCGGCGGTGCCGGCGGTCAGGCGAGCCGCGGAAAGAGCCTGAGCGCGTTGCCGCGGTCGATCGCGGCGCGCTGCGCATCGCTGTGCAGGTTCGGCGCCGTGTGCACCTTGATCTCCTCGGTGACGACGCGCGCATTGGCGAACGGCCAATCGCTGCCGAACAGGATTTTGTCCGGTGCTGCCACGGTCATCAGGGCGCCCATGGTCGTCGGGCCGCAGGACAGCGCGTTGTCGTACCAGTAGCGCCGCAGCCCGGCGAAGATCTGCTCGCGTGACAGCTGCGGCAGACGCGGGTCGATCATCGGCGAGACCGACAGCCGCCAGGCGAAATAGGGCAGGGTGCCGCCGGCATGCGCCAGGATGAAGCGGATGCGCGGGAACCGGTCCAGTGTCCCGGACATCAGCAGGTTGACCGCGGCGCGCGTGGTGTCGAACAGATACTCCATCATGAAGCCGGGCCAGCGCAGATCGAGCCCCTTGCTCGACGGATGATAGGTCGGGTGGATGAACACCACCGCGTCGCGCTGATTGAGGGCGTCGAGCACCGGGTCAAACAACGGGTCGCCAAGGAACTTCTCGCCGTAGCTCGCGAACAGGCACACGCCCTGGAATTTCAGGGTGTCGAATCCGTATTCGATCTCAGCGACGCCGTCCTTGATATCTCGCAACGGCACCAGCGTGAACGCGCCGAAGCGCTTGGGCCATTTCGCCATCAGCTCGGCCGCGTACTCGTTGCAGCGGCGCGCCAGTGCTCGCGCTTTCGGCACGTCGGTGAACTGGACGCCAGGCTGCGCCACCGAGGTGATCGCGTAGTCGATGTCGTTCGCGTCCATCAGCTCCAGCGCCAGCTCCGGCGTCCAGTCCGGGTAGCGGCCCACGGCGGGACCGGTTCCCGCCTCGTAGACCGCATCCTTGTAGAATGGCGGGATGACGTGGAGATGGACATCGATTCGACGCGCAGACGGCATGGCTATTCCGATCAAGGCTCGAGGGTGATGTTCGCGGTCTTGGCGACCCGGGTCCAGCGGTCGATATCGCCGGCAATGATGCGGCGGAACTCGTCGGACGTGCTGCCGACCGGATCGAGCTCCAGGGCGCCGAGGCGCGCGCGGATGTCCGGTAGCTTCACGACCCGCATGATCTCGTCCTGGAGTTTCGCCACGATCGGTGCCGGCGTTCCGGCCGGCGCGAAAATCCCGCTCCAGCTCAGCACCACCATGTCCCCGACGCCAGCCTCCGCCATGGTCGGCAAATCCGGGAACGACGCCATGCGGGTGGGCGCCGTCACCGCCAGGCCGCGCACCTGATCGGATTTGAGCTGCGCGGCGACCGGGCCCGCGTCGACGATCGCCATCAAGGTTTCGCCGGCGATCACCGACGCGACCGAATCGTTGCTGCCCTTGTAGGGGATGTATTCGATCGGAGCGCCGGTCCGCTGCTTGAACAGCTCGGTTGCGAGCTGGAACGTCGCCGACGACCCGCCGGCATTGACCTTGCTGGGGTTGGCCTTCGCATAGGCGGCCAGGTCGCGGACGGTCCGGATCGGTGCTCCCTTGTTGATCGCCAGGATCAACGGATATGAGGCGACCAGCGACACCGGCACGAAATCGCGCTGCGGCGAATACGAGAGCTTCGCGTACACCGCCGGGTTGACCGCCATCGACGCCATCGGCCCGGCCAGCAGGGTGTAGCCGTTGGGGGTGGCGCGCGCGACATATTCGGTGCCGAGGATCGTCTGGGCGCCCGGCTTGTTGTCGACCACCACCGGCTGGCCGAACGTCTCGGCCATCTTCTGGCCGACCAGCCGCGCCAGGACGTCGTTCGCGCCGCCGGCGCTGGCCGGCACCACGATATGGATCGGACGGCTGGGATAGCCGCGCACGTCGTCGCTTTGGGCGTCGGCTGTCGCGGCACTGGCGATGAGCGCGACCGCCCACAGGATCAGGCGTTGCGGTGCGTGCAATGGTCCTCCCCGGCGGCGATGAGATCGGTCCGATGGGCCCGTCCTTCGAGACGCCCCGCGCCCTCATCCTGAGGAACGAAGTGTCTCGAAGGATGACGAAGGCGCGTGGCTCCTCAGGACGAGGGGCGCCGCTCTGGACAGTTTTGCAGCTTGGCCCGACAATTCCTAGCCTGGAGGAGCCACGATGAACCCACAGCTGGAACAGGCGATCCGCGACGTCGTCGTCGCCAATCGGATTCTCGCCAACGAAGACGTCATCGACGCCTATGGTCATGTCAGCATCCGCCATCCGCTGAATCCCGAGCGCTACCTACTCGCGTGGTCGCGCAGTCCGGAATTCGTCGGGCCGATGGACATCGTCGAATACACGTTGGACGGCAAGCCCGCGACCGACGATCGGCGGCCGCCGTACCGCGAGCGGTTCATTCACGGGGCGATTTACGAGGCGAGGCCGGATATCCAGTCGGTGGTGCACGCCCATGCCGAGGACGTTCTGCCGTTTGGCATCACGCCGGTCCCGTTGCGTCCGGTGATCCACTCCGGCAGCTTCATCGGCGCCAACGTCCCGGTGTGGGACATTGCCGACCAGTTCGGCGACCAGACCAACCTTCTCGTCTCCAACATGGCGCAAGGCCGCGATCTTGCGAAATGCCTGGGCGGCAACGCGGTCGCGCTGATGCGCGGCCATGGGTTTGCAGCGGCCGGCCGGTCGCTGATCGACGTCGTCCGGGTGTCGGTCTATCTGCCGCGCAACGCGCGCGTCCAGATGGCGGCGATGAAAATGGGCGAGGTCAAGTATTTGGCGCAGGGCGAAATCGACGCCCGCTCCGCCGCCGGCGGCTACTACATGCCCAACACGCCCGAAACCATGCGGGCGTGGGAATACTGGGCGCGCCGCGCCGGCTGCGGCGACATGCTGCCCGAGCGCAACTATTCGGACAAAGACATCGCCGACAAGGGGTGACTGACGACGCCGTCCTAGATTGGGCAGCGCAACGCCGCTAGCCTTTCAGTCCGCCATAGACAGCACCCGGGAAGGCATCGACCTGGATCACCGCGTCCCGGGCCCGCGCCGCCAGATCGATGCGCTGTCGCTCATCCGGGCTGATAATCCCGCCCGCGACCGCGCGCTCGGCCAACGTTGCCGCAGGTTCCGCCTCGAGCGTGCCGCCGCGAGCCGCATCGCGGATCTTTTTCTGGGCGTCGCGGGCGGCGACGACGAGAGCGAGGGCCGCTTCGAGCCGGCCCAGGCCATCTTCCGCGACGTCTGGAATGAAGATGTCGCGGGTTATCCGCTGCCGCATGTCATCGCCATCCAAGAGGCCGTGCGCGACCTGCGCGCCCAGCTCGTCCCGCGGCGGCCGCAGCCGCGCGCCCAGCGGAAAAATCAGCCCGCGGACGATCGCGGCCGCCGGCCGGTTGGGCAGGTTGTCGAGGACGCCGACGAGCGCCTCTTGAATCTTCCACAGCGCGAGGTCGCACGACCATTTCAGGAGTGCCACGTCACCCGCGGGGGACCCGTCGTCATGGAACCGCTTGAGGGAGGCCGATGCCAGGTACATCCACGCCAGCGCATCGGCGAGCCGGCCGCTGATCTTCTCGCGCCGTTTGAGCGCGCCGCCGAGCGTCGCCAGTGCCGCGTCCGTAACCAGGGCGAACGCGGCGCTGAACCGTGTCAGAAGCTGAAAATAGCGCGAGGAGGGCGCGCTGCCGGGTCCTGCCGCCAGTTGTCCGGCGGTGAGCGCCAGGAGCAGCGACCGCAACGCAGTGCAGCACACAAAGCCGATATGTTTGAACAGCGCTTTGTCGAACAGCACCAGGTCGTTCTTCTCGACGGCGCGCATTTCGTCGCGAACGAACGGATGGGAGCGGATCGATCCCTGACCGAAGATGATCAGCGAGCGCGACAGAATATTGGCGCCTTCGACGGTGATGGCGATCGGTGCTGCGACATAAATCCGCGACAGCATGTTGCGCGGGCCGCGGCAGATGCCGGCGCCGGCGACGACGTCCATCGCGTCGGTGACGCACGCGCGCATGCCGTCGGTGAGATAGGCCTTGACCACGGCGGACAGCACGGCGGGCTTTGCGCCGGCGTCGACGGCGCCGCAGGTCAGCACCCGCGCGGCGTTCATCAGATAGGCATGACCGGCGATGCGGGCCAGCACCTCCTCGACACCTTCCAGCCGGCCGATCGGCAGATTGAACTGCTGACGTACCGAGGCGTAGGCGCCGGTAATGCGGGCCGCCGTCTCGACCGCCGCGACCGACAGGGCGGGCAGCGATATCGAACGTCCCGCGGCGAGACATTCCATCAGCATGCGCCAGCCGTGGCCGATTCCGCCGCGGCCGCCGATGATGAACTCCAGTGGCACGAACACGTCCGTGCCGGTGATCGGTCCGTTCTGGAAGGGCACGCCCATCGGATCGTGGCGGTCGCCGATGCGGATGCCCGGCGTGCCGCGGGGAAGCAGCGCGCAGGTGATCCCGAGATCCACGGCATCGCCCAGCAGACGGTCGGGGTCGTGCATCCGGAAGGCCAGGCCGATCACGGTGGCGACCGGGGCGAGCGTGATATAGCGCTTGTTCCAGTCGAGACGGATGCCGACGATCTCTTTGCCGTCGAAGGTCCCGCGGCACACGATGCCCGTACTGCGGATCGAGGCTGCGTCGCTGCCGGCGTGCGGCTCGGTCAGCGCGAAACACGGGATCTCCTCGCCCACGGCGAGACGGGGCAGAAAATAGTTCCGTTGCACCTCGGTCCCGTAGTGAAGAAGCAGCTCCGCCGGTCCGAGGGAGTTCGGTACCATCAGGGTGCAGGCGGTCGTGATGCTGCGGCTGGAGACCTTGACGACGACCGCCGAGTGCGCAGCCGCCGAAAACCCAAGCCCGCCGTATTTCTCGGGAATGATCATTCCGAAGAAGCGCTCGCGTTTCAGGTAATCCCAGACCTGCTCCGGCAGATCGCGGATCTGAGTGATCTGCCAGTCGTCGACCATTCGGCACAATTGCTCGACCGGTCCATCGAGGAACGCGCGCTCGCGCTCCGACAGCGGTTGCGACTGGAACTTGAGAAGCTTTCGCCAGTTGGGGCGTCCGGAGAACAGCTCGCCGTCCCACCATACGGTGCCGGCCTCGAGCGCCACGCGCTCCGTATCGCCCATCTGCGGCAGATGCGCGCGCACGAGCCGCATCGCCGCGGCTGAGAGCAGCGATCGGCGGAGAGGCGGGATGCCGAACAGCGCGGCGGCGGCGAGAGCCGCCACCACGGCGACCGAGAACGCGACCGGCATCTGCACGCCCGACACCGTCCACGCCGCCAGTGCCAGGCCGGCGGCCATAGTCCAGGCCCAGTACCCGCGGCCGCGGTACAGCAGCACGAGGAAAACCGCGACCGCGGCGACCGAGAGGATGACGGGTGAGGTCGGCGTCGCCATCGTTCTAATTCCGCAGCGGCTTACCGGTTTTCAGCGTGTGCGCGACGCGCGCCAGGCTCGCCGGCTGACGGGCAAGCGCGATCAGGCCGTCTCGCTCGAGTGCCAGCAGGTCGTCCTCGCTCACCGTGGCCGTGATGTCGGTGTCGCCGCCGCTGAGGACCGTCGCCAGCTGCTTGCCGACGACGACGTCATGCGGCGTCGCCTTTCCGGTCCGGCGCAGCCCGTCGACGGCCAGAGACAGCGCGGCGAATGCCGTCTTGCCGGGCATGGCGACCGTCGGTTTCTCGGGAGGCGCATAGGTCTGCGCCAGGGCGAGCGCCTTGGCCTTGGCGTCCGCCAGCAGCCGGTCGCGGTTCATGGTGACACCGTCGCCGGCACGCAGGAACATCAGGTCTTTCGCCTCAGCGGCCGATTTGGCGACCGTGGCCATGCCGATGGTCTCGAACGCCTTGATGATGGGCGGCATGGGGCCGCCCGGACGCGCCTTGGCGCCGAACCAGCGCAGGAGCAACTCCTTGCATCCGCCCCATCCCGGGATGATGCCGACGCCGGTCTCGACCAGCCCGACATAGGTTTCGGCGTGCGCCTGCACGGCGTCGCAGTGAAGAAGGATTTCGCAGCCGCCGCCCAACGCCAATCCGGACGGCGCGCCGACCACCGGGAACGGCGCATATTTGAGCTGCTTGTAGATGTCCTGGCCCTGGCGCAGCAGGGCGCGGATCGCAAACCAGGCGCGGAGCCGCGCCGCGATCAGCAGCAGGCCGATATTCGCGCCGACCGAGAAGTTGTCGCCCTCGTTGTAGATGACCAGAGCCCGGTAGCGATCGGCCACCAGCCGCACCGCTTTACCGACCATCAGCAGGGATAGCGGATTGAGTGAGTTCATCTTGCTGTGAAATTCGAGGCACAGGACGCCGTCTTCGATGTCCCACAGGCTCGCCGAGTGGTTGCGGGCCACGGGCCGCTTGCGGCGCTTGATGTCGGCGAGCAGCAGGACGCCGTCCGGCCGGACGACGTCGCGATAGACGCCGTCGACGGTGAAGTGCTGGAGCTGCCCGGACACGGTCCGATAAAATTTTCGCCCGTTCACGTTCCGCAGAAGATCGGGCACCGGCAGGCCGGCGTCGCGGAGGCGAGCCGCGAACCAATCGGTGCCGAGCCGGTCGATCAGCTCGAACGGGCCG
>DASWFO010000182.1:0-2390 GCA_036394195.1 Alphaproteobacteria bacterium | reverse complement strand
CACCCAGGACGTGCTGGTCGCGCGCTGCGAGGCGCGCGACGAGGCGGGACTGGCGCGGCTGAAGGCGGCGCTGGTGGAGCAGGTGAAAGCCAGCGGGCTCGCCGCACCGGCGGGGCTGTAAATTCGCATGCATTGCGTACCCCCCACCCGCTCGCTGTCGCTCGCGGCCTCCCCCGCAAGGGGGGAGGCGAGTGGGTCGCGCGGCAAACCAGTTCACCTCCCCCTTGAGGGGGGAGGTCGGCGCCCGGGGTCCCGGGGGCTTCGCCCCCGGGAGAAGGCTGGGGCGCCGGGTGGGGGTGACTGCTCGATTCGCGCCAGCTGTTAGGCTGACCCGTCGTGCGGTTCTTTTTCTACGGCACGCTGATCGATCCGGAGATCCGACGGTTGGTCCTCGGCCGGCTTGCCCCGCGCCTCGTCGAGCCGGCGACGCTGAGCGGGTGGCGCTGCGTCCCGGTCCCCGCCAGGACCTACCCGATGATCGTGCCGGACCGGCGCGGCCGCCTGAGTGGCATTCTGGTGCGCGGCCTGAGTGCCGCCGCGCGGCGGCGGCTGGAGCGCTATGAGGACGATCTCTACGCGGTCGCCCCGGTCGAGGTGGGCCTCGTCGACCGCAAGCGGACACTGTCGGCGCTGGCCTTTGTTGCCAGGCCGGGCCGGACCGCGTGCGGCGCCAAGACCTGGGATTTCGCCGAGTGGCAGCGCCGTCATAAGCGCCGCTTCATGCAACGACTGAGGCGGCGGCTGGCGGCCTGAGCCGTTTCACTCTCGTCATGCCGGCGAAAGCCGGCGTAGCCGTTACCCTATACTCGTCATGCCCGCGAAAGCGGGCATCCAGTCTTCTCATGAGTCATCGCTGGATCCCCGCGTTCGCGGGGATCACGAAAGAGGCTTAAGCCTCTTTCGTCAGTTGATCGCCATCCGCACGGAGGGGCCGCGCAGATCGGTCGGCGACAGGACGACGCAGTCGCGGTCGGCCTTCACCAGGATGTTGCACGCATCGTGCGCCTGGTCGGAGGTCAGGCCCATCAGCCGGGCGCGGTGCACCGCGGCATTGTGTTTGTGCTTCTTCACTCTCAACGACGAGATCTCGATGCTCGCATCGACCAGCGGCGTTGCCGCGAGCTTCGTCGCCGCCTCCGCGGCGCGGCGGGCGCCCTCGATCTTGTTGAACGCGCCGACCTGGATCGCCCAGCCGTGCTCGCTGTCCGTGCCCGGCTTGTGGCTGAGCGCCAATGTGGCGCCGGGCGACGCGGCCGCCGTCGCGGCGACGTCCGTCTCGCTGGAGCGGCGCTTGGTCTTCTTGGCGGCCGCCTCAGCGGCGGCGACGGCCGGCAGTTTGCCACGCTTGGTGCGCGTCGCGGGCGCGGGCGTCGCGGCCGCTTCGCGGATGTCGGTCCGAGGCTGGATGCCTTGTTCGGCGAAGGCGACGTCGAGCAGCTTGCCCATGTAATGGTCGCGGGCGAGCGGCGAGGGGCCGCCCAGGACGACGCCGATCAGCCGGCGGTTGTCGCGCACCGCGGAGGCGGCAAGATTGAAGCCGGCGGCGCTGATGAAGCCGGTCTTGATGCCGTCCATGCCCTCATACCAGCTCATCAGATGGTTGTGGTTGGCTATGCGCTGGCCGGCATAGGTGAATTCCGGGGTCGAGAAATAGACGTAATGCTGCGGAAAATCGCGGATCAGGGCGCGGGACAGCCGCGACAGGTCGCGTGCCGTCGTCATTTGCAGCGGGTTGGGCAGGCCGGAGGCGTTCTGCCACGTGGTGCTCGCCATGCCGAGTCGCCGCGCGCGCTGGGTCATCATCTCGGCAAAATGCTCTTCGGTGCCGCCCAGCGCTTCCGCCGCGACCACTGCCGCGTCGTTGGCCGAACGTGTCACCATGCCGAGGATCACGTCGCGCACCGCGATCTGCTCGCCGGCGCGCAGACCGAGCTTGGTCGGCGACTGCTCGGCCGCGTGCACCGAGACCGGCAATCTCGTATTGAGCGTCAGCTTCCCGGATTCGAGCGCGTCGAACACCAGGTACAGCGTCATCATTTTGGTCAGCGACGCGGGATATTTTGGCGCGTCGGCGTTGTCTTCCTGGAGGACCGCACCAGTTGCTGCATCGACGACGATCGAGGAATAAGCCCGCGAGAGCGTCAGGACATGGTGGCGCCGGGGTTTGGCGGCATCGGCGTGTGATATCCAGCCGATCGAGGCGATGAGTGCTACGAGAATGAGGATCGATCGACGGCGTCTGGTCATAGTCGGATACTGTGCCTTAACCAGCGAAACACAACGCCCGTGCACGATAAAGTGTCCCCCGTTACCGACAAGTTAACAACCAGCGACTCGGTTAATAAACCCGGCGATTCTATGGCGGTACTTTCATAATGTCCAGAATCGCC
>DASWFO010000181.1:0-10692 GCA_036394195.1 Alphaproteobacteria bacterium | reverse complement strand
GCCGATCCCGCCACTCGCGCAGCGCCCGCCACGGATGCGGCAGCCGCTCGTCTCGTTGCCGGGCCGTCAGTCGGCGCAACGCCCGCCCGGCGCGGCTCAATCGAAACCGCGCCCGCGCGAGGCCGGGGAGATAGCGCCGGTGCATCGGGGCATCGAGCAGCGCCAGCAGTTCGATGTCCTCGCCCGCCGCGCGCAGCTGATGCGCCATCTCGAACGCGATGTGCCCGCCGAACGAAAAGCCGACCAGGGCATAGGGCCCGCGCGGCTGGACGGTTCGGATCTCCTGGATGTAATGCCGCGCCATGTCCTCGATGCGGTCGTCCGGCATCCGCCCGGGGTCGAAGCCGCGCGGCTGCAGGCCGTAGACCGGCCGGCCGGAGCACAACGCCTGCGCCAGTGGCTTCATCTCCGCCACGACGCCGTAGACGCCGGGGATCAGGAAAACCGGACGGCCCACCCCATCCGGCTTCAGCGGCACGAGGGAAGAGAAGGACGCAGGTGGAGACGTTCGCGCGACCGGCGGGTCAGACCGTGTCGACGCAATTTGCTGGTTCAGGCCATATGGCATCAGATGCTGCGCCGGACCGTTCCTCGACCTTTTGGTCAGGCGGTAAGAACGCCGAACTCGCGCGAAAGTTCCCGTCCGCTCCTAATTCGTCATGCCCGCGAAGCTTGTCCCCGCGCAGGCGACGCGCAGGCGGAGAGCGGGCAACCATCGTGCCGCTGAACCGTGGCCCCCCGCTTTCGCCCGGGTGAGGCGGGAATAGACGCGATTCCGTCTGCTCGGACGCCTGCGTCAGTCGAGGTGGATTCCCGCCTGCTTGATCACCTTGGACCAGCGCTCCGCCTCGCCGCGGATGAAGTGGCCGAACTCATCAGGCCTATCGCTGGTGAGGTCGATGCCGGCGGCGGCGAGCTTCTCCTTCGCGTCCGGCAGGCCGGCGATCCGCGCGATCTCCTGCGCCAGCTTGTTGACGACCGGGGCCGGCGTCCCGGCCGGGGCCACGAGGCCGAGCCAAGTCGCGACGTCGAAGCCGGCGAAGCCGGGCTCCGACGCGAGCGGCGGCACCTTGGGCAGGGCGGCGATCGGCTTGGCCCCCGTGGTCGCCAGCACGCGGAACGTCCCGCTCTCGATATGCGGCACGCTCGCGGTGACGCCGTCGATGGTGAAGCTGACCTCGCGAGTCAGGAGACCTTGCACCGTCGGCGCGCTCCCGCGATAGGCGACATAGACGATGTCGATTCCGGCCATGGACTTCAGCATCTCGCCGATCAGCTGCGTCGTGATCGTACCGGCGCCATAGGTGAGCTTGCCAGGATTGGCCTTGGCGCGCCCGAACAACTCGCGGACACTCTGCGGCCCGGTGGCGGCGTCCACCTCGATAATCACCGGCGCCAGCCCGGCCAGCGAGATCGGCGTGAAGTCCTTGAGCGGATCGTAGGGCAGCTTGCTGTACAGGTACTGGTTCATGGTCAGCGTCGAATCGATCGCCATCAGCAGCGTGTAGCCGTCGGGTGCGGCCTTGGCCACCGCCTCGGCGCCGATGATCGTGTTGCCGCCGGGCCGATTGTCGACCACGATCTGCTGCCCGAAGGTATCGGTCATCTTCTGGCCGATCACCCGCGCCAGCACGTCCGACGGACCGCCGGCCGGAAACGGCACGATCATGCGGATCGGCTTGGTCGGATAAGTCTGCGCGGCGGCCGCCGTGCCGAGCAGCGCCAGCGCCGCCGCGGCGGTCGCGCGGCGCATCGAGATCCACAAAGTGCTGGCCATTGTTCCCTCCCCGTTGACTTGTTTCTTATTCGCGCAGGCCCAGCCGCCGCAGACGCGGCAGGACTTCGGCGCAGAAATACGGCAGCTCGTCGATGTAATTCACGAACGACACGCCGACGCCGGTGAACCCGGCCGCACTCACCGCGGCGAGGTCCTTCGCCACGTCGTCCGGATCGCCGACCAGCGGCAGGCCCGACAGGCCGCGCGCGGTGGCGTTGCGGATGCGCTTGAACTCTTCCGCCGCCACCGACTGCGCGGTGATGCCCCGCATGCCCATGATCGAATCGACCGCCGCCCAGTCCGCGTGCTCGACCGAGCAGTGCTGGTAGTAGTCCTCCGCCTCTGTCTGGGTCGGGCGGCAGGTGACCACGCCGACCGTGTAGACGCCGATGTCCCGGCCGTTCTCGCGGCCGAGGCGCTTCACGTTCTGCACGTGCTTCGCGGAATCGTCGAGCGTATCGAGCTTGGACGACGAGAACAGCGCATCGCAGTTGCGGATCGCGAAGGCCTGGCCGGTCGCCGACGCCCCGGCGTTCATCAGCACCGGATGCGTGCCGCCATACGGCTTCGGTGCCGCGCGCACGTTCTTGAGCTTGATGAACTTGCCGGTGAAATCGAAGTTAGCCGGCTCGCTCCACGCCCTCTTCACCGCGTCGATCCATTCCTGCGCGTACTCGTAGCGCGCCTCGTGGTCGCGCTGGGCGACGCCGAACATCTCGAACTCGCCTTCGTTCCAGCCGACCACGACGTTGAGGCCGAAGCGGCCCTCGCCGATATGGTCGGCGGTCACGAACTCCTTGGCGGCGATGATCGGATTGAACAGCGGCGCATGGACCGTGCCGAACACGGTCATGCGTTTCGTCCGCGCCAGCAGGCCCGACGCCCAGGTCAGCGTCTCCAGGGTGGCGCCCTGGTAATCGGTGTCGCCGCCATAGCCCTTCCAGCGCGCGATCGGCAGCATGAAGTCGATGCCGGCCTCGTCCGCCATCTGGGCCAGGCGCAAATTGTCCGGCCAGCTCCCCGACCAGCGCTCGGGCACCTGCGTCACGGCGCGGCCCGACGAGCAGTTGGCGCCGAACAGGCCGAGCTTCAGCTTGTTGCGGTTATAGAGGGCGACCCGCCCCTCTCTCGATCCCGGCTGCATCTGCACCTCGTGAACCATCGTCCGAGCATACCGTCATCCGGGGCGACGCGAACAGCGCCCGCATGTCATTCAGGCACCGCGCCCGACTGCTTCACGATCGGCGCCCAGCGCTGCACGTCCTGGCCGACGAAGGCGGCGAAGTCCGCGGGCTTGCTGCCGACCGGCGAGGCGCCCTCTTTTTCCAGCCGTGCCACAAGCCGCGGCTCCCGGACGGCTTGCGTGACGGCGCGATAGAGCTGGTCGGTGACCGCCGGCGGCAGCTTCGCCGGGCCGAACAGGCCGAACCACGCATTCGATTCGAACCCGGGCACGACGTCGGCGATCGGCGGCACCTCGGGCATCGGGGCGAGCCGCGCTTTGCTGGTGACGCCGAACGCCTTCAGCGCGCCGGCGCGGACCTGGGTGGCACCGGTCAGGACGCTCGCGAACATCAGATCGACATGGCCGCCGATCACGTCGGCCATCGCCGGCGCGGTCCCCTTGTAGGGCACGTTGAGGATCGACACGCCGGCCTCGAGCTTCAGCATGTCGCCGGCCATGTGCAGCGACGAGCCAAGCCCGCCGATGCCGATCGTCAGCTTCCCGGGATTGGCCTTCGCATAGGCGATCAGGTCGGCGAGCGTGTCGGCCGGCACGTGCGGATTGCCGACCAGGAGGCTCGGCACCGTCGCGATCATGCTGATCGGCGTGAAGTCGGTGACCGCGTCGAACGGCAGATTGGGATAGAGCGTCGCGTTGATGGTGTGGCTGGTATAGCTCACCAGCAGGGTGTAGCCGTCCGGAGCCGCGGTCGCGACCGCCTCGGCCGCGAGATTGCCGCCCGCCCCTGCCTTGTTCTCGACAACGAAGGGCTGCCCCAGGGCCGCGGTCATGCCGGGCGCAATTCCACGCGCCAGCGTGTCGGTGGTGCCGCCGGCGGACGCGCCGACCAGCAGCCTCACCGGCTTGGCCGGATAGGTCTCGGCCAATGCCGTGGCCGACCCCAAAAGCAGGGCGAACGCCAGAGCGCCGGCGCAACGAAACGATTTATTTCTGCCCGGCATGATCAACCCTTCAGTGCCTGATCGATGAAAATGTTGGTGTAGAGCTCGTGCGGGTTCGGCAGGCGCGCCAGACCGGCCTCGGTGAGCGCCTTGGCGCCGGCGTCCCACAGCGCCGGCACGTTGCGCAGCAGGTTCTCCCGCCCCTGGGCCAGCCAGAGCGGATGCGCCTCCTCGACGACGCCCGCGAGCACGTCCAGATTTCGGATGCCCGCGATCTCGAAGTCGTTCGCCGCACGCTCGAAAATCGGCCGGGCCGGCTGCGTCAGCAGCTCGTTCACGGAGTCCCGCATCGCGCGCAGGAAGCGCACGACGCGGTCCGGATGCTGCGCCGTCTCCTCGCGCGTGGTCACGTAGCACTGGCCGGGCATCGGCACGTATTTGTCGGTGCTCCAGCTTTCGACCTTCTCGTGCGCACGCTCCAGCGCCGCGACGACCTCGGCCGACGCGATGAAGCAATCGACCCGTCCCTGCCGCGCCAGCTGCAGGGCGCCGGGACTGTTGCCGGTCACCTCGCGCGGCACGTCGTCGCGGCTGAGCCCGACCTTGCGCAGCATCAGATCGAGCAGGATCTCGGTCGAACCGCCGACCGAGACCACGCCGACGGTCTTGCCTTTGAGCTCCTCGGCGCCGCCGATCGGTTTCTCCGCCGGGCTGATCACCCGGAACGTCGAGGCCTGGTACAAAGTGGAGATCGCCACCAGCGGCAGCGCCTGCGGCGAGCCGACGGCGCGCATCATGTCGATCGACGCCGAGCGGATATATTGCACGGTGCCGGCGGCAAGCTGCTGGACGGCCTGCGCGGTGCCGCGCCCGCCCTGGACCTTCGCGTCCAGGCCGTGGCGGCGAAAATGGCCGCCGGAATACGCGTTCATCACGTCGATGAAATCGCCAATGAAGCCGAACGGCGTCATCACGGTGACCGGCTCCAGGGTCTGGGCCCGTGCGAGGGCCGGGGCGGCGAGCATGGCCGTCGCGGCAACGCCCTTCACCACATCACGCCGGCTTACAAAACTGGACATGAGCCTCTCCTATTGAATGGCGGCGGCGCGGCGCAGGCCGTCGATCATCGAGGTGCGCAGCAGATACGTCTTCAGCCTGGCCGGATCGCGGGCGGTCGCCTGCAACTCGGCCAGCAGGGCGCGGCGGCGCTCCGGGTCGCGCTCCTGCATGCGGGTGCGGTTCTGATGCGCTTGCGCGATGATCGCGTCCTGGGCGATCGGGCGCCGCTGCCGCTCATACCGGTCGAGGCTGCGGTCGTCGGCGCCGCCGAGGGCGGCCATGAGCGTCTCAGCCAGGTTGAACGCGTCATGGATGCCGCCGTTCATGCCCATGCCGCCCGACGGGCTGTTGAGATGCGCCGCATCGCCGGCGAGGAAGACCCGCCCGCGCCGATACGTCTCGGCGAGGCGTTGGTGGATCCGGTAGGGCCGCGTCTCCAGCACCTCGAACGGGCCCGGCAGTGGCACGATGTCGTGCATCAGGTCCTGGATGCCGTCGTCGCTGAGGGTTTCCTCGAGCGTCTTGCCGTCGCGCGCGTAAAGGCTGGTGCGCCACACGCCGGGCAGCCGCAGCAGGCTGAACGTGCCGTCGGCCTTCCAGCAATAGGAGACGTTCGAGATGCCATCGAGCCGCGTCTCGAACGGGAACGTCGTGGTGGCGAGGATCGTCGTCTCGGGATAGACGTCGCCGCTGAAGCCGATGCTTGACGCCTCGCGCACGGCGCTGCGGGCCCCATCGGCGCCGATCCCATACCGGCCGGTGAGCGTCCGGCGGCCCTGGCCCTCCTCGACCACGAAGCTGGCGCCATCGTCCGTCTGCGCGACGTCGACGATGCGGGCGCCGAACCGCACCTCGACCGTCGGCAGGCCGCCGACTTTGTCGAGCAGAATGGCGGCCAGCTTGGACTGCTCGCACTGAAGGCGGTACGGATGCGCCGTCTCCTCGGCGAGTACGGTGAGATCGAACACCGCGCGCTCCCCGGATGGGTGCATGCGGACCTGCCAGTGCGGACAGATCAGGCCTTGCGCCAGCATCGCATCGGTCACACCATAAGCCGCCAGCATGTCGAGCGTCGGCGGGTGGAACGTCGAGGCGCGAAGCTCGTTTGACAGGCTGGCCGCCGCTTCGCACAGGATGACGCGCACACCCCGGCTCCCCAGCACCAGGGCCGCGGTCAGCCCCACGGGCCCGGCGCCGGCGATCAGCACCTCGGCGTCGCTCATGGCCGGGTCCGGTCGATGAGCACGGATTCGTGCCACGGGATCAACAGCCGCCGCAGCGAGCCCATGAGCCAGTAGAACGCGAAACCGATCAGGGTCAGATGGATGATGACCGCGAACAGCGCGTCCGTCTCATAGGCGTTCATCTTGGCGATGAGAAGATAGCCGAGCCCGCTGTTGCCGCCGAGATATTCCCCGACCACGGCGCCGATGATGGCCAGTACGACGCCGACCTCCATGCCGGTCAGCAGGTAAGGCAACGCGCTCGGCAATTCCAGCCGCGTGAAGACTTTCCAGCGCGAGGCATTCAGCGCCACCATGACGTCGCGGTGGCCGAGATCGACCGACTTCACGCCGAGCACGGTGTTGGTGAGGATCGGAAAGAACGCGAGGGTCGCGGCGAGCAAGACTTTCGAGACCGGCCCGAAGCCGAACCACACCACGAACAGCGGCACCAATGCCACCTTCGGCACGACCTGCGTCGCGACGATGAACGGGTTCAGCGTCGTCTCCAGCCAGCGCCAGCGGCCGATCACGACGCCAAGGCCAAGACCGACGACGGTGGCCCAGACAAAGCCGGCGACGGTCTCATAAAGCGTCGCCGCCGTGTGCCGCCAGAGGGTGAGCTTGCCGAGCTCGTCCCGATACGCATCCCAGACCTCGGCCGGGGTGGGCAGGACGAAGCCGCTGATGCCAGAGAGGCGCACATAGGCCTGCCAGGCAAGCAGCAGCGCCAGGATCAGCAGCGGCGTGGTGATCCACGGCAGCCGGTTCGCGCGGGCACTCTGTCCCGGCGTCATGCCACGGCTCCCAGGCGCTGGCGCAGCCGCAGCACGATCGACTGGAATTCGGCGCTGGCCTCCAGCTCCGCCGTCCGCGGGCGGCCGAACCCGACGTCGATGATGTTGTCTATGCGGCCGGGCCGCGGCGACAGCAGGACGACCCGGTCGGCGAGGAATACCGCCTCGGTGATCGAGTGCGTGACCAGAACGACGGTCTGCCGGGTCGCCATCCAGATGCGCTGCAGCTCGATGTTCATCTGCTCGCGGGTCAGCGCGTCGAGTGCTCCGAACGGCTCGTCGAGCAGCAGGATGTGCGGGTTGCCGGCCAGCGCCCGGGCAATCGCCGCGCGCTGGCGCATGCCGCCCGACAGCTCGCGCGGCCGGCGGGCCTCGAAGCCAGCGAGGCCGACCAGCCGCAGCAACTCGCGCGCCCGGGCGAGCCGGGCGGCGCGAGACACGCCCTGGATCTCGAGCGGCAGCGCCACGTTCGCCTCGACGGTCAGCCACGGGAACAGGTTCGGCTCCTGGAACACGATGCCGAGCTCGCGCACCGCCTCCTGGTTGCGGCCGCGCTTGGTCCACAGCGGGTGACCCCGGATCTCGATCCTGCCTGCGCTGGGCGCGATCAGGCCGCCGATCATCCGCAGCAGGGTCGTCTTGCCGCAGCCCGACGGCCCGAGCAGGACCAGAAGCTCGCCCTGGCGGACGTCGAGCGACGTCGGCGCCAGCGCCGCCACCGTGCTCCCCGTGTCGCCGTAGCTCTTGGCGGTGTCGCGGAGACGAATGCCCGGCGTGGCGGGGGACGCGATCGGGCTGTCGTCAGCCATGCGTCGCGTCCTTCAGCGCCTGGGCAAGGCGGCCGCGCCATGGCGCCGCCGGCGCCAGCAGGTCGCGCAGCACCGCCGGCGAGCTGCCGGTCATCGCCCACGCCAGCGAGAGATTGGACGACAGCACCGGGATGCCCAGCCCATCCGCCGCGGCGATGGTCGGCAGGCTCGGCAGGCCGGTCCCGGAGATGACGATCGCGTCGAGATCGCGGGCGATGCCGATCAGGACATCGGCCTGCGGCGCCGGCAGGCTGTAGATCGCCCGCGTGTCGCCCATGTCGCCGGCGAGCGACGTCGAGCGCACCGGCACGAAGCCGGCGTCGCGCCAATAGGCCGTGGCCGTCTCGTGCAGCCAGTCCGGATACGGCGAGATCAGCCCGATGCGCCGCGCCCCCAGCGCCGTAAGCGCCTGGCGTAGCGAGCGCGCGGCCGACAGCACCGGCGTGCCGCGCGCCGCCGACAGCCGGTCGAACAGCGCGTCCTCGCTCGCCGCACCGATGAAATAGCTGCTGCCGGTGCAGGCAAAGCCGACGGCCTGCAGCGGCGCGATGTCGAAATCGAGCAGGAACTCCTCGATGCGGTCGAGATACTCGACCAGGCGCGTGCGCGAATCCTGGGAGCGGCTGCGCAGCCGTGCCGCGAGCAGCGTGCCGGTCAGAAGCACGCGCATCTCGGCCTCGACCGTGGTGTTCGCCTGCGGCACCATGACGCCGCGGATGGGACCGTAGAGGCTCATGCTGGTGCTGCCTGCGACTGCCGGGCGACGACCGCCGCGGCGGACCGCCCGGCGATCCGCCCGAAGCCGACCGCGGCGAGCAGCCCGTTGCCCGACAGATAGCCCCACACCGCCGGACCAGAGACGCCGCAGGCCGCACCACCGGCGGCGAACAGGTTGGGCAGCGCCTCCCCGCTGGGTCGGAGGACCCGCGCCTGCTCGTCGATCATGAGGCCGCCCTGGGTGTGGAACAACGCGCCGGTGACCCGCACGCCATAAAACGGCGGCGCCAGCGCCGGCTTGTCGGCGAACCGGCGGCCGAAGCGGTCGCGCTGCCCACCCGCCGCCGCGGCCCTGGTCTCGGCCAGAGTCGCCGCCAGTGCAGTCGCCGGCAGCCGAAGCACGGCCGCCAATCCTTCGATCGTCGCCGCCGACTTGATCGCATCGGCCGCGACCGCGTCCCGATAGTCCTCGAAGGCGAGGCCGAGATCGTGCAGCCGCTGATCGTAGATGTTCCACGCCACGCCGCCCGGCTGCGCCAGCACGGCCACCGATTGCTCGGAATAACCCTGATGCTCGTTCGAGAAGCGCTGTCCCTCGGCATTGACCTGGAAGCCGCCTTCCATCATCAGCGCCCAGGTGATCAGGATATTGTGGGGTGCTGCCACCGAGCCGTGCCCCTGATAGGCGCCCATGTCGCGCACCCCCGCCCCGAGCGCAGTGCCCCAGACGACCGCATCGCCGGTGTTGCCGGAGTGGCCGAAGAACAGGGCCTCAGCCATTTCGGGAATATAGCGACGCACCATGTCGGGATTGCCGCCGAAGCCGCTGCAGGCGAGAACCAGCGCGGCACAGCCGAGGCTGTCGCTGATGCCGTCCGGCCGATCGATGCTGACGCCGGTCACGCGGCCGTCCGGTCCGGCGTGAATCCCGTGCACATGCGCGTTGGTCACGACGTCGATGCCGGCGCGCTCGGCGGCCGCGCGCAGATACGCCATGAGCTCGGCCCCGGTGCGCTGCGGCGTCGCATGCATGCGCAGCACCGAATGGCCGGGATAGAGAAATCCGTCGACCAGCTCGAACGGCACCGCATGGCGCAGAGTCAGCCAATCGATGGTCGGGCCGATGCCGTGCGCCAGCGCCTGCACCAGCGGCGGCTCGGCGAGGCCCTTGGCCTTCGCTTGCAAGTCGCGGACGAAGAGATCGGGCGTGTCCGGAATCCCGAGACGCTTTTGAACTTTGGTGCCGGCGGCGGGAACGAAGCCCGACGACAGCGCGGTCGAGCCCTGCGCCATGGCATCGCGCTCGAGCACCAGCACCTCGGCGCCGCTTTCCCGCGCCGCCAGCGCCGCGGTCAGCCCGGCGGCCCCGGCGCCGATCACGAGCACCGGCGCCGACGCGCTGAACGGCGCCTCCGCCGGCAGGATCATGGGCGGGAACGATTTCATCGCTGCACCGCCGCCGCGAACTCGGCGCAGGTCATCACCGGCGTGACCGCCGCCAGCGACGCGACCGTCGTCGTGTGGACCTGCTCGCTGAACGCAGCACAGCCGTCGGACAGCAGGACGGTCGTGAAGTCGCGCACATGTGCGTCGCGCAAGGTCGACGCAACGCCGCCGTTGGTCACGATGCCGGCGAAGACCAGGGTCTCGATCCCCGCCTTGCGCAGGACGAATTCGAGCCGGCTCATGTAGAACGCGGAATACGCGACCTTGTCGACGCTGAGGTCGGCGGGCTTGAGCTCGTCGACCAGGTCGTGGCCGAACGCGCCGGGCACGAAGTCGCCCTTGCCGAGGAAGGGTCGCAGCTTTTTCAGATGCGGCGAGATCAGCGGCTCGCCGCCTTTTCCGGGCACGAGCGTGAAATGCGTCGACACGATCCAGCCGCCGGCGGCGCGCACCGCGTCCGCGACCGGCTTCAGCCGCGCCGGCAGGGCCGCGATCGCCGGCGCCCCCTGCCCCGCCCGGCCATACGCGCCCTTGGGGTGCAGAAAGTCGTTCTGGAGATCGATCAGCATCAGCGCAGTCGTGGCAGAGTTAAACGCGGTCATGGCCGGCGCTTGATCACGAGGTTGCCGAAGCCGTCGACAGTCGCCACGAGGTCGGGGTCGACCCAGGTCGTGGCGTCGGGCTGCTCCAGGATCGCCGGTCCCGGGATGACGGCGTCCACCGGCAGGTCGAGGCGG